>CAYXQT010000089.1:0-8839 GCA_964466445.1 uncultured Paraprevotella sp. | reverse complement strand
CGATCGCTCTCTTACTAAGAGAGCGATCGCCAACGGGTTGAGGATGACGGGAAAAAGCCGTAGCGGCTCGTGTCAAAACGCACGAGCCGCTACGGCTTTTCCGTCCGCGAACGCGGGGTGAGGACGCGCCGCGGAACAACGGCACCGCCCGTTGCGCCGTAAGGGATGCGCAGGAACATCGTCCGGGGATAAACAGCGGAACAGCCCGCAACGGGCGTGCCGGTGTCGGACGACCGGACGGCGGAAGCCGGAGACGGGACGGGCACGTGAACTTCTCTCGGCACAAAAACGCGCGCCTTGCCTGACGAATGAGAAAAGCCCCTGCCCGAATCGCGAAAAAAGGAACCATCCCCCTCCCCGCCCCTTATCGCATGGGGCGGCGAGGGGGATGGTTCCTTACTTATATTCCCGTGCCCTCAAGTCCGGGAAACGGCTTGCCGCAAGGCCAGCGCAAGCTGGTCGGGACACGACGTGGGTTTCATGCCGCAACGGATACCGCTTAGGCGACTTACCACATCGTCCACGCGCATCCCTTCCACCAGCCGGGCTATACCTTGAAGGTTTCCATGACAGCCGCCCAAGAAACGCACGGACTTCACCACATCCCCGTCCACTTCCAGTTCTATCTGCTTGCAGCAAGTGCCCTCTGTCTGATAAATCGTTTTCATCTTTATTCAGGCTTCATGTTCGTGTACACCGTCTGCACGTCGTCGAACTCTTCCAGCTTCTCCACCATCTTGTTCAACGTCTCGCGCCCTTCGGCCGATATGTCCTTCAGGTCGTTCGGGATGTAGGTGAATTCGCCGCCCACGTCCTCGAATCCCCGCTCCTCCAGTCGTTTCTGGATGACCCCGTAGCTTTTCGGGTCGCCGTAGATGGTGATCGTGCCTTCCTCTTCGTCCATGTCGTAATCCTCTTCCACCCCGAAGTCTATCAGGTCGAGTATCAGTTCGTCCATGTCCACCGCGTCCGTCTTCTTGAACGTGAACGCGCATTTGTGGTCGAACAAGTAAGCCAACGACCCCATGGTGCCCAACGTCCCGGAGAACTTGTTGAATACCGAGCGGACGTCGGCCACCGTGCGTGTCGGGTTGTCGGTCAGCGTGTCCACGAAGACGGCGATGCCATGCGGCCCGTATCCTTCGTAGGTCATGCTCTTATATTCGCTCTGATCCTTGCCCATGGCGTTCTTGATGGCACGCTCGATGTTTTCCTTCGGCATGTTCTCGCGCTTGCACGTGGCGATGATTGAACGCAACGCGGGGTTGTTTTCGGGTTCGGGGCCGCCGGCCTTTACGGCAATGGCTACTTGTTTGCCCAGTTTCGTGAAAGTCTTGGCCATGTGCCCCCATCTTTTCAGCTTTGCAGCCTTCCTGTATTCAAACGCTCTTCCCATTGGAATTAAATTTTAATATGATGATTCCTACTGTCTCTTTCTCATTTTATGATTGATAACCAGCCCGTATGCGACGAGCGCCACCGTAGGGACGATCAGCGCACTCGTGTAACCTTGAAGGGCGATTTGCAACAACCAACAAAACACCAGCACGTAATATATGACTTTGGCTACGACCAATCCTCTCATGACACGGGTTCACCTCAGCTTTGCGCCCAACTTGTCCTGCAAGTTCTCAATCAGCTTGTTCATTATCGCGTCGATTTGCCTGTCGTTCAAGGTCTTCGTCTCGTCTTGCAACACGAAGTTCACGGCATAACTCTTCTTCCCGGTTTCCAGGTTCTTTCCCTCGTACACGTCGAAGAGCGTCACTTCTTTCAGCAACTTCTTCTCCGTGGAATAGGCCACCTTTTCTATCTCGGCGAACTCCACGCCCTTGTCGAGCAAAAGAGCCAAGTCCCGGCTCACGGCGGGGAACTTGCCGATTTCGGCATAACCGACTTTCTTGTTACGGACGGCCTTCATCAGGAGCTTCCAGTCCAAGTCGGCGTAGTAGACATCCTGGGTTACATCCGTCATCTTCCGGATTTTCCGGCTTACAATGCCCAGCAAAGCCAGGACTTTTCCGCCGTGGTTCCGGATTTCCATTCCTTTGGAATAAATGTCGTTTCGGCTCGGCGAAAAGACCAACGCGCCGGGATTCACGCCCAAACGGGCCAGGATGTTCAGCACGTAAGCCTTCAGCTCATAGAAGGAGCTGTCTTCGTCGGGATGCGCCCACGAGCCGGCCACGCGCTTGCCCGTCACCCACAGGCCGAGATGGCGGCTTTCCGAATAGGCGTCCAGGACGTGCCGGATGACTTCCGGGTCGCGGCCGCTGCTCACGCCGGGGATGATGTCCGGGCATTTGTCCTCCTCACG
The DNA here is from genome assembly GCA_964466445.1 of uncultured Paraprevotella sp. Classification (GTDB taxonomy): domain Bacteria; phylum Bacteroidota; class Bacteroidia; order Bacteroidales; family Bacteroidaceae; genus Paraprevotella. Next base: position 6,522 of record CAYXQT010000089.1, on the reverse strand, counting down.
GTAACAATAACAGTTTCCGAACTCGAAGAACTTCAAGTCCGCGTTCTTGCGGTTGGCGTTGTGCGCGATACATTCCAAGCCTCCAAACAGCAAGGTCTGGCGCATCACGTTCAGGTCGGAACTCAACGGGTTCATCAGTTTCACCAGGTGCGAAGCCGGATAGCTTCCGATTCCGTCATAATAGGCCGCTCGCTGCAAGGAATTGTTCAGGATTTCATTGAACCCGCATCCCACCAGCTGTTCCGCCACCAGGTTCTGCAGTTTGTGGCTTTTGTTTTCATCGCCTTTGACGTTCGGCGCGGATTTCGCCGAAGAGGGGTTCTCCACATTATTATATCCGTACACGCGCAAGATTTCTTCCACCACATCACAGGGGCGCCTCACGTCCACGCGGTACGCCGGCACCTGAAGTTTCAGCCCGTCCGCCGTCTTCTCCATTATTTTCATTTCTAAGCTCGTCACGATGCTTTCCACCGTGTCCGCCCCGATGTCCTTCCCCATCAGTCCGTAAGCGTATTCATAATTCAAGTCCACGACAAAACCGGGCAAGGGGGCGGGATATATGTCCTTGATTTCCATGGCTATTTCTCCTCCTGCCAGTTCCTTGCACAGCATGGCGGCCTGTTTCAGTGCGTAAATCACGCCGTTCGGATCAATGCCGCGCTCGAAGCGGAAAGAGGCGTCGGTGCCCAGGCCGTGGCGGCGCGCGCTTTTGCGAATCCACGTGGGATTGAAGTAAGCGCTCTCCAACAGCACGTTGCGTGTCGTCCCATACGTTCCGCTTCCTTTCCCGCCGAACACGCCGGCGATGCACATCGGCTCTTCCACGTTGCAGATGGCCAAGTCTTGGTCGCTTAATGTATGCCTTACTCCGTCGAGTGTCACGAAAGGCGTGCCTTCGTCCATGGTCTTCACCACTATCTTCCCGCCTTTGATCATATCGGCATCGAAACAGTGCAAGGGCTGTCCGTAGGCGAACATTATGTAATTCGTTACATCCACGATGTTGTTGATGGGGCGCAGGCCGATTGCGCGGAGTTTGCCTTGCAGCCATTCCGGACTTTCCTTGACCTCGCAATTCCGGAGCGTCACGGCGACATAACGGGGACAGGCTTCCGTGTTCCGCACCTCGACGTCGATGTCCAGCTTGCAGTTGTCCACCTTGAAGCCGTCACACGACGGACGGTGCAGGGCCGTCTCGTAACCGTTCTGCACCAGCCAGGCATACAAGTCGCGGGCCACGCCGTAATGCGAACAGGCATCCGCACGGTTGGGCGTGATGTCCACTTCGATGACATAGTCGCTCTTCAGGTTGTAATATTCCGCAGCCGGAGTGCCGGGCTCCGCCGTTCCAGGCAGCACGATGATGCCGCTGTGATCGGTGCCGATGCCTATTTCGTCTTCGGCGCAAATCATCCCGTGGCTTTCCACGCCGCGCAGTTTCGATTTCTTAATGGTGATTATTTCGTCGCCGTCGTACAGTTTGCAACCCAAGGTGGCCACGACGACTTTTTGTCCGGAGGCCACGTTCGGCGCACCGCACACTATCTGTACCGGCTCCCCTCCGCCGAGGTTCACCGTACAGACGTGCATGTGGTCGGAATTGGGATGAGGCACGCACGTCAGCACTTCGCCGACGACCAGCCCCTGTAAACCGCCTTTCACCGGTTGCACTTCCTCCACGCGGCCCGCTTCCAGCCCTTCCGACGTCAGCGCGGCCGCCACTTCCGGAGCTGTCAGTTCAAAATCGACATACTCTTTCAGCCAGTTATAAGAGATATTCATATCTTATGATTTTCATTTATTTCGAAATGACGTGTAAAATTACACTTTTTCGGGCAATCCGCCAAAGGGTATGCGGACAAAGGCACAAGGAGTTTCCCGCTGCGGGTCGTTGCGGAATCCTCGGATTCAAAACCGAAGTGCCCGAGCGCAACGAACCGCCATGAAGCCGCGGATTCGGGGAATTTCCTTACGGGGACGGTCCTTCATTCGGGTTTCTTCGCCGCGCCTCCGGTATTTCGGGCGGGACGACGGGCGGAGAAGCCGCCGTGCGGCATACGGCACATCCGCTTTCTGACAATATGACAGCCGTTCCCTTCTCCCGTGAACAAGTTACCCGTTCTCGTGCCGGAAAAAATCCCGTTCCTGCGGACGAGACGCTTTCTTGTCCGCAGGAAATTTCGGAAAAGTGCGGATTCCGGCGGATTTTCCTCCCGGAAACGGCAAAACGGACGGCGGAGAAACCGTCCTTTTTCTCTATTTGGAGGGAAAACGGGTACGAAACTCCGGCGTCGTTTTGCAAGGAGGAACGCCCTTCCGGCTTGCGCGTCCTCCGCCCGCAAGCGCGGGGAACCGCCTTCCGCCGAACAAAACGATGCCGGGAATCCCTTTCCGGCTGACATTCCGTCTTCCCGTAACGGCGCGAAAATCGCGTATTTTCCGCGCCGCCCCGGCTGGCGTGCGAATACGCGATTCTCGCGGGGCGGAACTGACGTTCTGACAAAACGCCGACCGGCGGAAATCGCCCGGATAATCTTTCGCCTGAAAAGAAATATTTGCCAGCTCTTCCGCGTTTTCGTATATTTGCAGAAACAAAAAACGGACATGCTGAAGTTTGTTTCTCTGGGGAGCGGAAGCAGCGGGAACTGTTACTTCCTCTTCTCGGAAAATTACGGGATATTGATTGATGCCGGAATAGGAATACGGACGCTGAAAAGATATTTTCATACTTGCGGGCTTTCCTTGAAGCAAATAAAGGCCGTGCTGATCACGCACGACCATACGGATCACGTCAAAGCCGTCGGGAGCTTGGCGAAAGAGTACGGGCTTCCGGTCTATGCCACCAGGCTCGTGCACGACGGAATCGAGCGCAATTATCACGCAAGGCCGAAACTGAAGGAGGAAAACATACGTCTCTTGCAGAAAGGGAAGACCTTGAAGCTGGACTGTTTTGAAATCACGCCTTTCGACGTGCCTCACGACAGTTCTGACAACGTGGGGTATAGCGTGCAATACGGGGAGACCAACTTTTGCCTCATCACGGATGCCGGACATGTGACGGAACAATTCGGCGGTTACGTCGCCAAAGCGAATTATTTGGTGATAGAGGCCAACCACGACGAAGACATGCTGACGATGGGGTCGTATCCGGCTTACCTGAAAGAGCGGATTAGCGGCGACCACGGGCATTTGAGCAACAAGGCCGCGGCGGAACTGCTGGCGGAACATGTTACGGACAGGCTCCGGCATGTATGGTTGTGCCATATCAGCGAGGAGAACAATCATCCGGAGCTTGCGCGAAAGACGGTCGACGGCCGCCTCCGCTCCATAGGGCTTGTCGCCGGGAAGGATTTCGGGCTGGAGGTGTTGAAGCGCAACATTCCCTCCGTGATTTACGAATTGGAATGAAAACACGCGGCTCTTTCATCTAACTCAGAGATATGGGCATGGCTCCGTCCGGCACGAACCGGTCAAGTTTCCGGGTACGACGTTACTTCGCTCGTTCAGGAACTTCACGTAACTTTGTCGCATTTGCTGCCGGACTCCGCACACGTTGCGATTGGGCGGTCAGGATTCCTCAAAAATGTCCCTTTTCATTGGCCGGCGCGGGAAAAGGCGTATATTTGCACCGTGGGAATACGAAACCGGACGACGGGACTGAACGGTTCCCGACCGGAAGAGGCGAAAACATCAAAAAAATGACGCGAGGGAAAGGGTGGCTTCTGTCCTTATGCCTGCTTGCAGGATTGGGAACGGCGGGATGCGCCGGCGAAGAGGAGAAACAGGCAAGCAACCGGGCCAGGGAATTTGCGGAAGATTATTTCAACCTGCGTTTCGACGAAGCATACGAAAGTTGTACCGCGGATTCCCGCAAATGGATTGCCTTCCGCGCGTCGAACATCACCGAAAGAGACCTCGAGGCGGTGAGGGCCGCCGCGGAAGAAGCATACGTAAGTTCTGCGGAGTTCCGTCAGATCGACGACAGCACGGCGTTCGTGCGTTGCGTCGTCTGCCAGGCACTTGCCGCCGATTCGCTGGAACAGCGGAAAGGGCGCATCGTCCCGGAAGCCGCGTACCTCGTCCCCCTGCGGAAGGAGGGCCGCCGGTGGCTCGTCAGAATGGAAGGCCCACTGCGAAGTGCAAAGTGAAATCCCGCTTGAAGTCCGGATGGATAATCGGGTAATGGCGCCGGGTGTCGCCATACGCCGGATGAACGGCTTTCATGCCCCCGTCCAGCCGCAAGATGAAATAATCGAAATTCAAACGGAACCCCAGCCCGTAAGACACGGCTATCTCCCGCCAGAAACTCCGCATGCGGAATTGCCCGCCGGGTTGCTCGGCATAATCGCGGACAGTCCAGATGTTGCCGCCGTCCACAAAGAAAGCCCCGTGCAATTTCCAGAACAGATAAGTGCGGTATTCCGCGTTTATGTCCAGTTTAATGTCGCCGGTCTGGTTGATGAAGTCGATGCGCCCGTCTCCTCCCGTGAAACGTCCGGGACCCAGTTCCCTGACCGACCATCCCCGCACGCTGTTGGCTCCCCCGCTGAAATACCGTTTCTCGTAAGGCAAGACGGTGGAATTTCCGTAGGGATAGGCCACCCCTATGCCGAGGTGCAAGGCCAGGGAGTTGCGGTCGTCGAAACGGAAACTCTTGCTTACGTCAAAATCGCCTTTCAGATACTGCGCATACGCTATGTTGAACAACGTATATTGCCCTTGCCTGTCCCGGTTCGTCCCGAAAAGATTAGAGAATCCGTACAGCACGTTGCCCGCCGATTCCACGTTAAAGCGGATGCCCAGGGCGTCGCCGCCGTAGGCCTCGGCACCCGCCGCGTTGCGCTGCGAATTGTAGGTAAGGCTATACCCTACGCGCATGATGAAAAGATTCTCGTAATTATAGCGCAGAATGGCGTTCCGGTCGGTCTCGTCTTCCAGGTAATCCTTGCGGAACGTCTCGGAAATCCACGGCATGAACACATAGTTCAGGTCTACGAGGTCGATGCGGTGGCGGAGCAGGCCGTTCGGGCTTTGCCAACGATAACGAAGGGCGGAAGCCAAAACGCGCCGGTGAAACTCCGGACGGTTCTGGGAATCATACAAAAGAGAGACCTCCGAAGTGGCACGTGTCGATCCGCGGTCCCGCCCGTGGAAGCGGAACAGCCTTGAATTCGGGAACGTCAGACCGGCTTCCACGCTGACTTCCATATAATTCTGGTCGCTGTACCCTTCCAAGCCGGTAATGGCCTCGAACGCCCCGCGCAGTTTCAAGGACAGCAGTTCCGATCCCCGGAACAGATTCCGGTTCTGGTAAGTCAGAAGCAGGGCCGCCCCCAGGTCGCCTGCCGAGTTGGTGCCTTCCAACTCCATCCCCAGCGAACGCGGCTTGTCCGCGTGCACGGTCACGAGCCCGTCCAGCATATCCGGCAGGGAATCGTTCTCCGTCATCTTGACATTGGAAAACATCACGGCTCCCAACCGGCCGAAATTGCCGTAAGTCCGCTGCACGTCGCGTTCCCGGTACAGGTCTCCCGGCTTGATAGCGTTGTTATTGGTAAAGACCGAAGGGCGGAAAGCCGGCTTGCGCTTGTAATAGATGGGGAAGCCCCGGTAGACCATGCTGTCCGTCCGGGAGGTATCGCGACCGGCGTCGAAAGCCCCCGCGTCACTGGAAAAGGAGACGGAGCGGATTCTGTAACGCCGGTGGGGTTCCGGCTCGCTTTCCGCCGACGCACGGTACAAGGGTATCACGACGTCCAAGTCCGCCTCCCGGCTTCCCGCGCACGTGTCCGCCTCAAACCGGACATGTTCCCTGTTGAACTTGTAGTATCCGCTGTTCTGCAAACGGCTGCTGATGCGGCCGCGCTCCCCGTCCAGCACGTTCAGGTCGAAAGGCATCCCGGGCCGCAGGGATGAGTACGGGACATACTCGCGGACGATGCGCTCCACCGCAGAATCCTCCACGAGGTAACGGATGTTCCTCACCCTATACCGCTCTCCCGGCACGATTTCGTACCTCAGTTTCACCTTCTTCCCTTTCACCACGCGCCGCTGGTTCACCCGGGCATGAAGAAACCCCATGTTGCTCACGGCCGCCAGCATGCTCTCCCCCGCACGGTTGGCCTGCACCGTGTCGAAGATTACCGGAGCCTCCCCTATCCGCCGCAAAAAGCGGTTGACGCGCCTTGTCGTGTCCCGCCCGGACAGGGCATAAGGTCCCATAGGGACTTTCAGCAAACTGAACCACTTGGAGTTGGGATGCTGGCGGATATATCCTTTCAACGGCGTGACATCAAGTGCCTTATCCGTTGTTTTCACGGAAACGCTTTCCAGCATGTACTCGCCTTCGGGTATGAATTTCGTTGCCGAGCAAGCAGCCAGCAACGCCATGATGATTCCCCCCGCCAAGCTGTACAAAAGTTTCCGCATAAGCACCATTTAAGATACAAAGATAGTGCAAGGCGGGCGTAAAGACAAATGAAAACGGCTTTTTCCGGTTCGGCCCTGCGGTCGCGGCTT
>CAYXQT010000088.1:0-8874 GCA_964466445.1 uncultured Paraprevotella sp. | reverse complement strand
ACGACCGAACTCTTTGCCTGTGCCAAACCAGCGGTTAACCGAATTCCGGAAGCCGAAAAGTGATTCGTTTGGGGCTCGAACCCAAGACCCCAACATTAAAAGTGTTGTGCTCTACCAGCTGAGCTAACGAATCGGCTCCAGTCATGTACCATGACACTTAATTGCGGGAGCAAAGGTACGGCTTTTTCCGGGAACGGGCAAGGGATTTGCGGTTTTTTTCGTAACATAGGTTCAAGATGGAAGTGCAACCTCCTCCCGCCGCCCTCGGAGCGTGGCGGAAAGGGCGGCGGGGCTTTTTTGTCTTGAACCCATGACAACCCTGCCGTGTCTTTCATGCCTCAGGAGTTCTCTTTGCATGAAAACGTTGCGCTTCTGTTAGGACTTCGTAGCCCTGTCGTCGCGCGGTCATCTACCTGCCGCGGGCGGCCTTCCTGTCTTTCATGATGGCTTCCCTGTTTTCCGCGGCCCATCTTATCAAGGCGTTGACGTGCGGAAGCAATGATTTCGCCCTTGCCGTGAGCGCGTACTCCACGCGGGGAGGGACTTCGGGATAGACCGTGCGGGTCACATAACCGTCTTCTTCGAGGGTGCGTAGCGTGACGGTCAGCATCTTCTGCGAAATATCGGGGATTTTCCGTTGCAGTTCCTTGAAGCGCAAGGATTCTTTTCCGGCCCGCTCGAGGGTGTACATCGTCAGCAGGGACCATTTGTCGCTGATTCGCGCGAGGATGTTCCGTATGGGACAATCCGGATACGTCGCGTCTGTCACGGTAGTCTTGTCCATGAGAATGAGGTGAAAGTCCGAATACTCCGCAAAGGTAAGGAAACTCTCCCTCGCGGGCAAAAAATTTTTGCCTGAAAGAGTTTTTTCATGTGGCTCATTATCAGCTAAGGTTACTTTCCGCTCACTTATTGAAATATAAGTACCTACTTTCCCGATAGGGATAATCGTCGTATCTTTGCCACGTGAGAAAGGCCGGGGCAGGGAAGCCGGCCGAAATGTAGTTATCAATATATAAAATAGGTGTAAGATGAAACAGATTGGACAGATTGCCGCGGCGGAGAATTTCACTGCCGTCGAGTTGGGACGTTTGGACGACTTGGGCGATTACGTGTTGGAACTTGGCCCGGAAACGAAGATTCCGGGAAAGGTGTTCGGCGGTGCCGCATGCGGGGCGACCGGAGGAGAGTTCTCGTTCCAGACGTTCGCGCCCGGGACGGAAACGGGGTTTCTGCATACCCATAAGTTGCATGAAGAACTTTATTTCTTCCTGAAAGGCGAAGGCGAGTTTCAGGTGGACGGGAAGGTGTTCCCCGTGAGGGAGGGCAGCGTGGTGCGCGTGGCTCCTGACGGAAAGCGTTCCGTGCGCAACAACGGCACGTCGCCTTTGGTGATGCTTTGTGTGCAATACCGTGGCTGCACGTTTACGGACGAGGACGCTGCGGACGGGACGATTCTGGATGCCCCGGTGAAATGGTAAACGCCGTGCGGCGGCGTGGGAGCGGGACGGCGGCTGTCGTACCGCTCCCATGGCTTAAGTCCGGATTGCCGGGGCGCGGCTTGTGTCATGCCGCAGGCTAAAGGGTTTCCCGGTTTGGGCGAGGATGTTTCCCGCGTGGGCAGAAAGGTGGTTTCGCTTGATAGGAAAGGGCGTGGGCAATCATCCGCAGACAGTCGGCATATATGCCGGCTTGACTTGTCCTTGGTCGGAGTACCGGACGGGCATCCGTCCGTGGACGGCGGGAGCAGTCATGCCGGGCGTTTCGTCGTCTTTGACTTCGCCGAGAACAGGCTGTGCCTCGGCAAAGCCCGAGCGGACTCGGCCTTGCATCCGGTCGCACCGTCCTTTGGCTTCTTTTGGGTTAAAAACACGCTTCCCCTCGGTTGCCTGCGTCTTCATGGCTTCGCGGGGATGACGCCTTTTTAATCCTTTTTCCCCTCCGCGGAAAAGTTTTCCCCGTTTCCGGAAGCGCGCCTTTGTCCATCGCTTGGCGTGGGTTCGCCGTTGCGGTCGGGAGCCGCGGCTGAGGGTGGGGCAGTGTCGGGGAGGCCGGAAAAGGCGCGGGAAGGCATGGGGCGTTCGTTCAGCCTTTCTTCGGCAGGCGTGGCTTTGCGTTCGTCGCGCTCTATGAAGCGGCGATAATAGGAAAGCAGGAGGGTCGTCAGGGGGAGTGCGATGATGAGGCCGATGAGGCCTAACAGGTAGCCCCACACGGATAAGGACAGCAGGATGACGGCGGGGTTCAGCCCCATGAGCTTGCCCATGATCTTGGGGACGAGGAACGCGTCCTGTATGCTTTGCACGACGATGAAGACGATGCAAGCCGGAAGTATAATCAACCAGAAATTCTCCCCGGTGTCGTTGGCCTTTAGCAGGGCGAGCAAGACGGTGGGGATGATGCCGAAGCCTTGCATGTAAGGCACGAGATTCAGGACGCCGATGAACATGCCCAGGCCGATGGCGAGCGGGAAGTCGATGATGAGGAATCCCGCGCTGAACAGGATGCCTACCAGAAAGGCCACCAACGCCTGCCCGCGGAAATAGGAATTCATCCCGTGCCGCACGTCCTCTATCAGGGCGGAAGCAAAGTGCCTGCTGCGCTTCGGTATCAGCTTGATCCACCCGTCGGAAATCTTTTCGTAGTCCAGCAGTATGAAAAACAGATAGAGCAGGGTGATGCAGGCGTTGAGTATGACCAAGAGGAGGCTTATGGTGTGCGTCAGCAGGCTCCAAATCTGGTGTACCGCGACTTTCAGCGCTTCCACGATGTTGTTTTCATGGAACAGCTGTATGACGGTGTTCTGGTTGATGTGTTTTTGCAGGTAGGATTCTATGTCGCGGGCAAAGGGCGAGTTGCCCGTTTCCTTGATGAAGTCGGTGACTAAGCCGTGGAACTTCATGAGCTCCGCGATGGCCGGCGGGATGACAAGCCAAAAGAACCCGGCTATGGCCGCCAATATCAGCAGCAAGGTAATGGCGATGCACAGGAACCTGTTATGGAAGTGAAGCCTGTACTGGAAGAACTTCACCACGGGGTATATCATGTAGGCAAGGAACCACGCCACGAAGAACGGCAACAGCACCGCCTTGAGCAGGCCGAGCGCGTATATGGCCAGTCCCAGCCCCGCCACGGCCAGCAGTCCCCGGATGAACCGGTCGAACGTTATTTCTTTTTCAAACATGACGAGGCGCGGGCTATGCCTGGCGTTTCAGGTTATCCTTTTCCGTCGCTTTCCGGTAGCAGGTGCGGCAGAGCGGCTCGTATGCCGTCTGTTCTCCCAGAAGCACCCGCTTCTCGACGTCCACCGTGCGGTGGGACACGTATGCCAGCGCGCCGCAATGCACGCAGATGGCGTGCACCTTGGTCACTTCGTCCGCCACGGCGCACAACCCCGGCATGGGGCCGAAAGGCACGCCCTTGAAGTCCAGGTCCAGTCCCGCCACGATCACGCGCGTGCCGCGGTCGGCCAGCTCGTTGCACACGTCAATCAGGTTCTCGTCGAAGAACTGCGCTTCGTCTATGCCCACTACGTCCGTGTCCGAACCGAGCAGCAGGATGCTGGCGGAAGAATCCACGGGCGTGGAGGGGATGGAATTCCCCTCGTGCGACACCACGTCTTGCTCGGCATAGCGCGTGTCGATGGACGGCTTGAATATTTCTACGCTTTGGCGGGCGAACTCGGCCCGTCTCAATCTCCTGATCAGTTCTTCGGTCTTGCCGGAGAACATGGAACCGCAGATGACTTCAATCCGCCCTCTGCGCATCATTTCCCCGTTTCGTTCGGTCATCGGACTCATGTGTGGATAGGTTTGCGAGTAATTCTCCGCAAAAATAATGAAAGGAGGGCGCAGTGGCAAATGAAAACGCGGTTTTCTGTTCCGCTCGCGCCGGGACGCGCACTGTTTCGCCCGGAAAACAAGGATGCGGGGAGGGGAAGAGGATGAAAAAAGAGACAATTTCGCAAACATCTGTTAAATATTGGCGCAGGTAGTGCGGCGGATAACGTTTTATTCTTACTTTTGTCCATAAAGACGGCAGACCGATGGGAATCTTGTATTTGGTACCTACCCCCGTGGGGAACCTGGAAGACATTACATATCGTGCTTTGCGCATATTGAAAGAAGCCGATTTGATACTGGCGGAGGACACGCGCACGACGGGTATCCTGCTGAAGCATTTTGAAATAAGGAACGCGATGTCGTCTTACCACAAGTTCAACGAGCATCAGGCGGTTTCCGGCGTGGTCGCCCGTCTGAATGCCGGGGAGACGGTGGCGGTCGTGTCCGATGCCGGCACACCGGGCATTTCCGACCCCGGCTTTCTGGTGGCGCGTGAAGCCGTGAAGGCCGGCGCGGAGGTGGTCTGCCTGCCGGGCGCCACGGCTTTCGTGCCGGCGCTGGTCGCTTCGGGGCTTCCTTGCGACCGCTTTTGCTTTGAAGGCTTCCTCCCGGTCAGGAAAGGGCGGGCCGCACGTCTGGCGGCCTTGCGCCCGGAGCCCAGGACACTTGTGTTTTACGAATCGCCTCGCCGCTTGGTCAAGACGCTGGCGCAGTTCGTCGAGACTTTCGGGCCGGAACGCCGGGTCGCCGTGTGCCGCGAGATTTCCAAGGTGCATGAGGAGTGCGTGCGGGGGACGCTGGAGGAAGTGGCGGCCCGTTTCGCGGGAACGGAACCGCGCGGGGAGTTCGTCATCGTGCTGGCCGGGTGCGAAGAGAAAGAGAATAAGGAAAGGACATGAACGGATAAAAACAGAAACTTATGAAAAAGATTTTTTTATGTGTGGCGTGTGCGGCGGCGTTGACCGCATGCAACAACAGTGCGGACAAGGAAGAGAAGGTCCCTGTCGAGGTACGGGACTCGTTGATGGAGGTCATCAGCGAAAAGGATTCCAAGTTGAATGAAATCATGGGCATCGTGAACGAAGTCCAGGAGGGCTTCCGCCGCATCAACGAGGCCGAGGGGCGCATTACCGTGAACAACGGGGACGTGGAGCTGGAAACCGACAAGGAGTCCATCAGAGAGAACATGGAGTACATTCAGGATGCCATGGCGCAGAACCGCGAGAAGATTAACCAGTTGAAAGAGAAGCTCCGCACGAGCACCATCGGGAGCGAGAAACTGCAGAAGTTGGTGGACGACTTGTCCGCGCAGCTTGAGGAACAACAGCATAAAGTGCAGGAACTGGAGGCGAAACTGGCTGAAAAGGACATCGTGATAGCCCAAAAGAACGACACCATCACGTCCCTGAACGAGAACGTGAACACCTTGACGGAAGAGAACAAGGCCAAGAGCCAGACAATGGCGGAGCAGGACAAGCAGATTCACACGGCGTGGTACGTGTTCGGCACGAAGTCCGAGCTGAAGGAGCAGAAGATATTGAGCGACGGCGACGTGCTGAGGAACAACGACTTCAACAAGGATTATTTCACGAAAGTGGACATCCGCCGCGACAAGGAAATCAAGCTGTATTCCAAGAACGCCAAGCTGCTGACCAACCATCCGGCCGGCTCTTACAGGCTGGAGAAAGACAACAGCGGGCAGTATGTGTTGCATATCACGGCGCCCGATACCTTTTGGGGCGCAAGCAAGTATCTGGTCATTCAGGTGAGATGAGGCGATTCCCCACGCGGGGAAGGAGGGGGCGCGTCTTTGCCCCTTGCGGGAACTCCCCGGCTTGAAATGGAAAAGAGGTCGCGTCCGCGCGGTCTCTTTCCCGTTTTCCCGGGCGTGTCGCGCCGGCACGCGGGAGCGGAGCATGCCGGCGCGGGTATGCTCGAAATCCTGCCTTTCCGTTTGTTTTCCGGCGGGGTTTTATGTATTTTTGTCCCGAAATAAAGAAAGGCTTTTGGATGAAAGAATTTGTGGTTTCCGACGCGCAGGACGAAAGGGCGGTGCTGGTCGGCCTGATTACGCAAGCGCAGGACGAACGCAAGACGAACGAATATTTGGATGAACTGGAGTTCCTTGCCCTTACGGCCGGCGCCGTGACGGTGAAGCGGTTCACGCAGAAAGTGAACGGCCCCAACTCCGTGACGTATGTGGGCATCGGGAAGTTGCAGGAGATTCGCGCGTACATAGAGGCGGAAGAAGAGGCGGAACGGGAAATCGGACTGGTGATTTTCGATGACGAGCTCTCCGCCAAGCAAATGCGCAACATAGAGAAGGAACTGAAAGTCAAGATACTCGACCGCACGTCGCTGATTCTCGATATTTTCGCCATGCGTGCCAAGACGGCGAACGCCAAGACGCAAGTGGAACTGGCCCAGTACCGTTACATGCTTCCCCGGCTGCAACGTTTGTGGACGCACTTGGAGCGCCAGGGCGGCGGTTCCGGCTCCGGCGGAGGAAGAGGTTCCGTGGGGTTGCGCGGCCCGGGCGAGACACAGCTGGAGATGGACCGCCGCATCATCCTGAACCGCATGTCGCTTCTCAAGCAGCGTCTGGCGGACATAGACCGGCAGAAGACGACACAGCGGGGCAACCGCGGACGCATGATCCGGGTGGCTCTGGTGGGCTACACCAACGTGGGGAAGAGCACGCTGATGAATCTGCTGTCGAAAAGCGAGGTGTTTGCCGAGAACAAGCTGTTCGCCACGCTCGACACCACGGTGCGCAAGGTCATCATCGACAACCTGCCTTTCCTGCTGTCCGACACGGTCGGCTTCATCCGGAAATTGCCGACCGACCTGGTGGACTCCTTCAAGAGCACGTTGGACGAGGTGCGCGAGGCCGATTTCCTGCTCCATGTGGTGGACATCGCCCATCCCGACTTCGAGGAGCAGATTCAGGTGGTGGAGAAGACATTGGGCGACCTGGGGTGCAGCGACAAGCCCTGCATGATTGTCTTCAACAAGACGGACGCTTACCGCTGGGTGGAGAAGGACGAAGACGACCTGACCCCGGCCACGAAAGAGAACGTGCCGTTGGGCGACCTGATGAAGACTTGGATGGCCCGTTGCGGCAACGACTGCGTTTTCATCTCGGCCCGCGAGAAGACCAACTTGGAAGTGTTGAAGAGCGTGCTGTATGACAAGGTGCGCGAGCTCCACGTGCGGAAGTACCCCTACAACGATTTCCTCTTCGAGAAATATGAGGAAGAGGAGGCATAGAAGCGGAAAAGTGCCGTCTTTTGACGAAACAGGCCGTCTCCCTGCAAAAATCCGAGGCAAGATTGGCGTTTTGCCCCGATTTGCACTATCTTTGCATAACAGGACAAACAAAATATTTTAAAACGAAACGATTATGGCAAATGCACCCGAGTTCAAGTACGCCCCGATGTTCCAGACGGGCAGGGACGACACTGAATATTATTTGCTGACCAAGGACTACGTGTCGGTCGGCGAGTTCGAAGGATGCCCCGTGCTGAAGGTGGCGCCGGAGGGATTGACGGCGATGGCCAACGCGGCGTTCCGCGACGTGTCGTTCATGTTGCGACGCTCCCATAACGAGCAAGTGGCGAAGATACTGCGCGACCCCGAAGCGAGCGACAACGACAAGTACGTGGCGCTGACGTTCCTGCGCAATGCCGAAGTGGCATGCAAGGGCGTCCTCCCTTTCTGCCAGGACACCGGCACGGCCATCATCCACGGCGAAAAGGGCCAGCAGGTGTGGACCGGTTATTGCGACGAGGAGGCCTTGTCGAAAGGCGTCTACAAGACTTACACCGAGGAGAACCTGCGTTACAGCCAGAACGCCCCGTTGAGCATGTACGAAGAAGTCAACACCAAGTGCAACCTCCCGGCGCAAATCGACATCGAGGCCACCGAGGGCATGGAGTACCGCTTCCTGTGCGTGACCAAAGGCGGCGGATCCGCCAACAAGACTTACCTGTATCAGGAGACGAAAGCCATCCTCAACCCGGCTACCCTGGTGCCGTTCATGATTGAGAAGATGAAGAGCCTCGGCACGGCCGCCTGCCCTCCCTATCACATCGCGTTCGTCGTCGGCGGCACTTCCGCCGAGAAGAACCTGCTCACGGTGAAGCTGGCTTCCACGCATTATTACGACAACCTGCCGACCACGGGCGACGCCACGGGGCGTGCCTTCCGCGACGTGGAGCTTGAAAAGCTCGTCTTGGAAGAGGCGCATAAGATAGGCCTCGGGGCGCAGTTCGGCGGAAAGTACCTCGCGCACGACGTGCGCATCATCCGCCTGCCGCGCCACGGCGCGTCTTGCCCGGTGGGCCTGGGCGTGTCCTGCTCGGCCGACCGCAACATCAAGTGCAAAATCGACAGGGACGGCATCTGGATAGAGAAGCTCGACGGCAATCCGGGCGAACTGATTCCGGAAGAACTGCGCCGGGCGGGCGAAGGCGACGTGGTGCGCGTGGACTTGAACCGCCCGATGAAGGAAATCCTGGCGCAATTGGACAAATACCCGGTGGCCACGCGCCTGTCCTTGAACGGCACGATTATCGTGGGGCGCGACATCGCCCACGCCAAGCTGAAGGAACGCCTCGACCGCGGCGAGGACTTGCCGCAATACATCAAGGACCATCCTATCTATTATGCCGGCCCCGCCAAGACCCCGAAGGGAATGGCGTGCGGCTCCATGGGCCCGACTACGGCCAACCGCATGGATCCCTACGTGGACTTGTTCCAGAGCCGCGGCGGCTCCATGGTCATGCTGGCCAAGGGCAACCGCAGCCAGGCCGTGACCGACGCCTGCAAGAAGCACGGCGGTTTCTACCTCGGTTCCATAGGCGGCCCGGCGGCCATCCTCGCGCAGGACAACATCAAGAGCATCGAGTGCGTGGAATACCCCGAATTGGGCATGGAGGCCATCTGGAAAATAGAAGTGGAGGACTTCCCGGCGTTTATCCTTGTGGACAACAAGGGCAACGATTTCTTCAAGCAAATCAAGCCCTGGAAC
>CAYXQT010000087.1:4432-8919 GCA_964466445.1 uncultured Paraprevotella sp. | reverse complement strand
AAGTTACGAATCCTTACGGTTTTTCCAAGGGGTTTTGTCTTTTACTATAAATCAGAAAATCGACACGAAAATAGGAAGTAAACACCTTATGATTAGTGTTTACCTCCTACTCGATTTACATCCGGGATACGGAACACAAGCCCGGCGCGGATTTTCCTACTTGTTCCCCATCACCACGAAAGCACGGGAAAACACTACTTTATAAGTCTTGACCATGCCCCGGTAGTCGAACGTCACTACTGCCGTTTCCGACCCCGGAAAAGCTTGCCTGACCTCCACCTTCACGTCCTTGTCGTCGGAAGATGCCGACACTTCGGGCAACGGCGAGGTCTCGGAAGGAAGCACGTACAAGACTTCATACGTCCTGCAATCCGTGATGCCGTTGGCGTTGGTGGAGCGCACGGGGGTCTTCGGCAGTTCGATGGCTTTCCCGTCAACCGATATGCCGACGGAAGGTACGACAGGGCGGACTATCTTTTTCTCCACCGAGCTGAACCCCAAACCGGCCAAATCGAAGAGCACCTCTCCGTCGCCGCCCTTTGCCACCAAATAGATGGCATGCTTTCCTCCCAATCCGTCCACGGCCGAAGACACGTCCGCGGTGAACTGCGTGACCTCCTGCGCGGAACCGGCGGCCACTTGTATCTCTCCTATCTTCTTTCCTTTCCACACGGCGTTGTCCCAAGGCCCGTCCAACCAGACGTTCACCTTGAAAGCCTTGGAAGTCTTCGGGGTCAGGAAGAGATTGAAGACCGTCCGGTTCCCTTTCTTCGTCCCCTCGAAAGCTTTCAGGCCTAACCGATCCGTCTTCAGTCCTCCGAAGCCAAAGTACTTATATCCTATGATATTCCCGTCCTTCATCCCGGCTACCGGCGCGTGGTCGTCCCACACGTCCCAAGCATCCTGCTGAAGCCGCACGTCGGACAAGTAGCAGGCGATGCCGGCGGAATAGTACCGGTACGGGTCGAGGCCGAACACATGGAAGCCCTCCGACGTGACTTCCGCTCCCTTGTATTCGTGTCCGCGCTTGTCCTTGACGGTCAATACGTTCCCCTTGGCATACGGGTCGTAGGCGCGGATAGACACCTCGCCGCCCTTGGCCACCGGCTTCTCGTCCCACGTCACTCGTACCGGGGCTACCATGGCCTGACGCGCAAAGCCGAAGCCGCGCGGCGGACGGTGGTAGAACACGTACCATTGTCCGTTGATTTGCTCGATGCTGCCGTGCGTGTTATGGCCGGCGTTGGAGGTCTGCAACGCGGAACCATCCTGATTCAAGACCGGGGCGCGGGAGTCCACGAGCACGCCGCCGCTCTTCCAGGGACCCAGCGGCGTGTCGCCGTAAGCGTAACGCAAGGTGGAATTGGTGTTGCCCAACCCGTAGTCCGGGCCGGAATATCCGCTGTAGACCATCACGTACTTGTTTCCCACTTTGCGGATGGAAGAGGCCTCGAAAAAGTTGAAGTCCTTGGGATTCTGCCCTTCGAAAAGGCACGGGTAAGCAGTGCCCTCCGGATCGCGGACACCTCCCTCCGGAGTCCCGGCCGGCATGAAATACGGAATCACTTCCGTCCCCGGACGGACGGAGTACATCGTCTCCTGATCGAGCTGCGCCGCCGAAGAACGTTGGAAACCCCAGTAGCCGTAAGCCCTGAATCCGATGTCGTAGTCGGGGTCGCCAGGGTCGGTGACCTGCTCGATGAAGACGGAAGGGTCGAAGCCCAGAATGCTCCCCGGAACGGCTTCCGTGCCGTCGGCGTTCAAGTTCACGGGGACAAAAGGCCCGTCGGGACGGTCGCCTTTGGTTACCATCGCTTCCCGCTTGTGTCCCCGGCTGTGCGGATACAGGTAGTATTCCTTTTTCCCGTCCTTGCGCCGCACTTCCACGAGATCCGGCGCGTACATCACATCCCACTGCCCTCCGGCGAAGTAAGTGAAGACGGAGCCTTCATCGCGCCAGCTCGACAAGTCCTCCACGGGGGCGGACCACATCCGGATGTCCGCTCCGCAATAGCTTGTCAACCGCAAGTCGTGGGAGCCGACGATGTAGGCGCGGTATTTCCCGGGGTTGTCGGGGTCTTCGAACACCCGCGGCTCGCCGTCCGGCAGGTGCTCCCACAACGGGAGGTAGGGGTTTCCGGCTCCGTGGTACACATACTCCCCGCCGTCCGTCTGCGCCCCCGCGACCCACGGACAGAACGCGACGGCGCACCACAATGCCGCCCGGCGGCTTCTCCTCAAAATCATCTTCTTCATTTCCATTGAATTTCGTTCTTTTTAATATCCAGGACGGAGAACGGCACTGACATCGCATCGCGTGCCGTCTTTCGTCTGAAAGAATTGGCTTCGCCTCCTGCGGGCCGTGCGAGGGAAGAACTCGAACAAGCCCGGCTCTTCCCCCGCCTTGCGCCGCAACTTACCGTCTCAATACTTTGTCCACCTTGACCGTGCCGTCCGACAACCAACTGCGGCGGATGACCACGCCCGTCGTCCTGTCTCCCGGACGGATTCTGCGTCCGGACAAGTCGAAGTACTCTTCGCGTACCACGGTGGCCGTCGATTCCCCTGTCTCGTGTATCCCCGTCGCGACGTTTTCGTCATACGTGATGCCCTCGAACGATATGTCGTCTATGAGGAAATTGTTTCGGGATGCGTCCAAGCCCCACACGAATTGCGTGGCACCTTGCAGGAAGTCTCCCCCTTCGTCCGTGGTGGAAGTCCCGGTCTGCCAGCTCTTCCCGTCGGTGGAGTACTCTATCTTCAACGCCACTTTGGAAGCTCCCGACACCGAAGCCCGATACCAGATACTTTTCCCGGAAGAGGCCGACAAGGACGTGCTTGCGCTGTTGAACATCTTCAATTCTTTCGAATCCGTGGACTTGTAAATGCGGAAGTCGGTAGCTCCTCCGCGGTTGTACACGTTCATGTAATAACCGGCCATGATGCCCGGCGTGTAGCCTTGCCCCGCGTTGCCTACCGTGGCCGTGTCGCCGCGGAGAATGACCCCGTTCTTGTAGTCGCCCGACGAAGTCACCACTTGCCGCCACGTCACGCTGTAGTCCGTACTCTTGCGCGTAAAGCGTTCCAAGTTCAACACGCCGGTGCCGTGGGCGCTGTTCGCGGAGTACACCCGTAACACCTTGCTCGTGCGGTTTTCCGAATCCGTATAGTCCGCCACGCCCGCCGTGCAGGAGTTGCCCGCGCCGCAGGAAATCCCGTCGGCCGGCGGATTGGAAGCCCCGGAAGAAACCTCGTCGCTCTCGAAGTCGTACATGGTGGCGTAAGTTCCGGGCGTTACACTTCCTTTCAGGTTCACCGTGCGGGTCTCTATATGAGAGGAGGCGACATCCAGCGTTCCCTCGTAGTCGCCGACGGCCAGTTCCGGCTTCAACCGGACAAACACGCGTACCGCCCCGCCGGCATCCGTCAAGAGGTCGGAAGCGATGGTCAGCGCGGAGGAATATTCACCTGCGGAATCGAGCGAAAGCTCGAAGGCTCCGCCTTCCACGGAGAGGTTCACGTCGTCCGACAAGTCCGTTCCGCTGATGTCCAGACTGCGGACGACTGCGTTTGTCCCGCCATACGTCATGTTGATGTCCTCCAAGTCGGTCTGGGACAGCGTAAGTCCCGTGTTGTAGAACCTTATGTCGTCAACCGTCATGGGAGCCTCCCAGCAAAGGCGCGTTTCGCCGGACGAGAACGTGGCGTCTTCGGCGGAAAACATCTCCTGCCACTGTTCGCCGTCTTCGGATCCGTCGAAGTACAGTTTCGCGCCTTGCAGAGTCGCGCGGAAATAAGCCACGCCTTCGGGTCTGTCGCCTTCACCGAGCGTCCGCCCGACCCGCAACGTGCCGTCCCCGTCCTTCTCGACCGCGGCGACGGAAGCCTTGTCCTCCCGCACGAGGAACAGGTAACCGCCGCGGAGCAACATGCCCGCGCCGCCTTCCAACTGGTGCCAGGACACGCTGTAATCGACGGCATCACGGGGGAACAAGTCCAACACGGCCTGCCCCATCCCGCCGGAGCCGGCACTGTAAGCATGCAAGGCCTGTCCTTCTTCTATGGCCACCACGCCGGCCTCGCCTCCCGCCAGCGTCAACATCGCCGCGGCGGGTTCCGTGGCCGACGTGCCGGCCGCGTCGTCTTCAAAGTCATATACGTAAGCGTTCGCGCGGTCTATCTTGATGCAGTCTATCAGCACGTTCGCGGGAGCGGCGGACGGGACGAACTTCAGTTCCACCTTGTTCGCCCCTGCGTTGAGTTCCGTCTCCACGGACATTTCAGCCCATGCGTTTCCCTTGGAACCCAAATTCAGGAATTGCCGCTTGTTGTTCACGTTCAATTGCATGCGCACGTTCCCGCTCGTCAGCAGGTAACGGACGGTCAGAGTATAAGTGCCCTTGCGCGGCACCGTCACCGTGTCGCGGATAGAAGCACGAGTGTCCGTTCCCATTTCCACGAACCCCTGACCTTGGTAACCCGGATGG
>CAYXQT010000087.1:0-4332 GCA_964466445.1 uncultured Paraprevotella sp. | reverse complement strand
ATTGGTAGTCGAAAAATTCGGCCTCGTATTGCAATGTGCCGGCATAGACGGACGGGCGTTCCGGCACTTCTATCCGCGCCGGAGTCCACTGCGTCAGGCGTCCGGTTGCCGCGCCCTTGCTCTCGACGCACAGCTCCACGGGGCCGTTGTGGCTCACCACCAGCGTCAGCACGCCGCCCTCCCACGTGGGTTTCACTTCACTGGCACGGTGACGCGCGCGGTCATGCCATTTCACGACGGGCTCGGAGGTGGAGCCGTATATGCGCACCGTGTCTTCGGCGTTCTGCGCTTCCGTCAGACTGTTGTCGTCGCTCAAGCGATAGTTGCTCATGTAGAGCGTCACGCTGTCGGGATATTCCTTCATCACGGTCATGGCGTAAGGAGAAAAGTCGAAGGATATGCTGTCCGCCGTATTATATAGGAAAGGAATGGTGCCCGCCGCACGCCGATTCGAGATGTAGCGTGTGCGCACCCCGTTCGTGGTCTTGTCCTCATACTGGTAAGGGTTGTAGGTCATCCACGTGTTTTCCGCGTGTGCCGCATAGATGTCCCCCGTATATTCCTGCGGGAAAAGCGCGTCGAGCTCCTTTACCTTGGCCGCCACGTTCGGCCAGCGACTGCCATACTCCGAAACTTTCACCACCTGGAGTTTCTTGGCCGTGTCGTCCAGCAAGTCATACACTTGCGGAATCGTGGGATAGCGTCCCGTGACTTTCATCCACCATTTGTTTTCCAGCCACGGGTTGCCGTCCGGGCGGTCGCGGTCGCAGTCGGGGCGGTAAAGCCCGTCGAACAGCGTGGCGGGGGTCAGATAGCTGTTGAACGTCCCGTCGTTCACGTCGTTTTGCAGGCAAATCTTCGTGCGGTCCACGACTTCCTCGCGGGTAAGGATGCGCACCGTCCCGTCCAGAATCTTGCGGAACTCGTCCATCTGGATGTTGACGTATTGCGGATACCAATCCCAATTGCGGCGCGTGTATCCGTCGGGGGTCACGGACTTGCCGACTTCACGCGACACGTCCGTCCAGATCAGTTCGGGGCCGTCGATGACCGTCTCCCCCGTCAGCATCACATGTTCCATGATGGGAATCGCCCCCGCCGCCTTCACGAAAGGATACTTTTCGGCATCGTCTTCCGTCGAGTTGTTCCCGTCGGTAGGCGACCATCCGCAGTCGTCGAAACGAATCCCGTAGTTCCCGGCGTAGCCTCCGAGGTAAGCTCCGAGGCAGTTGCTCTCGATGTCGTAGAAACCATCCTGCATCGTGTACTTCTCGCAGCAGATGAAGTGTTCGGGGTGTTCCGTCAACAGGCGGCGGACTTCCGCGTTCCGCTTCATGTAGGCTATGGGCATCATGTCGGCGGAATAATAAGCCTGAGTGAAGCTCACCACAAGATACCCTCCGTAGCGGTGGCAAATCTTCAATATGTCGCCGAACAGCGACAAGCGTTCCAGGAACGACGGCGTTCCCTCCTCGCCGAAGCCCCAGAACTGCTCGGCGAAGTTCCACCCGAGGAAGTTCGGATAGCGGCGGAAATAATCCTCGTACACCGAAAGGTCATGGTCGGAAAAACGGCTATGCCCTCCGCTGGCGCACTGCACGATGGCCCACACCCGCTTTTGGGCGCACGCCTTCAGCCAAGAACCCGCCACGGCATAGCCGTCGGCGCAGACATTGTCGGAAGCGGACAACGAGATGTTGAACACCACGTATGGCAGAATATCTTCCGGCACCATCTCGATGATGCGCTCGGGGTCCGGATAATTCCACGTATCGATGTGCACCAACAACATGGGACGTTCCGGCGTTATCGGACGCCTCAACGGTACATCGGCCGACGCTCTCATACCTGCCGCCGCCATCACGACAAAAGCCACGGCCCGGAGCCATGTCCGCCCGCGCTTCAAGAACACTCTTTTCATATACTAATCCATTTAACGTTACCAATCATCCGTCCGGAAAGGAGATGCCAGCAGTCCGTCCTTGTTGCACAAGTTGGCATCGGAGGGGTTGTCGCCCCAGGCATACCGCACGGCCACCGGACGGCTCACGCCCTTGCCGCTCACCACGACTTTGTCGCCCTTGATCACGGCATCCGCCCACACGAACTTCCCGTCCTCCCCCGCCACGGCGAAATGCCTCAGTCCTCCGCCGCGGCTCGACAGTCCGCGCCCCACTTCCGTGAAGGAAATCACGATGTGGTCGCCGTCCACCTCCATACCTTTATATATAGGGCCGGAACAAGCCACTTTCTCCCCGTAGACCAGCTTGCGTGCGCCGAGGAACAACCGCGCCGCCACGCTTTTCTTGTCCAAAGGATGAATGTCGTTCCATTCGCCCACGTCGTAAGTCACCGCCAACGCCGTGCCGGGGACTTCCGAAGCCACCTGCGACTGCGCCTCGCGCAACCGCGCCCAGCCGCTGTCGGCAGGGCGGTCGGACTTTCTCATGTAGCCCGGCAACTGCACCAAGAGGAAAGGCAAGTCCGGCATCCGCCACGTCTCGCGCCAGTCCGCTATCAAGGATTTCAGCAGACTCGCGTATTCCCCGGCGCGGGACACGTTGTTCTCTCCCTGATACCAGACTACGCCGCGCACTTTCCAGTCGCGGAGGGGATAAATCATGCCGTTATACAGTCCCGAACATGCCGGTTCCTGACGACGAAGCCGCGCGAGGTCTCCTTCCATGCCGCTCCTGTCGGCTCCCACCTTATACTTCCACGTGCCGCAGAGCGAGACGGAATCCTCGTCTCCCCTTATCACGTATGGCTTCCCCGGCACGATTTCGCCATGGCCTCCCGTCGCCGTGAGTTTCAGCGTCACGTTGTTCTTTCCCCGCACAAGCACGCCTGCCGGAATGTCGTATTTCCGCGGAGGGCCGAAATACGACGTGGCTCCCACCAGATGTCCGTTGACGAACACGGAATCGCCGTCGGCCATCCGCCCCATATAGATACGAGCGTGCCGCCCTTCCATCGAAGGCGGCAAGTCGAACGTCTTGCGATACCACACGGAACCTTTCACCCGGATGCCGCGCTCGTCCCACGTGCCGGGCACTTCGGTCTCCGCCCAGTCCGCGTCGTCGTAATCTTTCCTGTTCCACACTCCGGAACCCTTGTCCCGACAAGCCTCCTCCACTTTCCGTGCGGTCTCCCCGGCGGCCAGCAGGTTCGGGAACTCCTTCAAGTGCGCCGGGCTGATCCACGCCTCGATATCCGTCCCACCCTTGCTCGACACCAACATCCCCACGGGCACATGATAGCGATTCCACACCTCCACGGCGAAGAAATAAGCCAGGGCAGTCCAGTTCATGACCTCGGACGACGTGGCCGAATGCCACACGGCATCACCGGCTATCTCCTCCCTCGTGCCCTCCGCCACGTCCTGATAAGGCACCTTGTAGTGGCGTATCATGTGGTTGTTCGACACTGGTATTTCGGGAAACTTCTCCGTCAAGCGTTCGATGGGAGTCTCCTGGTTCGACTGCCCGCCACAAAGGTAGACATCGCCCACGAGCACGTCGCGTATCACTTTCTCGTTCACTTCCATCAGGAACGGCCCTCCGGGCTGTTGCTGAGGCAGTATGACGCTCCACCTCCCTTCCCCGTCGGCTTCCGTATAATAATGCTCGCCGCGGAAACGCACCGTGACTTTCTCGCCGGGTTCGGCCCAGCCCCAAATCTTCAACTCGGTATCACGCTGGAGCACCATACGGTCGCTCACGAGCTTGGGCAGCCTGACGGCCGCACGCACCGCCGCCCCTGCCGACACGGCAAGGAGCAGGAGCATCATGCCCGCTTTCTTCAAATGTTTGTCCATCGCGTCGTCATGTCAAAATCGCACCTTTTGTCGTGCCTGTTTTCAACAACTCAAAGTTACGCATTCCGGGTGTATCCTATTTTACGCAGTGTAACATATTTATTCGTTTTTGTTTCAACCCGTGAAAAACGCCGCCGCTTTCCAAGACATCCGGCATGTGGAGCAT
This sequence comes from uncultured Paraprevotella sp., assembly GCA_964466445.1. GTDB lineage: Bacteria > Bacteroidota > Bacteroidia > Bacteroidales > Bacteroidaceae > Paraprevotella. The sequence goes on along the minus strand of CAYXQT010000087.1, from coordinate 349 downwards.
GCCGGAGACGGGAATGCCGTATGAGGCGGATGCCGCCCCGGATTGCCCGAACTCTGCCCGAACGGCAACCTGCATTCGCCTGATGCGCAATTGACTTGACCGATTTCACGATGAACGGGATGCCTGTGGCGTTGTTTTTACCCGTCCGACCGCATAGTTCAGTAATGGAAGACTTGTTGGATGTGGAACAAATTATGGTTCGCCGTATGAGTAATCGTATGTCTCCGTGCGTGTATCTTGAGATTCACCGGCAGTGCCGGCTTCTTCGGTTGCGCAGTCGCTTCCGTCTTTTTCCTCCCGCAAGTCGACCAAATTGCTCAAGACATCGTCATCCATTTGCAGGAATTGC
>CAYXQT010000086.1:6947-8974 GCA_964466445.1 uncultured Paraprevotella sp. | reverse complement strand
GGTTACTCGGCCAGCAACATCCAGGTGCTGGAGGGACTGGAAGCCGTGCGCAAGCGTCCGGCAATGTATATCGGCGACATCAGCGAGAAAGGCCTGCACCATCTGGTCTACGAGACCGTGGACAACTCCATCGACGAGGCGCTCGCCGGATACTGCACGCACATAGAGGTCACCGTCAACGAGGACAACTCCGTCACCGTGCAGGACGACGGGCGGGGCATTCCCGTGGACTTGCACGAGAAGGAACACAAGTCGGCTCTGGAAGTCGTGATGACCGTGCTCCATGCCGGCGGGAAGTTCGACAAGGACACCTACAAGGTGTCGGGCGGACTGCACGGCGTGGGCGTGTCGTGCGTCAACGCCCTTTCCTCCCGCATGGTCTCGCAGGTGTTCCGCGACGGTAAGGTCTACCAGCAGGAATACGAGCGCGGGAAGCCGCTCTACCCCGTCAAGGTCGTGGGCGAGACCCCGCTCCGCGGCACGCGCCAGCAGTTCTGGCCGGACGGCGGCATCTTCATCACCACGACTTTCAAATACGAGATCCTGGCCAACCGCATGCGGGAGCTGGCTTACCTGAACGCGGGCATCACCATCACCCTGACCGACATGCGCGAGAAGGACGACGACGGCAACCCGCGCCGCGAGAAGTTCCACAGCAAGGACGGCCTGAAGGAGTTCGTGCGCTACATCGACTCCAGCCGCGTCCACCTCTTCGACGACGTGATTTACATGAACACGGAGAAGCAGGGCATCCCCATCGAAGTGGCCGTCATGTACAACAACGGCTACACGGAGAACATACATTCCTACGTCAACAACATCAACACCATAGAGGGCGGCACGCACCTGGCGGGCTTCCGCACCGCGCTGACCCGCACGCTCAAGAAATACGCCGAGGACGAATACGCCAAGGAGCTGGAGAAACTGGAAAAGAACAAGGTGGACATCTCCGGCGAGGACTTCCGCGAGGGGCTGACGGCGGTCATCTCCATCAAGGTGGCGGAGCCGCAGTTCGAGGGGCAGACCAAGACGAAGCTGGGCAACAACGAAGTGGCGGGCGCGGTGCAACAGGCCGTGGGCGAAGCCCTGAGCTATTACCTTGAGGAACATCCGAAGGAGGCCAAGCTGATAGTGGACAAGGTGATACTGGCCGCCACGGCCCGCGTCGCCGCCCGCAAGGCCCGCGAGAGCGTGCAGCGCAAGAGCCCGATGTCGGGGAGCGGGATGCCGGGCAAGCTGGCCGACTGTTCGGACAAGGACGCCGCCAACTGCGAGCTGTTCATCGTGGAGGGCGACTCGGCGGGCGGCTCCGCCAAGCAGGGGCGCAGCCGCCAATACCAGGCGATACTGCCCATCCGCGGCAAGATATTCAACGTGGAGCGCGTCATGTGGCACAAGGCTTTCGAGCACGAGGAGGTGAACAACATCATACAGGCGCTCGGCGTGCGCTTCGGCTTGGGAGAGGACAGCAAGGAAGCCAACTACGACAAGTTGCGCTACTACAAGGTAATCATCATGACCGATGCCGACGTGGACGGCTCGCACATCGACACGCTTCTCATGACGCTCTTCTACCGCTACATGCCGGAACTCATCCAGAAAGGACACCTCTACATCGCCACCCCGCCGCTCTACCGTTGCAAGAAAGGGAAAGTGGAGGAGTATTGCTACACGGAAACCGACCGCCTGCGCTTCATGCAACAGTACAACAACGGTTCCGAGCAGGGCGTGACCACGCAACGCTACAAGGGTCTGGGCGAGATGAACCCCGAACAGCTGTGGGAGACCACCATGAATCCCGAGACGCGCCTGCTGAAGCAGGTCACCATAGAAGACGCGGCGGGGGCGGACTACGTGTTCTCCCTGCTCATGGGCGAGGACGTGGGGCCGCGCCGCGAGTTCATCGAGCAGAACGCCACTTACGCCAACATCGACGCGTGAGCGTCCTTCGCCTTTTCCTGAAGACCAAATCCGCCTCGGCTCCGTACTTGCGAGCCGAGGCGGATTTGGTCTTCAGGGGCAAACGT
>CAYXQT010000086.1:0-6847 GCA_964466445.1 uncultured Paraprevotella sp. | reverse complement strand
CGCCTCGGCTCCGTACTTGCGAGCCGAGGCGGATTTGGTCTTCAGGGGCAAACGTTCGCGCCGGCTTGCAAGAATTCCGTCCTCAACGGCGGGCGCCGGCTTCCGTCGCAGTAGTTACAAGCCCGTGATTAAAGCTGTCCGCCCCCTCCCGTTTCTTCTGCGGCATTGACGCGTTTCCCATAGAAAACGCTAACGGCAAACCTGTCATTGCCACTTCCTCCGTCGTTCCACCGCCCGATGCCCTTCTCCTTGTCTTCCCCAATGGCAAAGAAGTGCGTCATTTCCTCGCGCCGTCCAACAAAGTTTAGCAAAATTCTTTCAAGACCTGTCGTTCAATGACACGAACCGTCCTCATCCTTATGCTGTCGTGCACGTCGGCCGCCCTCTTGCAAGGAGAGTAACCGGTTTCTTCCCGACGCGTGCGGACAGACGGAGGGCGTTTCCCCTCTTTCGTTCACGGCTGTTCTCATTCCAAGTGTCCCAGCCGCTTCAGTTCCCCCGCCGCGTCTTCCAGTTCCGCGTACCATTCCTCGCCGAAACGGCGCACGAGCGGCTCTTTCAGGAAGCGGTAAACGGGAATGCCTAACCGCCCGCCTTTCTCCACAGCCGCGCGGCACACGTCCCAGCGGTGGTAGTTCAACGCCACGCAACCGCCGATTTTCTTCGCGCGTATGGGATAAAGGTGGCAGGACAGGGGCTTGCGGAACGCGCTCTTCCCCTCGCGGAAAGATTCCTCCAAGGCACAGCGGCAACAACCGAGACTGTCGTAGCACGTGAACACGCAGTCCTTCCCGTCGACGATGCTCGTGACCAGGTCGCCGTCGCCATCGACATAGGCCACGCCCTGCCTGTCGATTACCGCCCGCGCGGAAGCCGACAGCCGGGGCCGCACCTCCGGCAGAGCCTCCTCCAACGCGGCCACTTCGTCCGGTTCCACGGGCGCGCCCGCGTCTCCCTCCACGCAACACGCCCCCTTGCAAGCGTCAAGGTCGCAACAGAACTTCTCGCTCAGGCAGTCGACGGAGACGATGACGTCGTCTATCTGGATTATGGGGATACGTCCGCCTTTCATCGCGCCTCACCATTTTACCGGCGTTTCCCCGTACTGCTCCAAGTAAGCGTTGGCCTGGCTGAAATGCCGGTTGCCGAAGAAGCCGTTCGAGGCGGACAGCGGCGACGGATGCGCCGAAGCCAGCACCAAGTGGCGGGCGCGGTCGACGAACGCGCCTTTCTTCTGCGCGTAAGCCCCCCAAAGTATGAAAACCAAATGCTCGCGCTCCTCGGCCAATGCCTTGATGGCCGCGTCGGTGAACTCTTCCCAGCCTTGCCGTTGGTGCGAGCCTGCCTGGTGCGCCCTCACCGTCAGCGTGGCGTTGAGCAACAGCACGCCCTGCTCCGCCCAGCGCGTCAGGTTGCCGCTCCGCGGCACGGGCGTTCCCAAGTCGGCCTGTATCTCCTTGAATATGTTCTGCAAGGACGGCGGGAAAGGTACGCCGTCGTTGACGGAGAAGCACAAGCCGTGCGCCTGTCCCGGCCCGTGATACGGGTCTTGCCCGATGATGACCACTTTCACCTTGTCGAACGGGCACAGGTTGAAAGCGTTGAAAATCAACCTGCCCGGAGGATAGCAAACCGCCGTGCGATATTCCCGGCGTACAAACTCCGTCAGCCGCACGAAGTAAGGCTTCTCAAACTCCGGTGCCAGACGCCGTTTCCATCCCTCTTCTATCTGTACGTCCATAAGTCATGTCTTTTTGTCTGTGGACAAGTCTTTCCCGCGTAATCGGGATTGTCTTCCCGTCTCCGCCCCGCGGCGTGCCGAAGGCGGCACGGCGGTGCGAAAAAACGGGCAAGGCTTCCCGCGCCCCTCGGCGGAGAACTCTTGCCCAGTGCTTCCCGCCAAGGGGCGTACTAATCCGTTATCAGGTTCCTGCCCGTCATGTCGGCGGGCTGTTCCAAGCCCATGACGTGCAGGACGGACGGCGCCACGTCCGCCAGGATGCCGCACGAGACGCTGGCGTGCTTGTTCGTCGTCACGTAGATGAACGGGACGGGGTTCAGCGAGTGCGCCGTGTTGGGCGTGCCGTCGGGATTCAGCGCGTTGTCGGCGTTGCCGTGGTCGGCGATGATGATAACCTCGTAGTCGCCCATGTCCTTTGCCGTTTCCACCACTTCCCTGACACAGGCGTCCACCGCCGTGACGGCTTTTTCTATGGCGGCGTAGACCCCCGTGTGCCCCACCATGTCGCCGTTGGCGAAATTCACCACGATGAAGTCATACTTGTCCTCCTTGATGGCGGCCACCAGCTTGTCTTTCACCTCATACGCGCTCATCTCCGGCTTGAGGTCGTAGGTAGCCACTTTCGGCGACGGCACGAGGATGCGGTCTTCTCCCTCGAAGGGTGCTTCGCGCCCTCCGTTGAAGAAGAACGTCACGTGGGCGTACTTTTCCGTCTCCGCCGTGTGGAGCTGTTTCAGCCCTTTGCGGCTCAGGTATTCCCCGAGCGTGTCCTCCACGTTTTCCTTGGGGAAGAGCACGTGCAGGCCCTTGAAGCCGGCGTCGTAGGGTGTCATGCAGTAATACCGGAGGCCGGGTATCGTCGCCATGCCATGCTCCGGCATGTCCTGCTGCGTGAGGGCGATGGTGATTTCCTTGGCGCGGTCGTTGCGGAAGTTGAAGAATATCACCACGTCGCCTTCCTTGATGGTGCCGTCCACGGTGGCGTTGTTGATGGCTTTCACGAACTCGTCGGTCACGCCCTCGTCGTAGGATTCCTGCATGGCCGCCGCCATGTCCGTGGCTTGCCTGCCCTTCCCTTTCACCAGAAGGTCGTATGCCTCTTTCACGCGCTCCCAGCGTTTGTCGCGATCCATGGCGTAGAAACGCCCGATGATAGAGGCGATGACGCAGCCCGTCTTCTCGCACTCGGCCTGCAGCTGCTCGATGAACCCCTTTCCGCTCTTGGGGTCCGTGTCGCGCCCGTCCATGAAGCAATGCACGTAGGTATGCGCGATGCCGTATTTTCCGGAGATGCCGCAGAGCGTGAACAGGTGGTCGAGCGAGGAGTGCACGCCGCCCGTGGAAGTCAGCCCCATGAGGTGCACGCTCTTGCCCGTCCGCCGCGCGTATTCGTAGGCGGAGACGATTTCGGGGTTTTCCAGTATGGCACCGCTCCGGCACGCGCGGTTTATCTTCACCAAGTCCTGATAGACGACGCGCCCCGCGCCGATGTTGAGGTGCCCCACTTCGGAATTGCCCATCTGCCCGTCGGGCAGCCCGACGTTCTCGCCCGAGGCCTGTAGCTGCGTCGTCGGGTAATTCGCGTTGAGGTAGTCCATATAAGGCGTCGGAGTGTTGAAAATCACGTCACCCTTGCCGCGGTTTCCTATTCCCCATCCGTCGAGAATCATTAAAAGCGCTTTCTTTGCCATAAGTCTTATGTTTTAGGATAATCGATTTGCCAGTCGTCCGTGCAAATTTACGAATAGTTTTCGAGAATATCCCCGTCCGCCGGGGGAATTTGCGCATTTCCCGGAATCGCTTGCCTTAATCTTGCACGGAATTATCCGCCCACATCTTGGAACAGCCGACAAATCCCCGCGCATTTACGGAAGTGTCCGGGGAATTTATGCCGGGGCAGACGCGCGGAGGGAGGTTACGACCCCGACGGGGCGCGAGTGTCGGAACCGCGCCACAAGACGGAAGCAGGCGGTTCCGTCTTTATCTTGTCTCCGCGCCCCTCCCCTCTTGACCGTCGTTCACGCTTCCCTTTCGTGTCTCAAGAATCATCCGCGGGACAAGGACATCTAAGGGCGTGGACGGAAAGCGAACCCGCAGGGCAATGTCTTTTTAACTTCCGTTTTACGGCAATAAACCGCCGTACAGCGCGGAATATGGTGCAAAATCACTACTTTTGCATCAAGATAGAGAAAACCGATTCCATGAGGATAGACATTATCACCGTCTTGCCGGGAATGCTCGAGGGCTTCATCCGCGAGAGCATCCTGGGACGGGCGCAGAAGAAAGGGCTGGTGGAAATTCTCCTGCACAACCTGCGCGACTACTCCACGAACAAGCACCGTCGCGTGGACGACTACCCTTTCGGAGGCTTCGCGGGCATGGTGATGCAGTGCGAGCCGATAGACCGCTGCATTTCCGCCTTGAAGGCGGAACGGGACTACGATGAAGTGATTTTCACCACGCCCGACGGCGAACGCTTCGACCAGCTGACGGCCAACAGCCTTTCCCTCTGCGAGAACCTCATCATCCTGTGCGGGCACTACAAGGGCGTTGACTACCGCATACGCGAACACCTCATCACGAAGGAAGTCAGCATAGGCGACTATGTGCTCACGGGCGGAGAACTGGCCGCCGCCGTCATGACGGATGCCATCGTGCGCCTCGTGCCCGGTGTCATCGGCGACGAACAGAGCGCCCTCTCCGACTCGTTCCAGGACAGCCTGCTTGCCGCCCCCGTCTACACCCGCCCCGCCGACTACAAAGGATGGAAAGTACCGGAAATCCTGATTTCGGGGCACGAAGCCAAAATCAAGGAATGGGAACTGCAGCAGTCCCTCGAACGCACGAAAGCCTTGCGTCCCGACTTGTTGGAGGACAAGGGCTGACTGTCGGGTTCATCGTCCTGCCGCCGCAGAGGAGAACGCGAAACAAAATATAGCTTCGAGGCGGATTCTTCCCGGCCGTTCGTCCTGCCATGACTTGACGACAACCGGATATTTCCCTCTCCGTTTCTCGTCCGGATTAAGAATCCTCGAACCAGCCGGAACAAGGCCGCACGGCGGCATCGGGAAACACACTTTGGATGACATCCGGGAACCGCCCGAACCGCCCACGCGGGCAAGGGGAATGCCGCGGGCAATACTGTCCTGCAAATCGTCCGTGCCTCTCCGCCCCTCGAAAAATGCGCCGACAAGGCGGGCATTTCATTCGCGCCCTTTGCCGGCACATTTCAAAGTGCGGCCCCAAAACATAATGCGGAAATCCTATGCGAAACAAGCCATGCACCCTTGCAAATCTTCGGGCGTTCGCATCGTCATAGGAAAGCCGGCAAATCGTAGAGCCTCGTGTTATGGCTTCCCTTAATCAATATATGATACCCCTTGGGCTTCTTGGCCGCCAAGGCTCTCTTCACCTGTTCCACGTTGTCGAACGTGCGGAAAGGATGGTGCGCCGTCTTGAACTTCGTCCCCACCAACCACACATGCTCGAAACCGGATTCCACCAACAAGTCCGCAATGGCCTGATGGGCTTTCCAGCTACTGCTTCCCAGTTCCTCCATGTCGCCGAGTATGGCCATCCGGCGTTCCACTTTCATGTCCCGGAAGTTTTCTATGGCCGCTCTCATGCTGGAAGGGTTGGCATTATAGGCGTCCACCAACAGTTTGTTATCGTCCGTCTCCATGAATTGGGAACGATTGTTCTTAGGTTCGTATGCAGCCAATGCCTGATTAACCGAATCCGCCTGCACCCCGAAAGTGCGCCCTATCGTCGCAGCCGCCAACACGTTTTGCATGTTATAGGCTCCTATCAGCCTGGTCTGCACCTCCTGCCACTCGCCTCCGGCAGGCCGCCAGCGGATTTTCAGGAAAGGATTGCATTCAAGTACCTCCCCTTCCACGCTCAAGACCTCATCGCAGGGACTTCCGTAACGAATCTGGTGCAAGCCTCCGGCCATGCGTTCCAAATCTTCGCTGTCATGGTCGATGAAGACCGTGCCGTGCTTGGCACGCAGATAGTCATAAAGTTCTCCTTTCGCACGCATGACTCCCTCGAAAGAGCCGAACCCCTCCAAATGCGCCATACCCACATTGGTAACCAAGCCGAAGTCCGGATCCGCGATTCCTGCCAGAGCCTTGATTTCACCGGGGTGGTTCGCCCCGGTCTCAATGACGGCGATGGTATGTTCGGGACTTAACTCCAGCAAAGTCTTCGGTACTCCGATATGGTTGTTCAGGTTCCCTTGCGTGTATAATACGTTGTGTTTCCGGGAAAGCACGGCGGCAGTGAGTTCCTTTGTCGTGGTCTTCCCGTTGGTTCCCGTTATTTGAATCACCGGAATCTTGAGTTGCTCCCGGTGATAATGCGCCAGTTGCTGCAACGCCTCCAACGCATCTTCCACCCAGACATAACGCCCGTCCCCTGCTTTCGCATACTTGGCCTCATCCACTACCGCATAAGCGCACCCCTTTTCCAAGGCCTGAGCGGCAAAGGCGTTCCCATCGAAGGAAGACCCTTTCAGCGCAAAGAACAAAGCCCCCTGCGGGCACTCGCGGCTATCTGTGGTTACCACCGGATGCTCCTTATAAAGTTCATAAAGTTCTGCCGTCTTCATAATCTTGCATTTTACCCGCAAATATAACGCAAATCAAGGGCAAAACATCAAACTTGCTTGAAATATTTCGCAGGGATGTGCCGTACCTTTTATAAATACAATCCAAAAGAATGAAAACCGGATTATTCTGCGTACATTTGCAAAAGCAATGGAAAGGCAAATGGTACGCGACATAAGAATCAAGGGACAGCTTATGAATCTTTCCACGCCGAAAGTCATGGGCATCCTGAACGTTACGCCCGACTCCTTTTATGCCGGAAGCCGCAGGGAAACCTCTTCCGACATCGCGAGCCGGGCGGAACAGATTGTCACGGAAGGAGCCGACATGATAGACATCGGCGCGTATTCCTCGCGCCCCAACGCGGGACACGTCAGCACGAAAGAGGAAATGGCACGCCTGCGGAGAGGCTTCGAAGCCATCCGCAAAGTAGCCCCAGAAGCCGTCGTCTCCGTCGACACGTTCCGGGCCGACGTGGCCTCCATGTGCGTGGAAG
>CAYXQT010000085.1:0-8998 GCA_964466445.1 uncultured Paraprevotella sp. | reverse complement strand
CCCGCGAGATGATGTCCCGGTTCATTCGCAGGTGTCCTTTCTCTTCCACCCCCTCTTCCTTCATCATGCGGATGAGTCCGCCGTACCATTCCTCCAGCTCCTTCTCCGTCTCCCCCGTGGCTTCGAACCCCGCCAGATAGTCCCGCTTGAGCCTCTCCCAGTCCATTCCGTTGGCGCGGATGATGTCCTCCACCTGCCACATGTAAAGCAGGTATTCGGCAATGTTCTTTTCCCTGAGTTGACGCGCTACGTACATAGGCCTACGACGATAAACCCGCCAGCGTGATGGCGAAGCCCACCACGGAGGCCACGATGACAGCCATCCCTATCAGTTTGTTCAGCAGGTAGATGCCCTTGACGTCGAAACGGCTGCGCACCTTGTCGATGAAGTGCGTCAGGGCGAACCACCATGTCAGCGCGCCCACGAGCACGAAGATGTAGCCCACCGACTGTTGCACCACGCAGTCCGGGTCGACGAAAGTGAAGCGGGCGAACAAGGCCACGAAAAGAAAGATGATGAGCGGGTTGGAGAACGTAATCAGGAACCCCGTCACCATGTTGTGCACCAGCGTGCCCTTCCGCGGCGACGCGGGGCGGATGGACTTCGCCGGGTTGCTGCGGTAGGTGTACCACCCGAAGAAGAACAGCATGACGCTGCCCGCCATCTGCAGGTAGAACATGTTGTGCTTGTTCTCGATGAAGTCCACCACGAAACTCATCCCGAAGCCCGTGACCAAGGCATATATGATGTCGCTGAACGCCGCCCCCACTCCCGTGACGAACCCGTACCAGCGTCCCTTGTTCAACGTGCGTTGGATGCAAAGCACCCCCACCGGCCCCATCGGCGCGGATGCCACCGCCCCTATAATCAGTCCCTTTATGATCAGGTCTAATGTGCTAAGCCACATAATAGGCACAAAATTGGCATTTTTTCACGAGAATATGAAGAAAAGCACGCTCTTTTTTCTTTTTTCGTGAAAAAGGCCGTCTTACCTTTCGCGGTTACAGGCGTTTTTTCATAACTTTGAAAATCGTTGCAACTAAATATGTATTCTTATGGCAATGGGAAATAAACCTTATGTGATAGGGCTTGATTTGGGAGGGACCAATTCTGTTTTCGGCATCGTGAACGCTGAGGGGAACGTGCTGATTTCGACTTCCATACGGACGAAAGGGCAGAGCGACCTGAATGCCTACATGGATAACGCTTGCGCCGCCCTGATTCCGATGATAGAGCAGGTGGGCGGCATCCGGAACATCAACGGCATGGGCATCGGCGCGCCCAACGGAAACTATTACACCGGCAACATCGAGCTGGCACCCAACCTGCCGTGGAAAGGCGTCGTTCCTTTCGCGGACAAGTTCAGGGAACGGCTGGGCATACCCGTCGTCCTGACGAACGACGCCAAAGCCGCGGCCATCGGCGAGATGACTTACGGAGTGGCCAAGGGGATGAAGAACTTCATCATGATGACCTTGGGCACGGGCGTGGGCAGCGGCATCGTAATCAACGGCGAACTGGTCTACGGATGCGACGGGTTCGCCGGGGAACTGGGGCACGTGATTGTGGACACCTCGCCCGATGCCCGCTTGTGCGGATGCGGCCGCAAGGGGTGTCTGGAAACTTACTGTTCGGCGACGGGCGTGGCACGCACGGCTCGCGAGTTCTTGGCCAAGCGCGACGACGAGACCGAGCTGCGCAGGATTCCGCCGGAGGAGATAACGTCGAAAGACGTGTCCATAGCCGCCGAACACGGCGATGGGCTGGCATGCGACATCTACAAGTTTACCGGTGAGTTGCTGGGACGCTCCTGCGCCAACTTCACCGCCTTCTGCAGTCCGGAAGCCTACGTGTTCTTCGGCGGCCTGACGAAAGCCGGCAATTTGATTATGGACCCGGTCAAGAAGGCTTACGATGCCCATGTGCAGAGCATTTTCAAGGGAAAGGCCAAGATGCTGGTTTCCCAACTGGACGACGCACAGGCGGCAGTGGTAGGGGCGGCGGCGTTGGCTTGGAAAATCTGAGCCTTGCGAGAGCCTTTCGTATGTGAGGGTAGGGCATATCCTCTCATTGAAAAGGCGTGTCCCCTATGGGAATAAAGAGGACGAAAGGGTACGTGGGACGATTTCCAATTTGAGATTGCCGGGCGCGAGACAGCACGGAAAACAATATCAGGCAGGAAATCGGAACACCGCGCGGACAAATGCACGACCCGAAAAGTCGTGCTTGACTTTCCTAATGGCGGTTTTACTCTTGAAAAGTTCAACCGCGCCTTGTGGTGTCATAAAGTACTGGAAAAATTCAAAGACGGGCAGTTCCTGAAATACAAAGATAATCCGCATCCATCAGAAGGACAAGCCCAAACCGGCGCATTGGACGGAAGCCAAGCTCCCGACCGGGAAAAATCTCCGATGAAACCGATTCTCTTCCGGACGCTTCCAGTACGTCACATGACCACCGATTTTCTGACGAAGCATTTCCATTGCTTTCCGACTTCCGCCTATAGACACAACGGGAAAGACGGCTTTTTTCAGTCGGTTACGACGGACACGCACCGGATGCCGATTGTGTCGCGGCGAGGCCGGATTCCATGCCATACTCAAGCGTTCATCCGGGATTCCGTCCCGCCTTGCGCGGCATTTCAAGGTCGCGGGTTCGCGGCTTGTTGCCTTGAGGCAAGCGCGGAGCGCGGGCGGCAACGCGTTCAGCTTTCAATAAGCACGGTCGCGTAGGCGGCAATGCCTTCTTCACGCCCTGTGAAGCCCAACTTCTCCGTGGTGGTGGCTTTCACGGACACGTCGCCCGCATCGATTCCCATCACCGCGGCTATACAGGACTGCATGGCAGGGATATGGGAACTCAACTTCGGACGCTCCGCACAGACCGTGGCATCGACGTTGCCCACGCGGAAACCTTTAGTACCAATCAGTTCCACCGTCTTGCGAAGCAAGATTTTACTGTCGATGTTGTGGAATTTCTCTTCCGTGTCCGGGAAATGATAGCCGATGTCGCGCATGTTGGCGGCTCCGAGCAGGGCATCGCAGATGGCATGAATCAAGACATCGGCATCGCTATGCCCCCACAGTCCTTTGGCGTGTTCTATCCGTATGCCGCCCAACCACAACTCGCGCCCCTCCTGCAAGCGGTGCACGTCGAAACCGAAACCCACCCTGATTTTTCCCACGGTACATCCGGTTATCGACGACGGCGACCGAACAGGTCTTTCAAGCCGTCCAAGTCGAAGCCCAAGGTGAAACGCATGGTCTGGTCGAGCGGGTTGCTCTGGGCGGTGGAGAACACGTAGCCGGCATCGAGGGAGAAGACGCTCATCCGGAAGCCGGCACCCACGGTGAAGTACTTGCGGTTTCCCTTGTTCTCGCTTTCGTGGTGATAGCCGGCGCGGAGCGAGAAGCGGTCGTTGTAGACATATTCCAGCCCCAGGCTCCATTGTATCTCCTCCAGTTCTTCCTTGAAGCCGTTGGGCGCGTCGCCGAAGCTCTTGAAGATGCCGGCGATGGGGGATATGTCGTAGTAATCGCGCTGCACGCGGTCGGTATAGTCCTGCTCCGATTCCACGGGTTTCCCGTCCTCGCCTATCGTCTCGTCCCGTTTCGGGTAAGTCGGCACCAGGAGCTTGTTGGCATCGGCGGCGACGGAGAACTTGTTGTACTCGTTTATGGGGACGAGGAAGTTGATGCCAAGACGCAGGTTCGTCGGGATGAACTCGGAGTTGTCGTCGCCACCGTAGGAAATCTTGCTACCGATATTGCTGATGTTCAACCCTATGGCCATGTTCCATTCGCGGCTACGCCCCGTGAAGTAGCGGTTCCAGTAAAGTGCGATGTCGGCGGCGAAAGCCTTGCCGGGACTCGTCTCGTCGGAATAGTCGTAAGTGATGTCGGAATAGATGAAGCGCAAGGCCACGGCCGCCGAAAACGTCTCGCTCAACATGCGTGAATATGCCACGTCGACCGACATTTCGTAGGGGCTGATGGTCATGTCCTCCGTATAGTCCAGCCCGCTGCTCGTGGACACCTCGCCCAAGGAGAAGTAGCGCAGGGAGGCACTCACGGCCTGGTAATCGCCGATGCGGCAGAAGCCGCTCACGTAAGCCAGGTTGATGTCGTTCACCAACTGGCGCAACCACGGCGTGTAGTTCACGCCCACTCCCACACGGCCGATGCAGAAGGGGTACTTGGCCGGGTTCCAATATTGCGAGCTCACGTCCGGATCCGTCGCCGCGCCTATGTCGCCCATCGCGCCGCCGCGTGCGTCGGGCGCGATGCTTTGGGATGTCACGCTGGTCGTCACGGGGTTGAACATATTCTTCTTGTCCTGCGCACGCGACGACGGCATCGCGCAGCACCACAGGCACAAGACGGCAAACAGATATTTCCTCATGTCGGTTTTTCCTTCTTTATCTCGATATGGTTTCTTCCGCAAGGTCGCCTCCTTCGAGACGGCTTTCCTTCCACATGGCGGAACCTTTTCACATGATAGGTAAACGTGAGACCCTCCTATTTATTGCGCAATACGATGATTTTATTCGTGCCGGAGACGGCCTTGCCGCCCTCCGCCGACACGGTGGCGCGATAGAGATAGACCCCGGTGGAAAGCGGCATTCCGGCGGAAGTCGTCAGGTTCCAGTTCACGCGGTAGATGCCGTCTTCCGCCGCTCCGCGCTCCGTGTGCGTCCACAGCTTGCGCCCCGCGAAGTCGAACACTTCGAGCACGAAGCCGCACTCCGCGCCCGGACGGTCGTACCGCATGACGAACGTGGTCTGCTCGCGAGCCGGATTTTCCGTGCAAGTCAAGTTTATCAAGTCGGGACTAAGGCTGCCGTCCACGTTGAAGTCTATGGTCACGGCGGACGAGTTGTTCATCACGTCCCATGCGCGGAAAGTCAGGGAATGCTTTCCGTCCGGCAGTGAGGGTATGACGTAAGCCAGCTGTCCCTTGCGGTAATCGCCGAAATCGCTCACATAATTATTGTTCAGGACATAGGTCGTGGCCGGGTCGCCGTCTATCGCAAGCTCCAAATCGTGCCCTACCGCCGTGTTGGTCACGTTAATCCCGCTCTCGTCTTCCAGCGAAGCCACGAAGTAGGGCGAGGCATTGACCGTACCATTGGAAGTGAAATCCTCGCGGTTCAGGTAAGCCGTAATCTTCGGCCCCTCCTTGTCTCCGGACAATTCGCTGCTGCTGCCGCCCATCGTCACGTTCTCCGTGTACCCGTTGGCCTCGCGCCGCTTCTCATTGTCGATTGCATACAGCAAGACCTTCCCGCTCTCTCCCGAATACTTGATGTCCATCGGTATCGGGAATGCGATGCTGAACTTCCCCTCCCTGACGGAATCGTTGCCGGTGTACAAACGCTTGTCCCGCGCCACATATACCACGGCGGAATCGGCCCCGTCGTTATTCAGGCAGGTAATCACGCTTTCGCTGTCATAAATCATCGCGGAGAGTACGCCCGAGTAATCGGGCAACCGAGTGCCCTCGACATCCGTGACATAGCCGGAAACGCGGGCAATGCTGCCGGCCTCGAAATTGGCGAGGGGCATCCCGTCCCCGATGTGCGTCCCGTTGACGCTGTCCACCACGAGCCTGTAGTCGGGAAGTCCGAGCTTCAAGGCGGGGTCGCCGAGAAGAACGTAGTGGAGCTTGTTCTCGCTGAAATCACTCTCGCTGTCCCCCGTCAGCAAGTCGGTCTTCGCCAAGCGCACGGCATCTCCGATAGCGTTGCGGCGACCGGAAACATCCCGTCCCAGCACATGGCGGGTGAAAGAAAGGTTCATGTAACTGTTGTACGAGGAATATACCGTCCGGGCCGTCCCGTAAAAAGCCACGGCAGCTCCGTTCCGGTTCAGCATGGCTCGCTCGCCGATGTTGTCTTCCGTCATGTCAAAAGGGCTCACGTCGCAAGCCGCCGTAACCCACAGCGGCAGGTTGGGTGAAGAGAACGAGGAGAAATCGGACAGTTTCAACGCCAGTTCGTGCGACATTTCACGCGGATTCGCATGCCCCGTATAGTTCACCATCAGGCACCCTTCCTCCATCTGCTGTCTGATGTCCGCCGTCACGCCGGGATAAGAAAGCCCGGTGGGTCCGCTCTCCCTTTTATAAACGTCCCAGTAAATGCGGTTCACCTGCATTCCGGCATGCTCGTCCTCCACTTGCCTTGCGATAAGCTCGGCCTTCCCGATGTGGTCGTTGTTATCCCCGTCGTCGCCCAACACGCAGACTACGTTCCTCCAGGAGCCGGCGTGCTTGTTCTCCATATAATCGACCGTCTTGTCCACCAAAATCCCAGCTTCCTCTCCCGTCGTCACGGGGAAACGCCCGATGCCCAAATCCGTCTTGTCCCTCATCAGATCGCCTCCTTCGCCGTCGTCCAAAAGACCGAAATAGTCTTCCATCACGAAGCTGGAAGTGTGGCTGAGGGAGTTCTCCGATTCATAGCAAAGCAGGTAATCGTCCGGGTCGAGTCCGCGCACGTCCGCCGTTATCATGCGGTTGTCCCACACGCCGTCGCCGAACAGCAGGAGATAGCGGGGCGCATCGGCATCCGTCTCCGCACGGTCGTACAACATTTTCATGAAACGGCGGTAGGCCGTGGCATCCGGCGTACCCGAAGAAAATTCGTTGTAAATCTGGTCGGCACGCACTACCTGCACGCGCAAGCCCTCCAAGTTCCGGTGCGCCTCGGCCAGGCGTTCCGCCTGTGCATGAAGCTTGCCGCTTGCCGGAATGATGATAACCATGTCGGTAGCGGGCGTGGCGTGCAAATCCTGATTGGAAACCTCGCCCAAGTACGTCGGCGACGGGAAATCCGCGTTCACGTCCACCGCCACATATTCCAAAGACGGGTCGTCCACCGGAACCGTATAGACGGAGCCGGACCACGTCCCCCCGAACTCCGTCATGGGGTCGCCCCTGCGCCCCAAGCGCCACAGCTTCAATCCGCTCCTCCCGTTGGAGTCTATCACGAAATTGCAGGGCGCGGTCTCCGTATGACGGATGTACAAAAAAGCATCCCGCATTTTGAGTTGCCGGCGGTAGCACAGTTCAAGGTAGCCTAAGCGTGCGTCTGCTCCGGCCGTAGAAACCAAAGTGACCTGGGCCGTTCCTTCGTGCAAGGTGTTCAATGTATAAGTCTTGGTTTCTTCTTTGGCCGCATCGTATTCTCCGGATGTCGCGATGGTTATGGATTCCAACGACACGCCGTCCACTGTCGGCCGCACGGAAACGTTCCCACGATTGGCATGTGCCGTGAAATTCACTTTCAGGGAACCGCCCGCGGACGTGACGGGATCCACGACCGGCAAATCATAAGTATGTGAATTGGAGGAGGCGTAATTGTCAGCCTCGTAAAATCCACGTCCGGACTGGTACCATGCGTATTCCTCCTTTTTATATAATACATTTGCCGGGGTGTAATCCAAATTCTTCCGTGGTGAACCGGACACGGCTTCTGTTTCTATCGTCTTCGGGGAATCTCCTTCCGTGAGGAAGTAACAGGCTTGCCTTGCGAAAGTGTTCACACGGTGGGCCGCCCGGTTTTTATCATCCGTGGCCGACCATGAAACCAAACCCTTTCCGAAAAACAGGAGTCCCCGTCCGTCCCGGTAGAGGGGGACTTCCTCCAAGTCGTCGAAGTCCCCGTCGGCATCGATTACTTCGTCCTGCACGTGCCCTCCATAGCCATACAATTTCACCCGGGAGGGATCGTTAAATCCCATCCGCGTCAGATTAGCCGCAGTCAGACGGTACACTCCGTCTTCCGCGATGCCGATTTTCACCCAACGCCCTTGCGACAACACCGAATTGGCGGCATACCTTTCCGCAGCCGTCTTTCTCCCGACAGCCGACAGCACTCTCGTATGCGCCTTTGGATTGCGGACGATGTTCATCTTGAAACTCGTCAGCTTATAGTATTTCCCTCCTCGCAACACAATCGGGACGAAAGCGACATCCAAAACGCCTTTCTTCCGGCTTACCGCCACTTGGCAATGAACGTCCGGGCTTTCCGGCAAGTCCTTTCCCCACACGGCCACACGCTCTGCTTCCGCCGCTGTCAGGCGGACGTATTCGGGATAATCCAAACGGACTTCGTAGCGGAAGCCGCGGTAGTCCTCGTCCAAGGGGATTACTTCCGTGTACTGGACCGGAAGTGTGTCCGGGCGCAATATGTTCCAGTCCACATAAGTGAACTCCTGTGCCGACAAACGCGTCGTACATGTCAGAAGCAAAAATATGGCCGCCTTTAATCTCATTCTTTTTCTTTCACCTCACATTGAAATCCAAAACTTTCCGTTCCCGGATGTATCCTTGTAAATGCTGTCCCACGGTTGCGGTTCCCGCGCCCGGAGGCGTGCCGGTAAACAGCAAATCACCCGTTTTCAGGGTGAAGAAGCGACTGATATATGCGATGAGCTCATCCACTCCGAAAAGCATGTCGCCCGAAAAGCCCTCCTGCACCGTGTGCCCGTCAACGTCCAGATGGAAAGGTATCTGCCGCATGTCCGGGAGTTCCTCTTTGGGTACAAAGTCTCCTATGACTGCGGAGTCGTCAAAACCCTTGCACAAATCCCACGGCAGACTTCCCCTTCTGAGCTTTCTCTGCAAATCCCGTGCCGTGAAATCGATTCCCACCGTCGCCGCGTCGTAGTAACGACAAGCGAAGCGCGGAGCTATGTTCTTGCCCAACCGGCAAATGCGTATCACTAACTCTGTTTCATAATCGCACTGTTCCGTGAAATCCGGGATGAAGAAAGGCCTTCCGCCTTTCAACAGAGCCGAATCGGGCTTCGCGAAAATCACAGGCTCTTCCCTTTCGTATAACGTTCCGCCAAGCTCTTTATTGTGTCCGGCGTAATTCATGCACACCGCCAGTATCTTCATGGCTACATCTTTTCTCGATTATATACCGCAAAAATACGGATTTATTTTTTCCACCCGCGCACGCCTTAAGTCCAATAACGTTATTTTAACGAA
>CAYXQT010000084.1:0-9017 GCA_964466445.1 uncultured Paraprevotella sp. | reverse complement strand
GCTTGCGCACGGCTTCCAGTCCCTCCAGCACCTGGATGTTGCTGGCCGAGTAACCGGCTCCCTTCATCTCTTCTTCTTCTGACATATTCTCAGCACGTTCGTTTTTAACGTGCAAATGTACAAAAAATCCCCGTAACGCGCGAACGAATTGCGGAAAAACGGAGGGCGGTTTTACTGTCCGCGGTCGTCTGCGGACGGC
This sequence comes from uncultured Paraprevotella sp., assembly GCA_964466445.1. Lineage (GTDB taxonomy): Bacteria > Bacteroidota > Bacteroidia > Bacteroidales > Bacteroidaceae > Paraprevotella. Next base: position 8,818 of record CAYXQT010000084.1, on the reverse strand, counting down.
CGGCAGGACGGGGCTGCCGGGCGGTTCCGCGCCTGTCCGTTTTTAATCCCTCGTGTTTAGGAACACTTTCCTCAGGGCTTTCTGGCTTACGCTCAACTCTTCCACGCTGAGGCCGCGCAAAGCCTCTTTCAGGGTCTTGTTGGCGACGAACCTCGACTTCTCTTCCAGGTCCCATCCTTTCTTGGTCAGGTGAATCAGGTTGACTCTCCTGTCCGTCTTCCCGGATATCCTGACGACGAGGTTCTGCCGCTCCATGTTGTCGATCAGCCGCGTCATGCTCGGCTTGTCCTTGAAAGTCGCGTTGCACAGTTCCTGTTGCGTGACCCCGTCTTTTTCCCACAGGTACAGCAGCACCGTCCATTGCTCCGGAGTGATGTCCACGTTATATTGCCGGAAGTTGCGGTAGAGCCTGCGGTTGATGGCGGCTGACACCTTCCCGTTCAGGATGGCAAAGATTAGCTTTATGTCGAAACTGAATTGTTCGCCCATGTCTTTCATGATGGTTCTGATATACAAAGGTATGACATTTATTACGGATTTCCGCCTTGCGGTCTTCTTAATTTTCTTTAAAGCCTCTCGGGCGGCCGCCCTTGCCGCCGCTCCTTTTTGTGCGAAGTCCGAATGGGGGCGCGGCGTCTTTCAGGCAAAGGGAAGGCGCCCGGTACATGAAGGACATGGCGGGGACTGCCATGGGCTCAAGACGGGAGGGAAGGCTGCCGGGAATGCGCTCTTCGTGCGCGATTCTCTCCGGGCGCGTCCGCGGGCCGGCGGCGCGGCGAAGTCCCCGCCATGCTCCGGCTTCCCGTTTCGCCTCCCGGGCGCGTGCCTGCCGAAACCTTTGCCGCGATTCTTCCGCGTTTCACTTTTTGTTCGTAACTTTGTGGTGTCATTTATGTTCGTTACGGAATGGGAAAGATTAATTGCATAGGTGTTTTGACTTCCGGAGGGGACGCTCCGGGAATGAACGCCGCTATCCGCGCCGTCACGCGCGCCGGGATAGCGGACGGCTTGAAGGTAAAGGCCATATACCGCGGTTACGAAGGCTTGATCAACAACGAAATCCGGGAATTCACGACGGAAGACGTAAGCAACATCATCCAGAGGGGAGGGACAATCCTGAAAACGGCGCGGAGCAAGGAGTTCCTTTCGCCGAAAGGCCGTAAGAAGGCCTATGACAACATGGTGCGACAGGACATCGACGCCCTGATAGTCATAGGAGGGAACGGCTCGCTCGCGGGCGCCCGCATCTTCGCCGAGGAGTTCGACGTGCCGTGCATCGGCCTGCCCGGGACCATCGACAACGACCTGAACGGGACGGATTCCACGATCGGCTACGACACGACGCTGAATACCATCGTCCAATGCGCCGACAAGATACGGGACACCGCCACTTCGCACGAGCGCATCTTCTTCATCGAAGTGATGGGGCGCGACGCGGGCTTCCTGGCACAGAACAGCGCGATAGCCAGCGGGGCGGAAGCCGCCATCATTCCCGAGGACTCCTCCAATGCCGACCAGCTGGAGCAGTTCATCGGACGGGGCATCCGCAAGAGCAAGAGTTCCAGCATAGTCATCGTCTCCGAAAGCCCCAAGTGCGGCGCCATGTATTACGCGGACAGGGTGAAGAAGGAATATTCCGAGTTCGACGTGCGCGTGTCCATTCTCGGGCATTTGCAGCGCGGCGGTTCACCGAGCGCCTACGACCGCATTCTGGCTTCCCGCCTGGGCGTGGGAGCCATCGCGGCTTTGCGCGAGGGGCAGCGCAACGTGATGATCGGCATCAGGAACGACGAAGTGGTGTACGTGCCTTTCTGCAATGCCATCAAGAGCGACAAGCCGGTGAAGAAGGAACTGATTGACGTGTTGGGTCTCTTGTCGATTTAAGGACGGGGCGGGGCTTGACGCGGGAGAGGGCGGCGGGCACGTCGCCTCACGTCCGTCTTGTCGGCGGCAGGACCCCGGTTCGGAGGCCACGGACGGGGAGGACGGCGGGGACTTTGGCGCGGAAAGGTACTTGGGTCGCGGAAGGCCGTCCGTCGCCGTGTCCGGTCTTCAAGGAGAATAAGGAATCGCGGGGCCCGCGGTCGGGAAATCCGTGTCCTATGGGGTGGAGACCGCCGCCCCTCCGTGTCGCGGCATGCGTCCGGCATGCGGCGGGATGCCGGTCGTCCGTGCGGCGGGGACGGTCGGCGCGGCTTCCGATGACAAAATGTCAGAATGTCAAGACAGGGGCTTCGGGAATGCGGTATTCCGGAGCGGGGGGCGGACTTGCGCGGAAATACGCGATTCCTGCGCGGTTGCCCGTTGACATTCTGTCGCCGAAAACAGGCTTTTCCCTTTATTTCTGCACGACGGAAAGGCGTTTGCCGCGCTTGCGTTTCATTCCCGCGTAAGCGTTTCCGCGAATTTCCGGCATTCCGCCTTCCGGATTCCGATGCCGATGAAGGACGAAACAGACGGAAAACGGGCTTCCTGCGCCCGCCGTCATCCCCTCTTCGGCACGTTTTCTCACCTGCATGCGGAGGTAGACGACGCTCCGACCGCACGAAAAAAGTGTTTCGTCCGCAGGAACGGAAATTTTTCTCGGCACAAAACCGGGCATTTTCGGTGAAAGGATGTTAAGCGAACGCCCCGAATGTGAAAAAACGTATCCGAAACGGGGCGGAAACGCCTCCGGATGCCCTCCTGAAGCCGCCGTCCGCACCTCCGGAAATCCGCGGAAACCTTTCATTTTGTCGGCGGAGAGGCGTTTTCCTTGTCGTTTTGATTTTCCTGTTCGCCACGGCAGGGCGAGGGAACCCGGGCGGCGAAGGCTCGCAGGCCGCCGCGTGCCGGGACGGAAGGAGCGCGGATTGCACGGTCGTTCCTGAAACCCGTTCCGGCGGGGAGTTGCCGGCAGTCCCGGACCGTCCGCCGGAGAAATGCGGCCGTCCCGGAGGAAAGCCGGCTTCCGCGAGGTAACCGTCCGGCATCGCCGCACTATTCCCGTCCGACGGCGAGAAGTTCCGGGAATACCCTTGAGATTTCTTGCTCCGGCAAGGCGGCTTGTCCGGACGGTTACTCCGCAAGCCGTTTTGTCCGCAGTCGGGAAGCCGTGTCTGATTCGGACGGGAACGAGCGGCTCGGCGTGCCGGCATCCGACGGACATGCGCCCGCGGGTGTCGCCTTCCTGTCCGGTCGGGCGGAGGCTTCCGCCCGACCGCTCCCCTGCGTGCGGGGAGCCGCGCCCCGTCTTTTTGCCGGGAAAACGAATGATTTTGCGGAAAATGCGCCTTTTTTGTGGGGGGGGGGTAAAAAAGCCGCATATAATTTGGTTCTTGTGAAATCCAGCCTTATCTTTGCCGCGGGAAACGGGGGCGCAAGCGCGTCCGCGGAGGATTGAGAGGAACGCAAGGAGAAAGGAAAAAGATTGTTTGTCATATATTTGTTCAATTAAAATTTCAGTATTATGGAAAAGATGTCTTACTTGAAACGGGGAGGTGGGGAATTTTTAACCAAGTTCTGCCTCTTCCTGATGTTCTTCTCCCTGTCCGCGCCGGGGGCACGGGCGCAGGACATCAGTGTCACGCCCGTTCAGGACGGGGATGTGCTTGAAGTCAAGAGTATGGGAGATTTCTGGTATTCTTTTGAAGCTACGGAAGACGGGATATTGACGGTGGAGAGCAGCAATGTCCTTTCCGTGAGACCCAGACAGTATGCAGACAATACGTTTACAGGAGAACCGATTGACGAGTTCAATTTTGGTGAACAATTGAAAATCAAGGTAGAAGCCGGTAAGACTTATTACTTCGGTGTCTTTTGGGCACCCGGAGACGTTACGCTGACAATCAAGTTCGAGGCGGGCGCGTCCGTCGTGGTCGAGCTGGTCAGCTCTACCCCGGAGGACGGAGGAACGTTAGACCCCGCCAGTGCCGAGAACATCGAGCTCGAGTTCAACATGAGCGTGGACGTGGACATATGTACTCTGTCCTACGGCGGGGGCGGGACGGTCGACTTGCAAAGCATCCCGTCGGGGAAGTGGCTGTCCGTCGCCTTTAGGGACGTGTTGGTCGGCTTGTTGGAAGAAGGCAAGGTGAAAGGCGGAGACGAAGTCACCGTCACGCTGTCCGGCCTGCGCAGCACCTCCGACGCGAACGTCAAGTACAACGGCGACGGCGTGCTCGCGCTGACATACACCGTCGCGGGCTTGGGCGCGAAGCTGACAGGCATGTCCATCCCCGACAATTCGACTATCCTTTCCTATTACCTGCCGACCGACGAGGCGGGCGTTCTGAAGCTCGAGTTCGACCGCCCGATGGGGAGCGCCAAGGCCGAGTTGATGGTGGGAAGTTTTGAGACGGATTACCATCACGGCCCGGAAGAGCTTCCGGTGACGGTGGAGGACAACACGGTGCGCGTGGACTTGCGCGGTGTGCGCCGCGTGCCGGGAGACCCCGGATTTTGGGACCACGGGGGAGCCGAATCCGGCGGGGAAGATGTCAAAAACGTCATTGTGAACGTGATAGAAGCGAAAGACGCGGAAGGAAACTACACCTTGCCGACGGGACAAGGCAAGGTCAACGGTTCCTATACCTTCTCGTACACCATCGAAGTGGTGCCCGAAGCCGACGTGGCGCACGAGTACACCCCGTCCGGGGGCGAGCCGTTGGACGGCGTGGGGAGCATAGAACTTTGGATGAGCGATGCCGGAGCGTTCACCTTCGACGCCGTGCGCTTCGCGTGCCTGAAGGAGAGCGACGGCGAGGGCGGCGGATTCTACAGAGAGTCCGTGTTCACCGACGCCGGGAAAATCAAGTCCGCGCCGTCGCCCGACGGGGATGGGACGGTGCTGACGATACCCGTGCCCCGCAAGGCCGTCGCGATTTCCGACTCGGCGGTCATCGTGTCCCTGAACGGGCTGAGAGCCGCCGACGGCGGCGACTACGAGAAGGAGTTCTCCGTGACCTACACCTCCACGACCGGACATATCGGCGCGGAAACGGCGGAAGTCAAGATAGTCAAGGCCGTCCCCGAAGAAGGGACCGCGCTCGCCGTCATAGGCGAGGGCACGGACACCCCCGCGTTGGAAGTCTCCACCAACATGGACGACGAGATAGGGTACATGTACCTTTATATAAAGGAGAATGAGGACATCCTCCGCGAGACGTGGCTCGAAAAGAAAGAGGACGGGACCGGCTTCCGTGCCGAGCTGGCGGGCACGATGACGCTGTACGAGAACCACACCTACACCGCCGAGTACCGCGCCTACGCCTCCGAGGACGACTTCAACTACGGGAACGACCCGCTCGGCGTCGTGACGGTGACGTACAAGGGCGCGACACCGGAATTCAAGTTCAGCGACGTGAAGTTCCTCGGCATCACGCCGAAAGACTCCACCGTGCTCGAAAGCCCCGCCGACAGCATTTTCGTGCTGACGTTCAGCGGCCCGGTGGTATTGTCGGACAGCACGTCCTTCGTCGTGCGCGGTCAGGGGATGGCCGTGCCTTACGAGAGGCTCACGCCCAACGAGGACGGCACGGAGTGGACGGCGGTCGTGGACTTGGAGGGACTGCTGAGAAGCGCCTCCAACGGCATGCCGTCCGTGACAATCAGCTTCGCCCCGACGGACACGGAAGGCCTTCTGGTGGAGGGCAACACGGGGACGGGCGAGACGAGCTGCCTGATGTTCGAGTATCCCACGCCGTTCGGGCTTCCCGAGTTCGCGGCAGACCCGGCGGACGGAGCCACGGTGGGCGCCCTGCACGTCGTCACGGTTTCCTTCGAGGGAGGCATCATGCCCTCGTGGAACGTGCCGAACGACAGCGTGGTGGTCTATGACGACAAGGGCAACGTGGCGGCCACGCTCGCCGGAGACCCCGAGGCCGTCATCCCCGAAGAGGAAGAGGACAACTGGGACTACCAGCCCAAGGCGCAGATGCTGACCCTTGACAGGGAAATCACGGAAAGCGGCACGTACCGCCTGCGCATCCCGGAGGGTTACTTCAACCTCGGCTCGGAGATGTCCAGCATCAACAGCAGGGAGATGACGCTGACTTACACCGTGGCTCCGGACACGCACATCGGCGGCGTGGCGGCGGACGGCGCGGAAGGCGTGACGGTCTACACCGTGGACGGCAGGCTCGTCCTCAAGTCGGACGACGCGTCCGGTCTGAAAGGCCTGAAGAAGGGCGTGTACATCGTCAACGGCAAGAAGACGTTGGTGAAATGACATGGGCTGTCCCGCCGCGGCGCGGGAAAGCCTCATGAACGGCAAGGGAGGGGAGAGACGGAAGTCCGCCCCTCCCTTTTTCCGTTTTCGCGCCCGTCTTTTCGTGTCTGTCGTTTCTCGCCCGCCACCCGGAAGACGGCGGTGAAGTGCCGCGCCCGGACGAGGGCGCGTTGGCTTTTCCGAACAAAAACGGGAAAAGAAGTTGCATTTTCATGCGGAAAGAGGCTTTTTACGGGACAAAAGCGGAAAAAACCGCGTTTTTCCTTTGATTTTATCAAATTCCGCCCTATCTTTGCGCGAAAGTCCGGGGGCGTGGGCGCGTCCGGAAAATTCGAGAGGAACGGCAAGGAGAGAGAGCGTTTATTTATATAATGGTTCAATTAAATTTCAGTATTATGGAAAAGATGTCTTACTTGAATGGGGGGGGAAATTTCTAACCAAGTTCTTCCTCTTCCTGATGTTCTTCTGTCCGTTCGCGCCGGGGGCGCGGGCGCAACATGCCGGTACGAAAGCTGACCCAATTCCCGTTGAAATCGGGGAAGATGGGACGTGGAAATATGATCTTACCAAACCGGGTCCCGATAAATACTTCGAGTTCGAGGCTCTGGAAGATGGTACGGTTACAATAAGCACGCGCAGAACCAATGACCCCTACCCGGTTGGACTCAAATGGTGGGGAGTAAGCGGATCCGGCTCTGTGCCCATAGACAAGGAAACGCTTAAATATGACCAATACATGACCGCCGGAGAAAAGATTCAATTTTGGTGGGATGGTTGGGCTATGGTATACGGAAATCTGACCGTCTCTTTCGAGGCTGGCGAGAAAAAGAACGAAGAAGAAGGAAAAGCCGACCCACTCGTCTTGGAGAAGTTCTTCCCCCAAAATGGAGATACCTTAGATGTCCAAACGGGAGCAGTTATAACCCTCACTTTCAACCAAGAGGTGAACTATGATAATGATAGTGGCGAGTTCCCAGTCCAATCCACCGAAGGGAAAAAGCTTGTCGGAATGTACGGGACACTCAACGGAAATATGATAACAATCAAGATGACTCTGTGGCTCACCAATCAGTTGAAGAAAGGGACTATCCAGCCGGGCAGTGAAATCAAGTTCATCGTGCCGGACAACATCATCTCTGATAAAAAAACCGGCACACAATATTTCAAGGGCGATACCCTTACCTACAAGGTCGGCGATTTGCCCGGTACTCTGCTTTCCGCCTATCTCGGGAGCACCGAGCTCGCAATGGATGGAACGCCGGTGGGGGACTTCCTGTCCTATTACCGCCCCGACGACCCCGAAGGCCTGATGACGTTCAAGTTCGACAGGCCGATAAGCAAGGGCATCACGGTCGCGCTGTGCATCGGGGAGGTGGATTGGCCCGGAAGCTATTACCGCGAAACCGACATGCCCGTGACGGTGAAGGACAGCACGGTGACGATTGACTTCCGCGACAAGCGCCGCGTACCGGAAGAACTGTTGTCATTAAGGACAGGCCCGTCTGTGGATTTGACACCTTATGAAATATACAACGTGCAGCTGGATAACGTGAAGGACATCTACGGAACGCGCATCCAGAACACGACGCAACAAGGCAAGGCGGGCGGCTCGTTCGACTTCAACTGCAACCTGAAGAGGGTGCCCGATGCCGTCACGGCGCACGAGTACAAACCTGATGAAGGCGCGTCGCTGACCGGCGTGCCGGAAATAACGCTTTGGATGCAGGATCCCGACGCCTTCACGTTCGATGCCGTGAAGTTCGAATGCAGGGTAATCAACGCGGACACCGTCATGAAAGAGAACGTCTACGTGAACTACGACCAGCTCAAGATAGAGCCGTCCGAGGATGGAGGGGCGACGTACACGATACCCGTGCCTTTCAAGCAGGGGTTGATACCCGACTCGGCGGTCGTCGTGTCCCTGAACGGGCTGAAAGCCGACGACGGAAAAGACTACGAGAAGGATTTCACGGTGACGTACACCTCGGAGGGGTACATAGGGGCTGTCAATCCCGAGGACGTGCCCAAGTTGGCGACGGTGATACCCGCCGACGGCTCCGCGCTCGCCTCCTTGGGCGAGGGCACGGACAACCCCGTCGTGGCGATGTCCACCACCAACAACGCCCTCGTGGGCTTCGTGCAGTTCGACGTCACCGACAAGAACCCCGAGGACTCCGCCCGGGCGGTGGTACGCGCACTCACCGACATGCAGAGGAAGACGGAGGGCGACAGCGTGTGGTTCGAGACCGTATTGGCGGGCACGACCATCCTGTATGAGGGGCATACCTACGAAATCGCGTTCCGCGCCTTCGGCTCGGAGGAGGAAGCCAACGGCGGCGCCGACCCGTACAGCGTCATGACGGCGACCTACACGGGCACCACGTCGACGTTCCGGTTCAGCGACGTGAAGTTCCTCGACATCGTGCCGGCGGACTCCAGCACGCTTGAAAGTCCCTCGGAGAACGAGTTCACGCTGACGTTCAGCGGCCCCGTGATACTGAACGACGAGAACTCCTTCGTGGTACGCGAGAAGGCGCACCAGTATTGGGAGACCATCCCGTTCGAGAGCATCACGCCGAGCAAGGGCGACACGGTATGGACGGTGAAAGT
>CAYXQT010000083.1:0-9469 GCA_964466445.1 uncultured Paraprevotella sp. | reverse complement strand
CCGGCGAAAAATCCTCCCGAAAACGGCGGAACGGACTGCGGAGAACCCGTCTTTTTCCTCTATTTGGAGGGAAAACGTGTACGGAATCCAAATGTCGTTTTGCAAGGCGGAACGCCCTTCGGGCTTGCGCGTCCCCCGTCCGCAAGCGCGGGAAGTTATTTTTCGCCGTCCGTTGTGATAGCGGAAATCCCTCTTCGGCTGACATCCCGTCTTCCGTAAACGGCGCGGGAATCGCGTATTTCCCGCATCGCCCCGACCTGCGTGCGGATAAGCGATTCCCGCGAGGCCGGAACTGACGTTTTGACAAAATGACAACCGTCGGAAAACGCGCCTCCAGGATTGCGGTCGGAAAGCGTCCGGGCAGTCCGCCCGGGAACGACTTGCGGAAGCCGGCTTTCCCGTCCGGTTACAAATCTACGGTTGTCCGGGGTGCGGCCTCTTTCCCCTGCCAGGTCTGCTTCCTTCAGAATCTCTGCGCTTCATCGTGCCCATCGTCTTGCAGGTTTCCGCATCCCCACTTCCACATTCTTCCGCCCTTGCAGAAGGCGGAAGTCTGCAATTGCCCGGTTCGGTTGGTCTTGCAGGTCTTCCGCCTTGTTTTCATAGTAGTGGCCTTGACACTCCTTTGGTTTTCTTTCTCGCCAGTCAGAGTCTTATTTTCAAGATTTTGCCGCCATACGCGGGCAAGACCGTCAGCATACATTGATCGGCGTTGAACGTGACGCGCTCCTTGTCCCCGCTTAGGAGATCGGTTGCTGTTGTTTCCCCTTTCTCCCGGATCTGGAAGAACTCGAATAAGTGGCGGGGCAGATTGACAGCCGCATGCCTCTCGCAATCCTCGAAGTTGGCAAGGACAACCAGCAGGTCTTTGTCTTTGCGCCGGACGAAAGCATAACATCTGTCCGCGTTGAACCGGTCCGAGCCGACGTTGGCGTACATCAGGTCGTAGAAATCCCCCTCCCTCAACGCCTTTTCCCCGTTGCACGACACGAGCACGCGGGCGTAGAACGCTTGCAGGGCAAGCTCTTCGGCCGTGAGCTTCCTGCCGTCGAATTTTCCTTTGTCGCGCCACCGCCTGACGGTGTCCACGCTCCAGTAATCGAAAATCGTGGTGCGTCCGTCCTTTCCGCTGAACCCTTCCGCGTCCATTCCCCGCTCGCCCAACTCTTGTCCGAAGTAAATCATCACGGGGTTTTTCCCCATGCACGCGCTGACCAGCAGGGCGGGACGGCCCTTTTCCGCGTTCCCCGCGAAGAAGTCGGAGGCTATCCGTTGCTCGTCGTGGTTCTCGAGGAAGTTCAGCATGCGGTCTTTGATGTCGTCCACGCTTTGCCAGCACCCCGTAATCTGACGCGCGGAGGCGCGGCCGCAAACGACTCCGCGAAGCGTGTCGTACAGTCCGACCTTGTCGTATAAGTAATCAAATCCTCCCTTGTAGATGAAGTTACGGTACTCGTCCGGGTTGTACACCTCGGCTATGAAGACAAGGGACGGATAGCGGCACTTGATTTGCGGGATGACCCATTCCCAAAACTCGACAGGCACCATCTCGGCCATATCGCAGCGGAAGCCGTCTATGCCTTTCCCCGCCCAGAACAACAGAATGTCGCGCATCTTAAGCCAAGTGGAGGGCGTCGGGGTGAAATGCCGTTCCCTTCCGTTGCAGTAATCCGTTCCGTAGTTCAGCTTCACCGTCTCGTACCAGTCGTCGCGGCCTGGGGACGGGGAGAAATTGTCGTTCCCCGTAGCCTTGGCGGGGTACTCCTCGTATGGTGCCGGCGCGCCGCCTTGCAGATCGAAACGGGGGCGGAACGGCTGTCCGGGGATGTAATAAAAGTTATTCTGAGGGGAGAAGGCCAGACTTTTGTCGTCCTCTTCCCCGAAATCTTTCACGTCTTCCGGCTTGCCGGCGGACTTGTATTGGCGTGCCACATGGTTGGGAACGAAGTCGATGATGACTTTCAGACCTGCGTCGTGCGTGCGGTATATCAGGTTTTGGAACTCATTCATCCGTCTTTCGGGCTTTGCGGCCAAGTCCGGATCCACGTCATAATAATCCTTGATGGCATACGGGGAACCGGCTTTCCCTTTTACGATGGCAGGATGGTCGGACGGAATCCCGTATCGGGTGTAGTCAGTCTGCGTGGCATGCGCGATGACACCTGTATACCAAACGTGCGTCGCTCCGAGCTTCCGGATTTCCGCCAATGCCTTTCGGGTGAAATCGGAGAAGTGTCCGCATCCGTTTTCCGCCTTGCCGCCGTGGGGGACGCATGCCGTCTTGTCGTTTCCGAAGAGGCGGGCGAACACCTGGTAGATAATCATCTTGCTTTTCATAAGTCAACGGTTCAGTCGTCGGAAAAATCCCCTTGCCGCTTCCTTTCGGGCAAGGGGATGACCGTAAGAGCCGGATTATGCCTGGATGCCATGGGCTTTCACGGCATCGTTCCCCTTGGCAATCTTTCCGATCATGCCTTGCAGGACTTTTCCCGGCCCGCATTCCGTGAAGTCCGTCGCGCCGTCCGCGATCATGTTCCGCACTTCCTGCGCCCAGAGGACGGAGGAGGTGAGCTGCGCCTTCAGGTTGGCCTTGATTTCTTCCGCGTCCGTATGGGCTTTCGCGTCCACGTTCTGATACACGGCGCATTTGGGGGCTTTGAACGCGGTCGCCTCTATGGCCGCTTGCAGTTCTTCCTTGGCCGGCTGCATCAAGGGCGAGTGGAACGCTCCGCCCACCGGCAGCATGAGCGCGCGCCTGGCACCGGCTTCCTTCAGTTTCTCGCATGCGGTCCTGACCGCTTCCACGTTGCCACTGATGACCAGCTGTCCGGGGCAATTGTAATTGGCCGGGACTACCACATTGCCTTCCGCGTTGATTTCCGCGCAGACTTTCTCGACCGTGGCGTCGTCCAAGCCGACGATGGCCGCCATCGTGGAAGGCACGGCCTCGCAAGCCTTTTGCATGGCCATGGCGCGGGCGTAGACCAGTTTCAGGCCGTCCTCGAAGTCCAGCACCCCGGCCGCCACCAGCGCGGAAGATTCTCCCAAAGAATGCCCCGCCACCATATCCGGCGCGAAACCCTCTCCCATGCACAAGGCGGATATGACCGAATGGAGGAACACGGCGGGCTGCGTCACTTTCGTCTGCTTCAAGTCCTCGTCCGTGCCGCCGAACATGATGTCCGTGATGCGGAATCCCAAGATGTCGTTTGCTCTCTCGAATAATTCCCTTGCCGAAGGATTGCTGTCGTACAGGCCTTTGCCCATGCCTGGGAATTGCGCTCCTTGTCCCGGAAAAACAAATGCTTTCATATGAATTCTTATCTAATGATTGTCCGTTCCTCGGACAAGTTGCAAAATTAATAAAAACTTACTTAATTATCAGCTTTTTGGGATTAAAAAAGTGATTTAACGGGCCGTGCCCTTTCCCGACGGTTACGTCTTTCCCGGAAAGGAGGGCTTCCGTGAGGTATTTTTTCCCCTGATTGACAGCTTCCGGCAAAGGGAGGCCTTGCCCGACGTAAGCCGCTATGGCGGAAGAGAGCGTGCATCCCGTCCCGTGGGTGTTGGCGGAGCTTATCCGGGAAGAACGGTAGCGGCGGATGTCTCCCGGCGCATCGCCGCAGATCAGGATGTCCGTCGTGTCGTCTCCCTCCATATGTCCCCCCTTTACCAGCACGGACTGGCAGCCGCAGGCAAGGATGCGCCGCCCGGCTTCTGCCATGTCTTCCTCGTTCCGGATAGGCATGCCGGACAACATCTCGGCTTCCGGCAGGTTGGGCGTCACCAACGTGCAAAGGGGAATCAGGCGGTCGCGCATGGCATCCAAGGCTCCGGGGCTTGCCAAGGGACAGCCGCCGCTCGAGGCCAAGACCGGGTCGAAGACGGTCGTAATGCGGTTGCCCGACAAGAACCCGGCGATGACGGCGATGACGCCTTCGTCCGTCGTCATGCCTATCTTCAAGGCGTCTATCCGCATGTCTTCGGCCACGGCCTGTATCTGCTCCCCGACAATCTGGGGCGGGACGGGGTATATGCCTTTCACCCCGCGCGTATTCTGCACGGTGACGGCCGTGACGACGCCCGCGGCGTAGCACCCTATGGCGGAAATCGTCTTGATGTCCGCCTGGATGCCCGCTCCCCCGCTGCAGTCGGAACCGGCGATGCTTAGGACGGTGACGTATCTCATACGTATGTGCAAAAGTACGCGAATGCCCGGCAGCACGCAAGAAAAACGGAAGAAAAAGAAGATAAATATCACGCATATTTGTGAACGAATCGAAAAAATAGTTGTAATTTTGCCATTTGACGTTTTTTCGTGAATTTTGAACCATGGAAAGAAGAAACAATCATTTGGTAATCATGGCCGGCGGCATAGGAAGCCGCTTCTGGCCGATGAGCACCCCGGAGTGTCCGAAACAGTTTATCGACGTGTTGGGATGCGGGCGCACCTTGTTGCAGTTGACCGCGGACCGTTTCAAGAAGATTTGTTTCCCGGAGAATATTTGGGTGGTGACTTCCCGGGACTATGCGGACATCGTGCGTGAGCAGCTACCGGAAATTCCGGAATCCAACATATTGAAAGAGCCCTGCCGGAGGAACACGGCGCCCTGCATCGCTTATGTGAGCTGGCGCATCAAGAAGCTGAACCCGAAAGCCAACGTGGTCGTCACGCCGAGCGACCATGTCGTCATGGACGTGGCCGAGTTCGAGCGCGTGATAGCCGCCGGCCTGGTGCTTACGGCGGAGACGGACTCCATCCTGACTTTGGGCATGAAGCCGAACCGCCCGGAAACGGGGTACGGGTACATCCAGGCTGACTTGGGCTTTGCGTCGGCACGCAACAAGGAGATTTATCGGGTGGATTCTTTCAAGGAGAAGCCCGACTTTGCCACGGCAAGCCGGTATATCCAGAAGAATAATTATTTTTGGAATGCCGGGATATTCGTGTGGAACGTCAGTACGATTGTCAACGCGTTCCGCGTGTACCAGCCCGCCATCGCCCAGATTTTCGAACAGCTCATGCCCGTGTACGGCAGCGAGCAGGAGCAGGAAGCCGTCGACCGCGATTTCCCGAAGTGCGAGAACATCTCAGTGGACTATGCCATCATGGAGAAAGTGGAAGAGATATTCGTGCTTCCGGCCAACTTCGGGTGGAGCGATTTGGGCACGTGGGGTTCCCTGCATGAGCGTGCGCCGCACGACGCTTATGGCAACGCGTGCATCGGGAAGGACATTTCGGTGTACGACACGCATAACTGCATGATTCACGCCACTCAGGAGAAGAAAGTCGTGATACAAGGCTTGGACGGCTTCATCGTGGCTGAAAAAGACGACACCCTGCTTATCTGCAAACTGTCGGAAGAGCAGCGCATCAAGCAGTTCAGCGAGTAGGAGGGGCACGGCCCGTGTGGAGAGGCGGCGCAAAAGCTTTTCAGGGAATCATGCGACGGGGGAATCCGGGTTGAAGTGCATGAACACGTCGCTGTGAGTCAGGACGTACTGATAGAAATCCTTTGGCTCCACTTCTTCGGGGATGTATCGTCCCACCGTGTCTTCCAACGCTTCGGGGTCTTTTTCGCAGGCTGTTTTCAGAAAGACGATGAATTCCCGGTAACGGTTTTGCATCAACGCGCAGTAGGCCAGATAGGCGTATGCTTTCTGGCTGTCCTTGTCTTGTGAGGCGTCGCGGTTCAGCGTGTAGAGGAAATGCCCTCTCGCCCTTTCGTACAGCTTGTTCTCCATCAAGGACAAGCCGACGAGGAAATGGGCTTCCGAGAGGTCTTCGTGGGCGTGGATGAACGTGTCAAAGCGTTCGAAGGCTTCGTTCTCCCTCCCGTTCTGCATCAGGACGTGTCCCTTGTACAGGTCGGTGTCGTAGTCCGGGTTTATCTCCTTTATCTTGTCGATATATTCAAAGGCTTTGGCTGTGTCGTGCAGCCTGCTGTACACGTCCGAGAGGTTGGCATATATGTTTTGCTGCTCTGGAGAACAGCCCCGCGACATTTCTTCGGCCTTAAGCAACTGGCTCAGAGCCTCGTCGTAGTGTCCGAGCGCGGAGAGGCAGACCCCGTCGAAGAGGTAAGGGGTTTCGTTGGACAGGTGTTCCTCGAAATATCGCAGGTACATCCGGTGGGCTTCCTCGAAATCCTGCCGCTGGAACTGGCTGTTGGCTTTCAGCAAAAGGGCCTGGACATCGTGCTCGTCTATGGCCAGCGCGAAGTCGGCCGCTTCCATGGCTTTGGAAAAGTCCTCGCATACGAAATAGGCTTCGCCCAAGGAGTGCCACGCGTCAAGGTTGTAAGGGTTCGTGTCCAACAAGTCGTTTAATATCCCGATGGCCTCTTCCGGACGGTTGGAAGAGGTGAGGAGGTCTGCCTTGAACTTCTGGAACTTCTCGTTGTCCGGTTCCATGTCGAGCGCACGCTTTCCCCACTGAACCGCCTGTTCCAGATAATCGTAGTCGAAAAACAGCAAGGCCGTGTCGTAAGCGAACATGGCGGCATCCTCTTCTTCCGTCTCGGCCTTTCCGGACAGGTATGCCGTGGCTTCCTGTTCCTTCCCGTCATGCAACAGCAGTTCCGCGTTGAGGAATATGACTTCGCGGTCGTCGGGATCCGCGATGCAGTCGCGTATGGTCCTGGCGCCTTCGATGTCGCCGTCGAACATCTTTTGCCGGGCCATGAAAACCAGGGGGTCGATACTACCGGGATGTATGCTCAGGGCGTACCGGGCGCATGCCATGGCCTTGTCCGTCTCGTTCCGCACGACGTAATACTCGGCGATGTCGGTCAGTTCGTCCGCTTCCAAATAGACTGACTGCCCGCCCTGCAGCATCTGCTCGTACAGAGCCAGCTTTTTCTTGAATTCTTCTTCTTGGAAATACGAGAGGTCTTCTGTCGACATGTCATTTGTTTTTCTTGCTCCAAGCGTCTTTCAGGCTCACGGTACGGTTGAATACCAGATGGCCGGCCGCGCTGTCCTTGTCCGCCATGAAATAGCCGATGCGTTGGAACTGCAGGTATTCGAGCGGCTTCTTGGTGGCCGCGTACTTCTCCACGTAGCACCGGGGCAGAACTTTCAGGGAGTCGGGGTTCAACAGCTCGCGGAAGTCGCGCTCGTCCGCTCCGGGGTTTTCCACGCTGAAGAGCCGGTCGTACAGGCGCACCTCGGCCGGCAGGCAATGCCCGCAACTCACCCAATGGAGCGTGCCTTTCACTTTCCGGTCTGAGCCGGGCATGCCGCTTTTCGACGCGGGGTCGTATTCACAGTAAACTTCCGTCACGTTGCCGTCTTCGTCTTTCCTGCACCCCGTGCACTTCACGATGTAAGCGTTTTTCAGGCGGACTTCGTTGCCGGGGGTCAGGCGGAAATATTTCTTGGGAGCGTCTTCCATGAAGTCTTCGCGCTCTATCCACAGTTCGCGGCTGAATTCGATGACATGGCTTCCGTCGGCTTCGTTTTCGGGATTGTTCACGGCTTCGAGCTCTTCCACCCGCCCTTCCGGATAGTTGGCAATCACGAGTTTCACGGGATTGAGCACGGCGGAGACGCGCGTGGCCCTGGCGTTCAAGTCCTCGCGTGCCGCGGCTTCCAGCATGGCGAAGTCGTTCAGCGCGTCGAACTTGGTATAGCCTATCATGTCGATGAACTTGCGGATGGCTTGGGGCGAGTATCCGCGTCGGCGGAGCCCGCAGAGGGTGGGCATCCGCGGGTCGTCCCATCCGCTCACCAAGCCTTCTTTCACCAACGCAAGCAACTTGCGTTTGCTCATGACAGTGTAAGTCAGGTTCAGGCGGTTGAATTCTATCTGGCGGGGGCGGTGGTCGTCCAAGTCCTTGCCCTCTTTCAGCTCGTCGACGAAGTAATCGTAAAGCTGGTGGTGGGGGGCGAACTCCAACGTGCAGATGGAATGGGTCACTCCCTCGAAGTAGTCGCTCTGCCCGTGCGCGAAGTCATACATCGGGTAGGCTTTCCACTTGCCGCCCGTGCGGTGGTGCTCTTTGTTGATGACGCGGTAGATGATGGGGTCGCGGAGGTGCATGTTCGGGCTGGCCATGTCTATTTTGGCGCGCAGCACCATGGAACCTTCCTCCGCCTCGCCGCTGTTCATCTTGTGGAACAGTTCCAGGCTTTCTTCCACGGGGCGGTCGCGATAGGGACTGGGCGTGCCGGGTTGCGTCGGCGTTCCTTTCTGCTCGGCAATCTGTTCGCTGCTTTGCTCGTCGATGTAGGCTTTTCCCTCCTTGACAAGCCTGACGGCAAAGTCCCACAACTGCGGGAAGTAGTCCGAGGCGTGGTAGATTTCTCCCCATTCGAACCCTAACCACCGGATGTCCTCCTTGATGGCTTCCACGTACTCCGTGTCTTCCTTGATGGGGTTCGTGTCGTCCAGCCTCAGGTTGCACACGCCCCCGTATTTTTCCGCGATGCCGAAGTCCATGCAGATGGCTTTCGCGTGCCCGATGTGCAGGTATCCGTTGGGTTCCGGCGGGAAGCGGGTTTGCATCCGTCCGCCGTTCTTGCCGGCCTTCAGGTCTCCCGCCACTATTTCTTCCACGAAATTGAGTCCTTTCCTTTCTGATGATTCAGCATGAGTCGTTGCAGCCATGGCCAACTTGTTTTGCGTGATATTACCGAATGATGGTTGCAAAGATACTATTAAATTTTGAAAATCGCTTTCGCCTTTCCTTTAATAGAAATTAAATAAGATTGTATCTTACCCGCGGGTCGGGGGTTTCCGGTCGTGAAGTTCGTCGGAAACGGGAGAGATGTTGCCGACATGTATCCCCGTCTACCGCCGCGTAAGATTTCAAGAGCGTCGCGAGAGTTGTACGCGCCTCACCGGAAAAATCCGCGAGATGCCGTTCATCCCCGACCAAGCATTGGGAAATCGTCACGACGGGGACTGCTCTGACGGACATTTCGGGGGTTACTGACGATATTTCACAGGAATGCGGTTTTCAAGTAAAGATTGCCAACCGTGAAAAAGTGCCTGGGCAGTCGGAGGTGCGGTTTGCGCAGATTTTTTCAAGTCTTGCGCAAACCGATTGATTATATCGCCGGGTCGGGGTATAGATTTGTTTAACAGGATGTCGTGACGATGCAATCGACAAAGCGGGACGAGCCCCGTGTCGTCGTTATTCTTCTCAAATCTTCCCATAACAGTCCAAGGCTTTTTCTGCCGAACCGTATTGGTAAGCAGTGTGCCGAACCGGCTTCCGATGATGGCACCGGTTGCGTGGCTTAGGGTCGACTCCAACGTTTGGCGGTTGCTGATGCCGAAGCCAACCATAAGCGAATGGGTTAACCCCATTTGGTTTACGCGGTCGAAGTAGGCTTGCTTGGTGCAATCGAACTTTTTTGTGCACCGGTGGTAGCCGCCGACGATACCATGTAAATGAAACCGTTTGCGTGTCGGTCGATGAGGCGGGTACGTTATCCGTCTGTTTCTGGCGTGATGGGCATG
>CAYXQT010000082.1:0-9536 GCA_964466445.1 uncultured Paraprevotella sp. | reverse complement strand
TCGTCCATGGGGCGTAAGTGACAGCCTTGGGCGGCATCCTCGGGTTATGGGGACTGCGCCCGCGCCCACGGCACGGTTTCCTGAAATCATCGAGATTCAGACCCCCGACAATGGCATCAACAAAGCGCACGGGGTCATTTCCCGCGATGTCATCGTCGGTTCTCCGCGGAAAAGGCACCATCTGGTTGGATGTATGGGATTTAAAATCTGTCTTTGTGGACATCTGATGTGTCTTATGTCACTAAGTTACTATAATGAAAAGAGGGTATGCCATGATTTTTGACACACCTCCGATTGGCGCGAAAGATTATCCCGAACTCGCGTCATAGATGGAATTTCATTCCCGTGCCTGATTATGCACGCAGGAATTGAACACAATGCTGTACCAGTCACCATGAATGTCCGCGTCAATCCCCGAAGAACGAAAAGACAATCGACCGGGAAAGAAAACGTATCTCGACCGATTGATTTTCCGTTTGCCGCATAATGGAAAACCTTGAGACAGTCTCGTCGGATATCCACACAGAAACGCTTTATTCCGCCTCACCCTCCGTCTGGCCTGATGGCCAGTTCACCAGATACAAAGTTTCCGTGGCTCGGGTAAAGGCCGTATATAGCCAACGGATATAGTCGGGCGTGAGCATGTCTTCCGTCATGTAGCCCTGATCCACAAAAACACGTTGCCACTGTCCGCCCTGCGCCCTATGGCAAGTCACGGCATAGGCATATTTCACTTGCAAGGCATTGAAATATGGGTCGATTTTCAACTTTTTCAATCGTTCACGCCTCACCGTAATGTCCATATAATCCGTTTCCACGGCGGAGAACAAGGCATCGGACTGGTCTTTCGTCAAGGCCGATGCTTCGCTCTGTAACGTGTCTAATAGAACCGTCCCCTCCATCTCCACGTCATCATAATCGGGAAAGCACAGCCGCACGTCGGCAAAGCGGAACCCGTACATTTCACGCGTGCGCCGCACTTTCCGCACGACCGCCACGTCACCGTTAGCCAGGAAGTCGAAGGGGCAGTCTTTCTGCCCTCCGACCCAGAAGTAATTGTTCTTGGCCACTAACACCCGGTCGCCTCCCGTAAGTTCTTCTTCGTATCCCAAGATACGTCCCCTTATTCCGTTGTTATAAACGTTGGCCCGTTTGTTCGACCGGGTCACCACGACAGTCCGGTCTAACCCGCACCGGCCGTAAGCCTCTTCCAAAGCCGCTACCAACTCGTCTCCGGTTATGCGGCAGATGTCGGGAAATCCTTGAACGCGTACTTTAGGCAATCCCGTGCGCTTATCCGCCGTAATCCAATGCCTCAAGCGCGTGGCGTTCCACAGTATACCGCTCTCTCCATGTTGTCGGACTACTTGCGTCAGTTCGCCTTCCCATACATGCAAGCCATACCCTTCCAACGCACGGCGCGAGAGAGCCGGGCTAAGTTCTTCTCCCACGGGAGGCAACTGTGCCGTGTCGCCCACCATCATCAGACGGCAACCCTCGCCCGAATAAACAAACTGTATCAAGTCATCCAACAAACAGCCGGATCCGAAACCATCGGTATTTCCTGAAATCATGGAAGCCTCGTCCACAATGAATAAAGTGTTTTTCTGCAAGTTGACATCCAGTTGGAAATTGTCCGTTTCATTGGAAAAAGCCTTCTGGCGGTAGATGCGCTTGTGGATGGTGAAGGCGGCATGCCCCGCGTGCAAGGCGAAGACCTTGGCCGCCCGCCCCGTGGGTGCCATCAGGACGGTCTTCTGTTTCAGTTCGTCCAAGGCCTTGACCAACGCACTTAAGACGGAAGTCTTGCCCGTGCCGGCATATCCCCGCCACAAACAAATCCCGTCCTTGTCCCCCGACAAAAGAAAATCCGCTGCCGTCGTTATCATCTCCCGTTGCCCGTTCGTAACTTCAAAGGGGCATTTCTCCTCTATAAACCGCCCTAAATCCTTATTTATCATAAAACCGAGACAAAAATTTCGTTGAAAAGTCGAAAATTAAATTTATTTGTCTTACTTTTGCGATACGAAAGTAACAAATAAATTTATAATGTATCATGAAAAAAGCAATTAATGTCATTCTGGGCTTATGCGCGGTGGTCTTGCTTTATCTCTGCTACGAGAGCATCATGCAACCCATCCATTTCAACGAGGAGAAAGAAGTGCGGGAAGCAGCTGTCAAGGCGCGTTTGATTCAAATCAAGGATGCGGAGGAGCAATATCGCCAGCAAAATCAAGGCGAATTCTGCGACACGTTCAGCGTGTTAATCAACTTTATCAAGACTGCCCGTATCCCCCACGTGACAAAGGTGGGAGAACTGAGTGACGAGCAAATGGAAAAAGGGCTTACCGAGGTCAAGGCGGCCGCCATCGTGAACAGCGGGGATGCCGCAGCCATCGCGGCCAACGGGTTGGAGAACTTCCGCCGCGACACCACATGGTCTTCCATGTCCGAAACCATTTTGGGGCCTGACGGTAATGCGGACTCCCTCCAGTACATCCCGTACGGCGACGGCGAAGTCTTTGAATTGGAGAAGACTATCCACGTAGGCCGCTCCGGTGTGACCCAAAACGTGATGGAATGCCGTGCCCCTTATTCAGCTTACTTGAAAGGCTTGAGCGAACGCGAGATTTACAACCTGACGGACGCGGCAGAAAAGCAAGGCCGCTATAACGGACTGAAAATTGGTGACCTCATGACTCCGAACAACAATGCAGGAAATTGGGAGTAACCGAAGTCAACCATATAACTTGTCCATCCGCCTGCATGCGGATGGATTTTCTTTTTATAGCTACGACCCTGCGGAAACGGAACAAGTGAGGGTGGAAGACTATGTTTATAAGGAGGGGGAGAGCATCGCGGAGACCCTGAAAAAGGCCGTCGCGCAATCTGCCGTAATCCAAGAAAGGAATAGCACGGCGGTTTACGGCCTGGTGACAGGGCTTTCCATGCAAGTGCCTTTGGAATGCTTCCGGAAGGAAGAAGCCCACGCGCTCTACCGCCTGACGTATGTCCGGGAAAAAACAGGCAAGACCTATTATAATATCCTGCCTCATCTGGAAATAGTCCAAATCTTTACAGTAGACCATGAAATAGAATGCACGCTCGGCCAATACTTCTCCAGCATACGGTTTTACCACAGCCATACCATGATATTGGAAAAGCTATGGCTTTTGACCCGGCAGGACAGACGGCAATTATATGTTTATTTCGACGAAAAGGAAGTTTTCGTATTCGGCTATCGGGAACAACGGCTATGTTATGCCAACACGTTCCCGGCCGACATGGCGGATAACGCGGTCTATTTCATCCTTTCCGCATGGAAGGGGCTGAAAATGGATGCCCGCCGGGATGTATGCGTATTATTGGGCAACGGCAATATGAAGGATGACACGGAACGACTCCTCTCACGATACCTGCAAAACGTCAGGAACACGGATACGTCTGATATTTACCGCCGTTCCACGTTGGCACGGAACCGGCAAATCCCGTTCGACCTGCTGGCCTTATGGGTTCATGTGATATAATATAAGGACATCATGAGAGTCATCACGGGCAAATATAAGGGCAGGCATTTCGAGCCTCCCCGCGGCTTCAAGGCTCGTCCCACGACGGACTTCGCCAAGGAAAATCTGTTCAACGTGCTCAACGGATATTTGGACTTCGACGAGAAGCCGGAGGCTTTGGATCTTTTCGCCGGCACCGGCAGCATCACCATAGAACTTCTTTCACGAGGGTGCGGGAAAGTTGTCTCCGTGGAGCGTGATATCCGACATTTCCGCTTCATCAGCCGGATTATCGACACGTTGGAAGCACCCGACTGCCGCCTTCTGCATGCCGACGTGTTCCGTTATTTGGGTCGGTGCGACGAACAGTTCGATTTCATCTTTGCCGACCCCCCGTATGTCCTGAAAAATACGGAAAGACTTCCCGAACTCGTGTTCCGGCTCGACTTGCTGAAGCCCGGCGGACTGTTCGTGCTCGAACATGGAAAAACCCATGACTTTAGCGCACACCCGTCTTTCAAGGAACACCGCGCATACGGGAGCGTGAATTTCTCCTTCTTCAAAGCAAGGGAGACAGCAGGCGGATAGAGGATTCGGCCACACGGCACCAAATGGAACGTGTCTCCCACGTCACCAGATTCAACATCCTGCAACAGTCCTGATCTTTCAGGAACACTCTTTTCATGAGCAATGCCGCCTCTTTGTCGTACACAAAGGCGTTCACTTCGAAGTTGCGTTCAAAACTTCTGAAATCTATGTTGGTCGACCCGCAGGACATCAACGTGTCGTCGCACACCAACGTCTTGGAGTGTAAGAATCCTTTCTGATAAAGGTACACCCTCACGCCGGCGCGAACCACGTCGTGAAGGAACGAACGCGAAGCCCACGTCAGCAACCGCTTGTCCGAGCGTTCCGGTATCATCAAACGAACGTCTACTCCCGCCAACGCGGCCGTCTGCAACGCGAACAACATACGTTCCGTAGGCATGAAATAAGGGCTTTGCAAGTAACAATACCGGCGTGCACGCAGGAGAGCCAGTATCATCCCCTGCA
Organism: uncultured Paraprevotella sp.; assembly: GCA_964466445.1. GTDB lineage: Bacteria > Bacteroidota > Bacteroidia > Bacteroidales > Bacteroidaceae > Paraprevotella. The sequence continues at coordinate 4,977 of CAYXQT010000082.1, read as the reverse complement.
TGATATCCGGCCACGGTGCCGTAGGTATGGAGGTTACAATCTGTATCAAGGCATTCCGGCTCACGTAGGGTTCACGGTCGCCATCCATGATTTCACGGCACTCCTCTTCCTTGGGATAATAGACCTGATCCGTAACAGTCTGCCCGGATGCAACATTCCAATCCGAAAGGAATGCACGTTGCAAACCGCCTACGGCATTTCCCATGATGCGCACGTGCGTGTCGCGCCATGCAGGCCGGTCTTTATCTACCTGATAAAAATAACGTTCCGCAAGGTTCATGCCGCCCACGTAGCCTATGATGCCGTCGATGACCACGATTTTCCGGTGGTTCCGGAAGTCCACCTTGCTGGTGAACTTCGGAAAACGTACCGGGAGGAAAGCCGCCACTTGTATGCCCTCCGCCTCCATCCGCTTGAAAAAGCGGTTCTCCACATTCCAGCATCCCACGTCGTCATACACCAAACGAACGCTCACCCCCTCGCGAGCCTTGGCAGCCAATGCCTCGCGCACCAGCCGTCCCACCTTATCGTCCTCGATGATGTAGAACTCCACATGGATGTGATGCCGCGCCACCGCTATGTCGCGCAACAGGTTGTCAAGCATCTCTTTTCCGGAGATGAAGAGACGTATCTTGTTGTCAGGATAAGGAAACGAGCCGCTTTGCCGACGGAACAGCGTAATCAAAGGAGTGTGCTCCGCCGGGAGTTCCGGGAATCCTCCCTGATGGAACCTTACGACCGAACGCCGGGCGAGCTGGTCGGCGCACGCCCGGCTCACGAAATGCTCCCGCTTGCGGTTCCGTCCGAAGAAGAAGTAAATGACGAGTCCCACGACGGGCAGGAAGAACAGCACCATCAGCCACGCCACGGTCTTCACCGGCTGGCGGTTCTCTAAGATTACCACCAACATCTGGCTCAAGACTACGAACGCATAGAAAGTGCCGAGCACACTATAGATAACCACGTCATACACGCCACACTCCGTTTTGCCGTAACAAACTTACAAAAAAATACCGAACCCGGGTCGGGAAAACCGGGAAAAAGTGAGGCGGACGCGCCCTCTCGGACGAAATACAGAGTCAACTGGCAAGTGCAAAAATAGAGGAAATGTTTGAAGAACTCACGTTTCGGTGTTGAGAAATCGAGTTTCTCACTTGGCTTTGCGTTTATCTTGGCCTGTACTTCTTTCAAGAAGGAATTGCCCAGATTGTTGAAGTCCGTGCCTTTCGGCACGTATTGCCTTATGAGCTTGTCGGCGTTCTCTGGTGGCACCTTTCTGCCACGGACAGTAGGAATCGGCGAAACAGACGGCGGTTCCCTTCATTGCTTCCGTGATTTTCCCGTGCATGGGGAGGCCACCGCCGTTGTCTGCTCTCGTCCGCCCACACGTGTCGGCATGTCAGTCCGTGCGATATGGGCTTGCCTTCCCTCTTCATGTACCCTGCGACCTGCTTCGGCGACTGGTTGTCTTGCCTCACATACTCCAACGCTTCCCACACGACTATGCTGTCCTTGCGGCTGTTCCCTATGGTGCGTCTGCGCCGCGCCATGGCATTCCGCGGGCTTTGTTCCGCAGGTACTTCCCGATTCCAGTCCTGTTGCGTCTGGGCTCGCGGGAGAAGATTGACTGGCTTGCGCCCGTTGATAGGACGGGTTTTTCCCGCCGTCTTCTTCCGCAACGGCACAAAAAATTTACGGCTTTTGTTCCGAAGTTACTTGACGGTAGTGCGTGGCAACACAAAATCAGTAATTTCAGAGGGGTCGGCTTCCTCTTTTCCTTTTTTTTTGCATTGCCAGTTGCTCTTGGCGGGTAGCCCTTCCCACCACCTTTCCGTTACGCTTCAAGGCAGTAGGGGAAGTTTGTTTTTTTGCACTTCGATTTTGAATCTAAGATACCCCGACATCCTGTCTGATGATAGTCGCACTTCCACGGGCTCTTCGCCGACCATTTCAGACAAAACCTACGCCACCGCTTGCCTTTCGCATCCGTGCCGTTTCTCTGTGACAAACTCCCTTCCGTCTTCCACCTTCTTCCTTTCACCGGATATTTTTCGTTACGCCCATCCGGTTAAGTCTTTTCTTTCGACCGTCCTAACAGGTTTCAAGAGGTAACTACTATGACTTCTGCCGACTTCCGTGGATTCGTTGTTACTGCCCGCCTTGACGGCTTGCCACGCTGACCTCCCCAGTTAAGAACTATTCTTTTGGTCTTGTATTCCCTTGGTTTACCCTAATCAGTCCGGACAGTTATCAAACTTCGGTCTACCTTTCACCTCTGACTTTGAACCTTATATCAAGTTCCTATACGTGGAAACCGGACTTTTATCCTTTCGCGCCTTTCCAATTTGCCTCGCAGTTGACAGCGTTATGCGTTTCCCACTGTTAGGGCACACTCATCCGTTAGATTATGCCCATGTTGGGCGAACAATATAGGGGAACACCCTCGACCGGATGTTCCCCTATACATATACTTTATAGATAGTCCTTGATTATGATTCTTCCGCTACGACCTCGAAAGGTATTTCAACAGAAATTTCCTTATGCAATTTCACAGTTGCATGATACGAACCGACTTCCTTCACGTCTTTCACCGTAATAATTTTTCGGTCAATGTCAAAACCAAGTTTCTTCAACTCGTCCGAAATCTGCAAACTGTTCACCGAACCATAAATGACACCCGTAGCACTCACCTTGGTAGAAATTGTCAGAGCTACCTCCGCCAATTTATCGGCCAATGCTTGAGCCTCATTCTTGATTTTTTCCAACTTATGGGCACGTTGCCTCAAATCTTCGGCTCGCATTTTCTTGGCAGACTCGGTGGCAAACACAGCCTTTCCGGTAGGGATAAGGTAATTACGTCCGTAGCCCGGCTTGACATCTACGATATCGTTCTTGTAGCCCAAGCCTACGATATCCTCTTTCAGTATGATTTCCATGCTTACTCCTCCTTATTACCGTTATTTCATCAAATCCGTTACGAACGGGAGAAGTGCCAAATGACGTGCCCTCTTGACAGCCTGCGCCACGCGACGCTGGTACTTCAAGGAAGTACCTGTAATGCGGCGGGGCAAAATCTTGCCTTGTTCATTTAGGAATTTCTTCAAGAATTCAGGATCTTTATAGTCAATGTACTTGATGCCGCTTTTCTTGAAACGGCAGTACTTTTTCTTCTTCACGTCCACGGTCGGCGGAGTCAAATATCTGATTTCCGATTGCAGTGCCATGGCTTAATCCTCCTTTTTTGATTTGTTGTTTCTTCTCTTCTCAGCGTATTCGGCTGCGTACTTCTCCATTTTGACAGTCAAAAAACGGAGTACTTTCTCATCGCGGCGAAAATTGATTTCCAGAGTTTTAATCACCTCAGGTTGTGCCTTGAACTCCATAAGGACATAGAACCCCGACGATTTCTTTTCAATGGCGTAGGCCAATTTCTTCAGCCCCCAATTCTCTTCATTGATAATTTCCGCACCGTTGTCGGTGAGGATTCCTCTGAACTTGCTGACCGCTTCCTTCATCTGATCGTCAGACAAAACGGGAGTTAAAATGAAAACGGTTTCATATTGATTCATAATCCGTCAATAATAAATATTAATGCCTTTTGCAAGAATGCGGGGCAAAATTACATTTTTCTCCGCTATTACGCAAACTTTGCGGGCTTTAATTCCGATTGAGTTTTCAAAAAAGAGCGGTTGCAGAGTCAACTGGCAAGTGCAAAATCAAAGGAAATGTTTGAAAGACTCACGTTTCGGTGTTGGGAAATAGGGTTTCTCCCTTGGCCTTGCGTTCATCTTGGCCTATACTTCTTTCAGGAAGGAATTGCTCGGATTGCTGAAGTCCGTGTCTTCCGGCACGTATTGCCTTATGAGTTTGTTAACGTTCTCCGGTGGCATCTTTCTGCCACGAAGAGTAGGGGTCGGCGAAACAGACGGCAATTCCCCTCATTGCTTCCGTGATTTTCCCGTGCGCGGAGAACCCGCTGCCGTTGTCCGCCGTGATAGTTTCACCCCGTCTCTCCTATACGGTGGCAACAGCCTGATTGCGGTTCTCGCCGCGTATGCGGCCTCCCTGCTGTTCCGGGCTTCTCCTTGGGAATGAAGTTGTCGACCCATGACGGTGTACATAGAGGAAAAACCGGACACGTACTCGAGTTCCTCCATGAGAATGAAGTCGGTCGGACATTCCGTGAGGGTGAGTATCGCGCCCTTGCCGTTCCTGCCCGCTGTCGTATCCATTTTCCCAATCGCCGGAGTGTCTGCTGTCCGCCTCCTCCGACCTGTCATGTATACTTGTGCGACCGGAGATGTTCCCCACTTTGACCGTGCGGTCCGGTCTGCCGTGCCTGTCGTACTTCATGCCGTGGCGGCAATGCCCTGCCGATTCCCCGCTTTCGTCCGCTCGCACGTACCGGCATATCAGTTCGTACGATATGTGCCTGCCTTCTCTCTTCATGTACTCCGCGACCTGCTTCGGTGACCGGTCGTCCCGCCTCACATGCTCCAGTGCCTCCCACACGACCATGCTGTCCTTGCGACCGTTCTCCCCGTGGTGCGCCTACGCCGCACCATGGCCATCCCACAAACCTTATTCCACAGAAACTTCCCGCTTTCGGTCTCGTTATGCATGAGTTCGAGAGAGGGTCGACTGACTTACGCCCACTGACAGGGCGATTTCCTTTCCCGCCGTCTTCTTTTGTAACGGCACAAAAATTTGCGACCTTTGTTCCGAAGTTACTTGACGGTAGTACATAGCAACACAAAATTAGTAATTCTAAAGGGGACGACCCCTCTTTTCTTTTTTGTATTGCCAGTTGCTCTTGGCGGTAGGAGGGTATCAAAATTCATGGCATGCAGAGTCAACCGGCAAGTTCTTCCGCCACAAGGCGGACGGGAAGCCGGCGACCTTGTCGACACGGCGGAGATAGCCAGGCCGCGGCGGCAGGTGTTGGAAGCCCCGTTGCAGCGTCTCCAGATGGGCGGA
>CAYXQT010000081.1:0-9732 GCA_964466445.1 uncultured Paraprevotella sp. | reverse complement strand
ACTTCACGCCGCCTGCAAGTCCGAAATCTGGCGCAATATCTCTACGGCCTCTTTCACCGAGCGCACCTCGCGGACTACCATCGAGCGGCGGCCGTCCGCCTCGCGCAGATTGCAACGGTGCGCGTTCGAGGCGGCGTAGGCGATGCACTGTCCGAAAGCCTTGCTCGCGAAGTAGGGGCTTCTCGCATTCTGCACGAAATAAAGCAACATGCGTCCGGCCTTGAGGAATATCTTCTCCACGCCAAGATGCCTGCCCAGACGGCGGAGAGTAACCACGCGGATTAGTTCCTCGCCCTCCTCGGGTATCTCGCCGAAACGGTCTTTCATGCGCTGGCGGAAGGCTTCCACGTCCTCGTCGCGCTCCAAGCCGTCCAATTCGCGGTAGAGGAGCATGCGCTCGCCGCTGCCCGGTACGTAGTCGTCGGGGAACGACATCTGCAAGTCGCTCTCTAACGAACATTCTTCCACGAAATCGTCGCCGCCCGCTACCTTTCCTTCCTTTACGTCCTCGGCGTACAGGTCGGCGAACTCGTCGTTCTTGAGTTCCTTCACCGCCTCGGAGAGTATCTTCTGGTATGTCTCGTACCCCATGTCGGCGATGAAGCCGCTCTGCTCGGCACCAAGCAGGTTGCCCGCCCCGCGGATGTCCAAGTCCTGCATGGCGATGTGTATGCCCGATCCAAGGTCGGTGAAGTTCTCGATGGCCTGAAGGCGGCGGCGAGCCTCGGACGACAGCACGGCCAAGGGCGGCGCGAAGAGGTAACAGAAAGCCTTCTTGTTGCTGCGCCCCACGCGCCCGCGCATCTGGTGCAGGTCGCTCAGCCCGAAGTTCTGCGCCCCGTTCACGATGATGGTGTTGGCATTGGGGATGTCTATGCCGTTCTCGATGATAGTCGTGGAAACCAGCACGTCATAGTCGTAGTTCACGAAGCCGAGTATGACTTTCTCCAAGTCCGCGGGCGGCATCTGGCCATGCCCCACGCAAACGCGGGCATCCGGCACGTACTTGTGCAGGAGGGCTTCCAGTTCATAAAGGCCGGGGATGCGGTTGTTCACGATGAACACCTGCCCGTTGCGGCTCATCTCGAAGTTGACGGCCTCGGCAATCAGCTCGGCACTGAACACGTGTACCTCGGTCTGCACGGGATAGCGGTTGGGAGGCGGTATGCGGATTACCGACAAGTCGCGTGCTCCCATGAGGGAAAACTGCAACGTGCGGGGAATGGGCGTGGCGGTGAGCGTGAGCGTGTCCACGTTCACCTTCATCCGGCGCAACGTTTCCTTGGTAGACACGCCGAACTTCTGTTCCTCGTCGACGATGAGGAGGCCGAGGTCTTTGAAGCGTACCGCCTTGCCTATCAGCTTGTGCGTGCCCACGATGATGTCTGTTTTCCCCGAAGCCAAATCACCCAGTATCTCTTTCGTGTCAGCCGTCCCGCGGGCGCGGCTCAGGTAGTCCACCCTGACGGGCATCCCCTTCAGCCGTTCCGAGAACGTGCGGAAGTGTTGGTAGGCCAACACGGTGGTGGGCACCAGCACCGCCACCTGCTTGCCGTCGGCGCAGGCCTTGAAGGCGGCGCGTATGGCCACTTCCGTCTTGCCGAACCCCACGTCCCCGCACACGAGGCGGTCCATCGGGCGGTCGCTCTCCATGTCGGCTTTCACCGCTTGCGTGGCTTTCAGTTGGTCGGGCGTGTCCTCATAGAGGAAGCTGGCTTCCAGTTCGTGTTGCATATAACTGTCGGGGCTGAAGGCGAAGCCTTTCTCCTGCCTCCGCCGCGCATACAGCCTGATGAGGTCGCGCGCGATGTCTTTTATCTTGGTCTTGGTGCGCTCTTTCAGCCGTTCCCACGCTCCCGTGCCAAGCTTGTTCAGGCGCGGCGGTTCACCCTCCTTGCCGCGATATTTGCTCACCTTGTGCAGAGAATGGATGGAGACGAACACCGCGTCGTCGTTCTGGTAAGTTATCTTGATGACCTCCTGCATGACACCGCCGTTGGGGATGCGCACCAATCCGCCGAACTTCCCGATGCCGTGATCCGTGTGCACCACGTAGTCGCCGACGTTGAACTCCTGAATCTCCTTCAACGAAAGGGCGACCTTGCCGCTGCGGGCTTTGTCGCCGCGGAGGTTGTACTTGTGGAAGCGGTCGAAAATCTGATGGTCGGTGAAGAAGCACGCCTTGAGGCCGTCGTCGGCGAACCCGGCGTGGAGGGTGCGGTCTACGGGCGTGAAGGCGATGCCCGAAGCCTGTTCGGCGAAGATGGCGGCCAGACGGTCGGTCTGCTTGGCCGAATCCGCCAATATATATATGGTGTAACCTTTGTCAAGGTATTCATGGAAAGCGCGGCCTGCCAGCTCGAAATTCTTATGGAAGACGGGTTGCGGCGACAATCTGAAGCGCACGGTGGCCTGCGGCGTGCCGGACGGCCTTTTCCCTATCTCCACGCGGCGGAAAGCGAGCAACCCCTCCATCAGCGTGCCGCCGTCGACAAGCAGCAAGTCGGCGCGGAGGGTCTCGTGCCGCCCCGCCTCGTCCGCCCGCGCCGCCCGCTCGTCCGCCAAGGCTTGCGCCGAGAAGCCTCCGGCATAGACGCGGTCGGCTCTGTCGCGCACGAACGCCAAGTCCTTCACCACCAAGACGGTGTCCCGTGGCAAGAAATCGGTGAACGGCACACGACCGCGCGTGCTGCCGCCCGTGTCCGGCACGATGACGACTTCCGGCTGACGCTCGCGCGAGAGTTGCGACTGCACCTCGAACGTGCGGATGCTGTCCACCTCGTCGCCGAAGAAGTCCACACGGTAAGGCCATTCCGAAGAGAAGGAAAACACGTCGAGTATGCTGCCGCGCACGGCGAACTGCCCCGGCTCGTAGACGTAGTCCACGCACTGGAAGCCGAACGCCGACAGGCGTTCTTCCAGCGACGTGATGTCGGCCCGGTCACCCGTGCGCAACGTCAACATCCGCTCCCCGACTTCCTGCCGCGACAGGACTTTCTCCGCCAACGCTTCGGGGTAGGTGACCACGAAGAGCGGCCGGCAATCCGCCGACAGGCGGCTGATGACCTCCGTGCGGAGTATCTCGTTGGCCGCGTCGCGTTGCCCGTACCGCACGGCCCGGCGGAACGACGAGGGGAAATAGAACACGTCCCGCTCGCCCAGTATCTGCGTCAAGTCGTGGCAGAAATAGCCCGCCTCCTCGGCATCGTCCAGCACGAAGACGTAGGGGAAAGCAGTCGTCCGGGAATCGACCGCCGCCACGCCGCCGAACAGCAAGGGGGCGGCGGAGGCGCACAGCCCCTCCGCGAAAATCGTCCGCGCGGAACTGTCCGACAAAGCCTTTGCCAAAGCCTTCACCGGCTCATGCCGCCCGTAAAGGGCTTGTAAACCTCGTATCTCCATCTCCCAAGCGGTGCAAAGTTACAAAAAAACGAGGGAATTTCGCGCCGACAGGCAGGAGAATGCGCCACCCCCGCCGACGGGAAAGGACGCGGGAACGGGAAAACGCCCCGCCGCCGAAAAAAAACACCTCCTTGCCGCGCATATTCACATTTTATGCCTAAATTTGTCCCGACGAAGACAAACGGAGTCATCCACTTTTTTCAAAGCCGACAGAAACATGCGCCCAGACAGCTTGGTCGTCATCCCGACGTACAACGAGAAAGAGAACATCGAAAACATCATCCGGGCCGTGTTCGGACTGCGGCAACCGTTCGACATGCTCATCATTGACGACGGCTCGCCCGACGGCACGGCCGGAATCGTGAAACGCCTCATGGACGGCGAGTTCAAAGGTCGTCTGCACCTCATCGAGCGCAAGGGGAAGCTGGGACTCGGCACGGCTTACATCACGGGCTTCAAGTGGGCGGTGGCGCAGAAGTACGACTACGTGTTCGAGATGGATGCCGACTTCAGCCACAACCCCGACGACCTGCCGCGTCTCCGCGATGCCTGCGCCAAGGAGGGCTACGACGTGGCCATCGGATCGCGCTACGTGAACGGGGTGAACGTGGTGAACTGGCCCATGGGGCGCATACTCATGTCGTACTACGCCTCGAAATACGTGCGCTTGGTGACGGGGCTGAAGATAAACGACACCACGGCGGGCTTCAAGTGTTACCGCCGCCGTGTTCTGGAGACCATCGAGCTGGACAAGGTGCGCTTCAAGGGATACGCCTTCCAGATAGAGATGAAGTTCACCGCCAAGCAGTGCGGCTTCAAGATTAAGGAGGTGCCGGTGGTCTTCGTCAACCGCGAGCTGGGCACGAGCAAGATGAGCGGCGGCATCTTCGGCGAGGCCATGTTCGGGGTCATCCGCCTGCGTTTTGACGGTTGGTTCAGACACTATCCGAAGCCGTCTTGAAATCAGGCATTCGCAAAAGCCGACCCGTCTGCCGCGGATTCACGTCCTTCCCTCCCGGCATTGAGAGACCGCCTTTCCGGGATTGAAGCGCGGAGGTGCGGCAACGTCTTTCCCGTACCCTCCGCAGGACTTTTCAATCATCGGACATACCCTTTGCGTCCGACCCCAAAATCTCGCAAAGCCGGAATACCATTCCCTGCGGGAGTGCCATGCGCGGGTCGTCCGTCGTATGGCGAAGGGATGCCAAAAAGAAAGGAAGTTCCTCACGATAAATCCCGACCATGCGGCAATTAAGTTCCGAAGTCCACCGCAAGGAAAAAGAGACGTTGGCCATGCGGTCAGCCATCTTGACCAAAGGAGCGTAAGGCGTGGCACGGATACCTTCATAATATTTCGCCCCGGCACGCTCGGCACGCGTGCGTCCCTTTTCGTTCGTCAACGCGTACACTATCTCCGCCGCCATGAACGCTTGCGTCTCGTCCAGTCCCAGCAAGCGAGCCCGTTTCCGCACATCGTTGTACGTCATGCGGGCATCCTCGATACTGTCATGAAACCACGCCCCGAACATCACGGACGGCACGTCTTCCGCCGAAGTGCACACCTCGCCCCCGTAGCGGACTACCAGTTCCGCCACGCTGTCCAAGTGGAAAGAATAAGGCAAACCGCCGCCATAAAATTGGTTGACGGCCGCATGCGCCTCATGTGCGGCACGGCGGACACGCTCCAACAGACCCGACTGCCTTTCCGACATTTCGGAAAATAAAGTCTTGCTTTCCATATTCCTTCGGTTTTGATTAACAAAGGAAACAAAAATCCATGTGCCGGACAAGATTCCGCCTTACAAGACATCTCCCATAAGAAGTATTTATTAATTTTGCAGGGACTGTGACCGCGACCCCCGGACAAGGCATAGGGAGAGGCTACGTCCGGAAAGGCGGAAAGGGACACGGCAGTACACACCTGCCGCACGCCCCGGGACGGAAGCCGAAAAAGGCCGAATGAAGTAAAACCGTTATGAGAACCAGAATACAGAACGCCACCATCGTCAACGAGGGGAAACGCTTCGCGGGCACGGTCATGTTGGAAGACGACAAGATTCTGAGCATTGTCCCGTCCTCCGATTCGGCACATGTCTTTCCGTCGGCCGATTGGGTGGTGGAGGCCGAGGAACTGTTTCTTTTTCCGGGCGTGATAGACGACCACGTGCATTTCCGCGAACCGGGACTGACCCGCAAGGCGGACATCGCCACCGAAAGCCGGGCTGCCGCGGCGGGCGGCGTAACGTCGTACATGGACATGCCGAACGTCGTGCCGCAGACTACCACCCTCGAAGCCCTGGACGACAAGTTCCGGTTGGCGGCGGAAAAGAGCCTCGTCAACTATTCCTTCTTCTTCGGAGCCACTGCCACAAACACGGATGCACTGGAACGGGTAGACCCGCGCAAGGTCTGCGGTGTCAAGCTGTTCATGGGCAGCACCACGGGCGACATGCTTGTCGACCGCGAAGATGCGTTGCGCACCATATTCAGCCGCTCCCCCCTGCTTGTCATGGCGCATTGTGAAAACCCGTCCGTCATGTCGGCCAACCTGCAATCGTTCCGGAAACGGTACGGGGACGACCCGGACGTGAGATACCACTCCGCCATCCGCAGTGAAGAAGCCTGTTTCCGCTCCACGGAGCAAGCCGTCGGACTGGCACGGGAAACGGGCGCACGCCTCCACGTCGCCCACGTCAGCACCGCACGCGAGCTTTCCCTTTTCAGCCGCGTCCCGTTATCCGATGAGACCGCGGGACGCATGAAATCCGTCACCGCCGAAGCCTGCGTCGCCCACCTTCTTTTTACGGACGACGACTATGACCGACTCGGCACACGCATCAAATGCAATCCGGCTGTCAAGGGCGAGGCCGACCGCGCGGCGTTGCGGCAGGCACTCACGGACGGGCGCATCGACGTGGTAGGTTCAGACCACGCTCCCCACCTGCCGTCCGAAAAAGAGGGCGGTTGCGTGAAAGCCGCCTCCGGCATGCCCATGGTGCAGTTCTCGCTCGTCAGCATGCTCCGTCTGTCCGACGAAGGAGTGTTGCCCGTCGAGCGCGTGGCGGAACTGATGTGCCACGCCCCCGCCCGGCTCTTCCGAGTCAGGAATCGCGGTTTCATCCGCGAAGGCATGCAGGCCGACCTCGTGTTGCTCCGTCCGTCCCGTCCGTGGACTCTGCGGAAAGCGGACATCTTGAGCCGTTGCGGCTGGAGTCCGTTGGAAGGGGAAACGTTCGGATGGGCAGTGGAACAGACTTACTGCAACGGGCATCTGGTATATGACCACGGCCACGTGAATACGGATACCCGCGGGCGGCAACTTACTTTCGACCGATGATTCGCACACTGACCTACCGCATACACGAAGTAGTCCCTTATATCGACTGGATTTATTTTTTCCACGCTTGGGGATTCCCGCCGCGCTTCGCCGCCGTCAGCCGCATGCACGACCGCGATGCTTACCGCGCCGGATTTCCGGAAGAGGAAAGGGTGCGGGCGGACGAGGCCATGCGGCTGTTCAAGGAAGCCGGACGCATGTTGGCACGGTTGGACGGGGATTTCTGCACCTACGCGCGTTTCGGTCTCTATCCGGCTTGCTCGGACGGCGATGACCTGATTCTCTCCGATTCGGAACAGGAGGAGCATGTGCTCCGTCTCCCCTTGTTGCGCCAGCAACACGCCGCGACACCGGACGGTCTTTACCTCTGCCTCTCGGATTTCGTGCGCCCGCAGTCGCAAGGCATACCCGACACCGTGGGGGTCTTCGCAGCCACGGTGGACGCGGAAATGGAACGTCGGCACGAAACCGGCGTATGCGCCGACGACTTCACGCATCTGCTGGTACAGACACTGGCCGACCGGCTCGCTGAGGCCTCCGCGGAAAAAATGCATCAAGAAGTACGCAGGACTTTCTGGGGATACGCGAAAGACGAATGGCTGTCCATCGAAGAGTTGCTTGCTGGGAAGTTCACCGGCATCCGCCCTGCCGTGGGTTACCCCTCCCTTCCCGACCAGTCCGTCAACTTCCTTCTGTCCGAATGGACGGGCTTCCGCGAAATCGGCATCTGGCTGACCGAAAACGGTGCCATGATACCGCACGCTTCGGTCAGCGGACTCATGCTTTCCCACCCCTCCGCCCGTCACTTTTCCGTGGGGAAAATCGGGGAAGACCAGTTGGAAGACTACGTCCGCCGGCGCGGTCTGCCCGTGGAGACGATGCGCAAATTCCTGTCTGCAAACCTATGACTTAAAACAAGAAAACCATGATATTGCGAATACTGCCCGCCGTGTTGCTGACATTGATATTGTCGGACGTGTACATGTATTTCAGGTTCATGCGCGGGCGCAAGCGTTCTTTTTGGACGCATCTCCTCTTCTTCCTTCCCGACGGCTTGTTGCTGGCGGCGGCAATCGTGCTGACTTGTACGGAAAGCCACACGCCGGCAAACATGACGCAAATGGTCGTTTTCATCAGTCTCTACATGCTCTTTGCGCTCCCCCGATTGCTGTTTGCCGTCGCGGATTTGACTGGGAAAGGCATCTGCCTGTTTTTCCCCCGCGCCCGAAAGGCATGCACGGTGGCGAGCTCCGTTGCGGCTCTCCTCTTGTTCTGCATCATGGCGGTAGGACTGAGTTTCGGCCCCAACCTTTTGCAGGTCCGACGCACGGACTTCTCTTCGTCAGACCTTCCGCCCGGCTTCGACGGCTATCGCATCGTGCAGTTCAGCGACTTGCACCTCGCGAGTTTCAGGCACCGGCGGGCGATGGTGGAGAAAGTCGTGGAACGCATCATGGAGCAACGCCCCGACATGATTGTCTTCACGGGCGATTTGGTCAGCACGGAAACGGGCGAGATGGACGGATTCGAGGAGACGCTCTCCCGTCTGCACGCGCCGGACGGCGTGTATTCCATTTTAGGCAACCACGACTACCAGACATACGCCTATTACCTTACGGAGGAGGAACAGGCCGCACGGTTGGAAAAGCTGAAAGTACGGCAACGCGCCTTGGGCTGGGATTTGCTTCTGAACGAGCGTCGCGTCATACGTCAAGGCGAGGACAGCATAATCCTCGTAGGCGTGGAGAACGACGGGAAGCCGCCTTTCCCCGAACGCGGCGACCTGAAGAAAGCCTTGGAAGGGCTTCCCGGATACGGGAGGGACGGCAGTCCGGCGCGGCTGTTCAAGATACTGCTCAGCCACGACCCCACGCACTGGCGGCACAAGGTGTTGCCGCAGACCGACATCCAGCTCACGCTGTCGGGACATACCCACGGCATGCAGTTCATGCTCTTCGGCTGGTCGCCCTCCGAATATTTCTATCCGGAATGGAAACACATGTACCGCGAGGGCGGACGCGGACTGTACGTTAGTCTGGGTGTCGGCGGGGCACTCGTCCCTTTCCGCTTCGGGGCGTGGCCTGAAATTAACGTCATAACCTTGCACAACAAATAGGTATTCCTTAAATTTGTATGATTAAACTGCCAAAGGAGACATGACGTTACTCTATCGAATCTACCAGCTCTGCATCGCGTTGCCCGTCCTACTGGTCTGCACCATGCTGACGGCCGTCGTCACCATCATCGGTTCGTGGATAGGCGACGCGCATTTCTGGGGATATTACCCCGGGAAAATATGGTCAATCATATTCTGCCGGGTGCTCTTCATCCCGGTCGCCGTGCGCGGTCGCGAAAACACGGACAAGAGAACCTCATACGTGTTCGTGGCCAACCATCAGGGTGCGTTCGACATCTTCCTGATTTACGGCTTTCTGGGGCGCAACTTCAAGTGGCTGATGAAAAAGTCGTTGCGGAAAATCTTCTTAGTGGGAAAGGCATGCGAGAGCGCACGCCACATCTTTGTGGACAAGTCGGGGCCGAAGAAACTGCAGGAGACGTACTCCAAGGCACGTGAAATCTTGAAGGAAGGGACTTCGCTGGTGGTATTCCCCGAAGGTGCCCGCTCGTTCACGGGACACATGGGGGCGTTCAAGAAAGGGGCGTTCCAACTGGCGGACGAGTTGCAACTGCCCGTCGTCCCCGTGACCATCGACGGCTCGTTCGATATCCTCCCGCGCACGAAAGGCTTCGGCTTCGTGCGCCGCAACAAGTTGTCTCTCACCATCCATCGCCCCATACCGCCCAAGGGGAAAGGCCCGGAGAACATCAAGGAAACGATGGAAGAGGCGCACCGCACCGTCATGGCAGGTCTCCCGCCCGAACGGCAAGGTCTCGCGAAGGACGAAAAACGGTAAGTCTTTTTCCCTGATACGCACAGGTCTGCCGTCGGCTCGTGAACCTGTCCGCACAAAATTACTTCTTCGACGACAAAC
>CAYXQT010000080.1:0-9761 GCA_964466445.1 uncultured Paraprevotella sp. | reverse complement strand
TCATCCGCAATACAATAAATCTCTGTAATTTTAGCCTCTGTGAACATAGTGATAACCGCTTAAATGTTTGATTTTCCACTATAAATTTAATGCTTTTATCGCTATGCTCCTAATATCCAGCAGATTATTTTGAACCTTATATCGAACTCACGTTTTTTAGTTGCGGCATACACCCTGTACACGAGCCAAAGACGGACATGAGATAAGACAATGCCACGCGAGAGATACATCGTCGAATGTGTCAACGAATTTCTCAGGAACAAGGTCACCTCCGCACACTTGCGCCACCGTTCGGCGCACAATTTCTTGATAAACATATGCCCGGCTCTCACTACTCACTGCTTTTTCGACAAAAAAAACTGAGATATTACCCTAATGTCGAAGAAGGTGTGTCAGAATTCATGGCATACCCTTTTTTCATCATAACATGCTGAAAAGCATAAGACAAAGAGTTTTAATAACTTGGTGACATAAGACAAATTAGATGTCCACAAAGACAGATTTTAAGTCCTGTACACCCAACCAGATGGTGCCTTTTCCGCGGAGAACCGGCGAGGACATCGCGGAAGATGACCCCGTGTGCGTTGTTGACACCATTGCTGGGGTCTGAATCTCGATAATTTCAGGAAATCGTGCCGTGGGCGTGGGCGCAGTCCCCATAATCCGAGGATGTCGCCCAAGGCTGTCATTTACGCCCACATGGACGATGCCTGTCCGTGCCGCGGGACAGGGAAACGGTTGTAGCGCGGCATCCGTTCCATATGGCTGGCAGGCCATGATGAGCCCGGCTTCTCCACAATCAGCCGGTTCCTCAACCGCACGAGGGACGAAACCGACGACATCCTCACACGGTCGGTGCTGATGTCGGCCGACAAGGGCTTTGTCAGCCTGGACGTGGAGAACGCTGGCGGCACCAAAATGGAATCCAGGGCCAGCGATGCGCCTTCGTATGGCGGAAGACGGCGGAAAGGAACCGCGCCAAGCCCGTGGGGAAAATAGTGCCGCCGCCCTCGCGGACGGATGATGTCATAGCGCGGGACGACGCTTCCGCCAGTGAAAAAGGTCGAGTTCCCCCAGTTTGCCGACGGGTATTATTGAAGGACTGGGACAGTCGCCCGGACAGCCACCCAGTCCAAGAGACGAGGGGCGGAAGAGACGATGCCGTGGGGGGGGGGGGGGAGAAGCGGACGAGGAGGCTTGGGGCGCGACGTGACAGGCTGAATGGACATGCCCGCCGACTTGGACAGGCCGTCGACCGCGACCCAATGTCGAGGACTAATCCAAACACCGCATCCATGCGCATGAGAGAGGATGCCACGACCGACGGACGGGCCAAGCCGGGCCGCAACCTTCGGATTTCCGCCGCAGGCCAATCCGTCATGGACTTCGCCATGTCCCCAGTCCCACCGATGCGCTTACCCTCGTCCCGTCCTTCACCCCCTTCCCAGACACCATCGCCATCTTCCATCCGCTGCCGCGGCCGGCTCCGGTTATGGCGGCGAGGGGAACTGCCGCCTCATGGGCGAGGCCGACATGGATGCCCACGTTGGAGACGAACCGCTTCCGCCCCAGGCGGCATCCGCGACATGAGCCCGACCCGTCCCGCCATGGCAACTTCCACCACAATGTTAGGGAGGATTACCACGTCTGCCCTACGGGTCTGGCACACGGCCCGCGTCGGCACCTCCCGCGCTAAGACGGTAGGCGGTCGCATGTGTCATGAGGCAAAAGGCGGCCAGCGTGCCATGGAGGCCGCTCGCGGGCTGGACAAACACAAGCGAAAGGCACGCGGGCTACCCGCTTCGGACGACGGTGTCAGGCACGGGGGACGGCGGTGCATGGAAACCGATGCCGTCTCCGGACGAACAAGACACGACATGGCATGCCAGCACTTCCGCCGCTTCGGCAAGGACAAGGCCACAATGGACTCTGCCTTCCTTGCCATTGCCTTTGACATGAAGAAAGTGTGTTCAAAGACGGCAAGACGGACTGAAAAATGGGAGGACGCTCTTCGAAATGGATTTTTGTATTGCAGGTCGGATTTCACCCTAAGAACCGGATATCTTGGGAAAATCCTCAAAACCAGTTGCCTGAAAAATGTCGAAACCTCAAAGGGCAAAGAATGAGGCTGAGCCTATTTTGACACAACCTCAATTGGCGCGAAAACTTATTCCAAACTCGTGTAGGTTATCGGTTGAGTCGCAACTTTCACAAAGGTGTGACCAGAAATGCCGTAAACATATTTCTTGCGGCAGTAGTCTATAACTTCAAAAGAGCAATGAAAGCTCTTTTGACCCTTATCAAAAAATTCAGTGGGATACTTGTTTACTGACGACCGCAATCCTCCATCGTAATTGCGGAACATGTTGAACAATCTGTCATACACTCGAGGGTCAACGCCTCTTAAATATTTCGGATGGTTATGGTGTCCCTCCTATGTTCCGTCCGTTCGGATGCGCCCTATAAAAAAAGAAGGTTGTCATCTCGACAACCAATCTTCCATTAACCTTAAATCTAATACCATGAAAAACACGATGCAAATATACAAGTTATTTGTAAAGGTAGCATTACAATGGACTTAAATTCTTCGTTTTTTAACCTTATTTCACTAAAAACGTCTTTTTCTACTCTACATAGAGCATTAACCCCTTCAAATATTCACTTTCGGGATGGTAGATGTTGACGGGATGGTCGGCCGGTTGATGCAATTGATGGAGGATACGCACGCGACGTCCGCTCTGCGCGGTGGCGGTGAACACTGCGGTGCGGAAATAATCCTTGCTTACCACCTGCGAACAACTGAACGTGAACAAGATGCCACCCGGCCTGATTTTACTGAAAGCCTTGGCGTTCAGACGCGCATAACCTTTCAGAGCCTGCCGAAGTGCATCCTTATGTTTGGCAAAGGCCGGAGGGTCGAGAATGATTAAGTCATATTGGTCTCCCATTGCATCCAAATACTTGAAAGCGTCTTCAGCATACGCTTCGTGACGAATGTCATCCGGAAAGTTCAGTTTCACGTTAGCGCGAGCCAAATCTACCGCCTTGGCCGAACTGTCCACGGAATGTACCAACGTGGCTCCGCCCCGCATGGCGTACACGCTGAATCCGCCAGAATAACAGAACATATCCAGCACGGTACGGCCATGAGCATAATGTTCCAATAGCGAACGATTGTCACGTTGGTCTACAAAGAATCCCGTTTTCTGCCCTTTCAACCAATCTATATAAAACTTCAAGCCGTTTTCCATTGCTATGTTTTCCACACCTCCGCCCACGATGAAACCGCTTTCCTGCCCCAATCCCGCCTTGAAAGGCAAGGTAGTTTCGCTCTTGTAATAGACATTTTCCACCGTTCCGTTCGTCACGGCTACAAGTGCCCGTGCTATTTCATGGCGTGTGCCATGCATGCCCACACTATGAGCTTGCATGACCGCTGTCCTTCCATACACGTCCACCACCAATCCCGGTAGGTTGTCTCCTTCGCCGTTCACCAAACGGTAAATATCATTTCCGTCTTCATGTCCGGCTACTCCAATAGCGCATCGCAAGTCATATGCCGTTCGCAGACGGCTTTCCCAATATGTTCTGTCCAATTCCTTGTCCTCAAAATCCAATACCCTGACAGCGATGGAACCGATTTGCCAATGCCCCACGGCTATAAAATCACCCCCGAAAGACAATACACGCACTACTTCCCCCTCTACGGGTTCTCCTTCTATATGATGGATGGCTCCTGAAAAAATCCAAAGATGGAAACGCTTCAAGCTTTCTTCCTTTCCTCTTTTTAAGTATAAATTCTTGTACATAGTCTTTACCCCTCTCCTTTATTATGATTCCTGCACCACGGCAAGTTCATAGTCATTACTTTCTTTCAAAGCCTCCAGTTCCCGATACAGTCGTATGCACGCCCAAGCATCGGTAGCAGCATATAGTTTCTGTTTTTCGGTCAGTGCGTCTGCCTCCCAGTTGGTCAGACGTTGCCCCTTACTGATTTTCTGTCCGAAAATATTGGCATACAGCTTTTGCAGGCTCATATCCTCGATGCCAAAGTACTTGACATAATCCTGTAATTCCAAAAAAGCCCGAGGCACGAACTCTCCACGCTTATGGAGCGAGGCAAAGTCGTCGCGTAACGACAAACCGACTTTCAAGACATTTTCGTCCTGTAACAAACGTTTTACGCTGTCGGTCACTCCGATATGATTCAACCGGAACAGGAAACAAGTGTCATCGGTGGACACTTGCAACAAAGCCACTTTATTCGTACATCCCTTGCGGAAGGAAGGCCGTGTCTCGGTATCTACCCCCAAAACGGTCAAAGCCGACAAGTAATCTACGGCTCCAGACGCTTCCGCCTCTGTCTGAACCACAAAAATACGTCCCTTGAACAGGACACGCGGCAAAGCCGATATAAGTTTCTTGTCAAACTTACTATATAGCGTTTTCATCTTATTTTTGAAAAGATTAGTCTACACCAAATTTCGCATCATCATCTTCCTCTGTACTGTACCTGACACGATGGAGTGCCCGCATGGCGTTCGTCAACGTTTGCCCCCAATACAATGCAAAAGCATTCCGGACTTCCGCCACCGCCTCATACATGTTTTCTTCCAATCCGATACGGTAACCCTCCACAAAATTCTTCAATGCCTGATAAATATCCGCCAAATCTTCTGAAATTGCCTTCGCGGATGTCTCGTCACTGAATTTCACCCTTTCATTGCAAAAATCCAGATAATCGTCCTTTCCTCCCAATATGGAAGAAAGCGTCAGACGGACAATTTCGTAATCCTGCTCCGAAACAAAAGCTTCGGGAAGAAAGTCCTCAGAGCTTTCGATATCCTCTAACAAGGCGGCTTTCAAATAGAGTAAAGGCAGGAGTTTTAATACGGTATCCGTAAAATCCTGGAGCTTTCTCCTCTCAGATTGTTCCAAATAGGCACAAAACTCAGCCGCTACGGTTGCAAATTCCACAGTATTCCGAGAATATACAATCGTTTTCTTATCATTCACATTCATGGTGTTCTCTCAACATTTCTAAAGACCGCAAAGCTACAAAAAATTGAGTGAAAAAATAGCAAAATTGATGACTTTCATTTACTTTTGTAGTCGTTTTCATACCGACAAGCCGAGATGAGAAAAAAAAATCCGACAATACAAACTACCAAATCAGGGAACAAAGCACAAAGAGGAAATAGGGAAAAGCCCGAAAAAAGGACAGAAAAGGAAGAAAATGTGCTGAATGCGGGAGAGGAACCGGTAGGGCATAAAGAAACCATACGTTTTTTTTTCGGATTGGTACTCTTAATTCTGGCTCTCTTCACGCTCTTGTCTTTCACCTCTCATCTGTTTACCGGTGCGGAGGATCAATGTCTGAGAGAGCAAGGAGCGAAGGAAGGATTCTTGAATTATGCGGGAGCGGGAGGAGCCTATTGGGCCAACTTTTGGATAAACCGTTGCTTCGGACTGTCGGCATTTCTGATTCCTGTATTCCTGATTATCGCAGCCATGAAGTTGACCCGTGCCTACAAGGTCAGGCTTTGGAAGTGGTTCCTCAATTGTTCCATTCTTATCATTTGGCTTTCCGTTACCAGTTCCTTCTTCCTCCAACAGACGTTTGAAAACCTAAGCGGTTGGAACTTTATCAACCCCGGAGGCAATCACGGCTTGTTCGTCAGCAACTGGCTCAACCAGCGTATAGGAAAGGTAGGTACGTTCTTGGTACTTCTCCTGACCATCGTCGCCTATCTGGCTTATCTGAGCAACGAGACTATACGGTTGGTCCGGCGTATCTTGAACCCCGTGGACTACATCAAATCGAAAATCCCGACGAAAGCGATGAGCAAGGCAACGATTTCCGGCGAGGGTGAAAGTGCGACAGACGATACGGATGACGCGACAACGCCCGAGGAAGAAAGGGAAGAAGAATCCCCGGCAAAGACGATAAGTTTCGTGATGGAACCGGCGCAAGGAGAAGAAGAGGGAGAAACAGAGGATTTGGAAGACCGGCTCTCCCCTGAGAAAGCAACCTCTGAATTGAGCATCGTGAAGACGGAAAAGGAGGAACTCGCCGACGAAAACGGCATAGAAGCCTTGGAGCCTTACGACCCGAAGCTCGATTTGGAAAACTATCACTACCCGACGCTCGACCTGTTAGACAAACGCGGCGAGAACGACGCGCCCATCGACATGGACGAGCAGAACAAAAACAAGGATCAAATCATCGAAGTGCTTCAGAACTTTGGCGTGGGTATCTCATCGATAAAGGCCACGGTCGGCCCCACCATCACCTTGTATGAAATCACCCCGGCAAAGGGCGTACGCATCTCGCGCATCAGAAATCTGGAGGACGACATCGCATTGAGCCTAAGTGCGCTCGGCATACGCATCATCGCCCCCATACCGGGCAAAGGAACCATCGGCATAGAGGTGCCGAACGCACAGCCTCACATGGTGTCGATGGAAAGCATACTGAACAGCCGGAAATTCCGCGAGTCGGACTACGAACTGCCCATCGCGTTGGGCAAGACCATCACGAACGAGGTTTTCATGGTAGATTTGGCCAAGATGCCTCACCTTTTGGTGGCCGGCGCGACAGGGCAAGGCAAGTCCGTCGGGCTGAACGCTATCATCACCTCCTTATTATATAAGAAGCACCCGGCGGAACTGAAATTCGTCATGGTAGACCCCAAGAAGGTGGAGTTCAGTATCTATGCCCCCATTGAAAACCACTTTCTGGCGAAGATTGCTGACGGAGACGACGAGCCCATCATTACGGACGTGCAA
Source organism: uncultured Paraprevotella sp. (assembly GCA_964466445.1). GTDB lineage: Bacteria > Bacteroidota > Bacteroidia > Bacteroidales > Bacteroidaceae > Paraprevotella. The sequence goes on along the minus strand of CAYXQT010000080.1, from coordinate 2,972 downwards.
AAGGTGGTGGCCACGCTGAAAAGCCTCTGCTGTGAAATGGACACACGCTACGACCTGCTGAAGAAAGCCCACGCCCGCAACGTCAAGGAATATAACGCCAAATTCAAGAGCCGCCATCTCAATCCCGATAACGGGCATCGCTTTATGCCATACATTGTCGTTGTCATAGACGAGTTCGGCGACCTGATTATGACGGCGGGGAAAGAAATAGAAATGCCCATCGCTCGCATCGCGCAACTGGCGCGGGCAGTGGGCATCCACATGATTATCGCCACGCAACGCCCGACCACCAACATCATCACGGGAACCATCAAGGCGAATTTCCCCGCACGCATGGCCTTTAAGGTGAGTGCCATGATTGACTCTCGCACTATTCTGGATCGGCCGGGAGCCAACCAGCTCATAGGGCGCGGCGACATGCTCTTCCTCTGCGGTAGCGAACCGGTGCGTGTGCAATGCGCTTTCGTTGACACGCCGGAGGTGGAGCGGATTACGGCCTACATCGCCACGCAACAGAGTTACCTCGGTCCGTTTGAACTGCCGAGAGTGGAGACGGAGGGGGAAGAGAACGGGGCGGAACCGGTAGACCTGACACACTTGGATCCGCTGTTCGAGGAAGTGGCTCGGCTTGTCGTGGCCACGCAACAAGGTTCGACATCCATGATACAACGCAAATTCGCCATCGGATACAATCGCGCGGGACGCTTGATGGATCAATTGGAGAAAGCCGACATCGTAGGCATTGCGCAGGGAAGCAAGCCTCGTGAAGTATTGTGCAAAGACGAAATGGAGATGGAGATGATATTGGACAAATTAAAATAACCCGATAAAAGAAGATAAAAGATGAAAAGGATATTATGGACTGTGCTTTTGTGCCTCATTCTCATTCAGGTAAAGGCGCAACAGATGTCGGAGGCACGGAAGATATTGGACGAAACTGCCTCCTTGTTCACGGGCAAAGGTGGGGTCAAGGCCGTTTTTAAGGCTGACGAATTCACCGATGGCGACCTACAAGGCAGTACATCGGGTATGATGTGCATTCAAGGCAACAAATTCCAAATGACCACACCTGACATGATTATCTGGTGCAACGGCGAAACGCAATGGAGTTACATGAAAGCCAACGGTGAAGTCAATGTAAGTGTACCGACATTGGAAGAACGGCAAAACATGAATCCCTACACGTTTGTCAACTTGTACAAAGATGGATACAATTACCAGCTCAAAGAAACGACCCTGCGCGGAAAAAGTTGTTATGAAATCACGCTGGTAGCCAACAATAAACGGAAAAGTCCACGCACTATCATTTTGGACATCAACAAGGAAAACCATGGTCTGATGTGCATCCGTATGCAACAGCGTAAAAAGGAGCAGTGGACACGTATCTCCATCCACCAGTTTCATACCGGACAATCGTTCGCAGCGACAGACTTCGAATTCAACCCGAAAGATTATCCACAGGCTGAAATCATAGACTTGAGATGACTTCATTCATGACATCACGACATAAACCTTATTTCCAAGAACTATGGAACATATTCGTTGCCTCATCATCGGATCCGGCCCAGCCGGATATACGGCGGCTATCTACGCGAGCCGCGCAAATCTCAACCCCGTATTGTACGAAGGCATACAGCCCGGCGGACAGTTGACCACCACGACAGAAGTGGAGAATTTCCCGGGCTACCCCGATGGTATATCCGGGTCGGACTTGATGGAAAGCTTGCGCAAGCAGGCCGGACGTTTTGGAACGGATATCCGTAACGCCATTGCCATTAAGGCGGATTTAAGCGAAAGCCCCTATAAAATCACATTCGACAACGACAGTACGGTGGAAGCCGATACCGTCATCATTGCCACTGGTGCCACGGCCAAATACCTTGGACTGGACGACGAGAAGAAATACGCTGGCATGGGTGTCAGTGCTTGTGCCACTTGCGACGGCTTCTTCTACTGCAAGAAGACCGTGGCCGTAGTGGGCGGCGGTGACACGGCCTGCGAGGAAGCCGTCTATCTGGCCGGACTGGCGGCCAAGGTTTATCTGCTCGTGCGCAAACCTTTCCTCCGTGCTTCCAAGATTATGCAGGAACGCGTGTTGGAAAACCCTAAAATAGAAGTGTTGTTCGAACACAACGCGGAAGGATTGTTCGGCGAAAACGGCGTGGAAGGCGTACACGTGGTAAAGCGCAAAGGAGAAGCCGACGAACGGCATTACGACATTGCCATTGACGGATTTTTCTTGGCTATCGGGCATAAACCCAACTCGGACATCTTCAAGCCGTGGGTGAAAACCGACGAAACCGGTTATATCCTTACAGAGGGTGATTCCCCACGCACCGGCATTCCCGGTGTTTTTGCAGCCGGAGATGTTGCTGACCCGCACTATCGTCAGGCCGTCACAGCTGCAGGTAGCGGATGCAAAGCGGCCATCGAAGCGGAACGTTACCTGACAGAACACAAGTTATAAGAGATGGTTCAAGACAACCTATAGAAAGTAATCTCTAAAGTTCTTGTGCAAAGTTAAGTATAAATTTTGCAGAGTCAACTGGCAAGTGCGAAATCAGAGGAAATGTCGAGGCCGTAATTTAAATTGTGTCAGCAAAGAGAAGGAATAAAATATTAACTTTGCCAACACAGTTTATTCATGAGCGAGGAATTTGATTTTGAAAGCATCAAGAACAAGGCCATCGAGCAGACAGAAGTGGGTAAACCCTTGTCAGGAAAGGATGGCGCGTTTGCTCCATTATTGGAGGGTATCTTGAATGCGGCCCTTGAAGGCGGGATGGATGCCCATCTTTCCGATGACGGGCGCATGAGTGGCAACCGCCGTAACGGCAAGATGCAGAAGCAAGTTCGGACTTCCATGGGTGAAGTGACCGTATCCACGCCTCGTGACCGCAATGCCACGTTCGACCCTCAGTTTATAAAGAAGCGCGAGACCGTCCTTGCCGAGGGTGTTGCAGACCGCATCA
>CAYXQT010000079.1:0-9885 GCA_964466445.1 uncultured Paraprevotella sp. | reverse complement strand
TTTCCTGCGGACAAAAAAAGTGTTTCGTCCGCAGGAACGGAAATTTTTCTCGGCAGAAAAACGGGCGGTCTCGGTGAAGAAAAGTTAAACGGATGGCCGAAACGTGAAGAAATGTATCCGGAAACGCCTTTCTTCGCTCCTGTTTCGCGTTTCTCGACGGCAGTCCGCGACGCGCGGAACAGCTTTTCCCTTTCACTTTGCCTACGGAAGAAAGGAAAAGGATGTCATATTGTCAAAAAAGCCGGCTCGTTTCGACGAGCCGGCTTCCACAAGAAACAGCGGGAGACATGTCCCCGTGGAATCTCCTTTGCTCCGGCAAGGGGGCTTATTCCGGACGATCCGGGGGATTCACGTTTACGGTTCTCGTGCATTCCGGCGTTTCCCCTTGAGCCGGCGTGTCGGCGTGCCGTCCGCCGCCGCGGTAGGAATAATACGGACCCCAATACCCGTAGTCCTCCCAATAACGCTCATAATTGCGCAACTTGAAACGTGTGGAAGAGTACGTCCCGTCCATGTAGCCCTCGAAATAGTCGGAAGACAGGCGGTAGTCCCTGATGCTACAGTCGAGTCCGGGGTCGTCGAAATAAAGGTATATGATGCCGTCCCATATACTCCAATCAAAGTAATGTTCAATGAGATTCACACGATTCCACGGGTCGTAGTAGTAGTCCCTTTCGTAGCCATAGCCCTCGCTGTAACCGCCGTAGTCATCGGGGACGAACTCCAAGTCGGAGCCGATGGCAGGCTGACCGTCCACCATCATGCCCAATTCGCCGAACCAGCGTCCGGAAAGCATGTATCCCCGGTAATCATCGTCTTCCTCGCACCCGCCGGACACCGCTATCACGCAGCAGACCAAGAGGAATTTGCAATATTTGAGCCATCTCGTCGTCATGCCTGTCTGATGTTTATGATGCAAATATACGCATAAATCCCTTTACCATGCAAGAGAAAAAGCGACATGAAGACGGGGAAAGCCCCGTTCACTCCTCCAAAGCTCCGATAATCTCGCGTACACTGCGGCAACCGTGCCGCTCCAGGTATTCGTCTATTCCCCGTGCCACCTTCACCGTCACGGCAGGGTCTATGAAGTTCGCCGTCCCTATCTCCACGGCGGAAGCCCCGGCCAGAAGGAACTCCACGGCGTCGCGCGCGTTCGCAATCCCGCCCAAGCCTATCACGGGTATCTTCACGGCTTTGGCTACTTGCCACACCATGCGCAAGGCCACGGGCTTCACCGCCGGGCCGCTCAGCCCTCCCGTGGCGATGGACAGCACGGGGCGGCGTTTTTCGATGTCGACGGCCATTCCCATCAGCGTGTTGATGAGGCTCACGGAATCCGCGCCGGCATCCTCCGCGCCGCGGGCGATGTCCGCCACGTCCGCCGCGTTCGGAGACAGCTTGACTATCAGGGTTTTGCCATACACCTTGCGCACGGCCTTCACCACGGCGGAAGTGCCCTCGACCGTCATGCCGAAAGCCATTCCCCCTTGCCTCACGTTCGGACAGGATATGTTCAGTTCTATGGCCGGGATGCGCTCCAGCCCGTCAATCCGTCCGGCGCACTCCGCGTAGTCCTCGATGCACGAGCCGGCGACATTCACGATGAAGTTCGTGCGGATGTCCTTGATTTGCGGGTAGATGTGCTTGCAGAAATAATCCACTCCCTTGTTCTGCAACCCCACACAGTTCAACATCCCCTGGGACGTCTCCGCCATGCGGGGACAAGGGTTGCCTTCGCGGGGCTCCAATGTCGTGCCTTTCACGACGATGCCGCCGATATCTTCCAAATTCACGAAGTCGGCGAACTCGAGGCCGTACCCGAAAGTGCCGGACGCGGCCATCACGGGGTTTTTCAGCCGCAGTTCCCCTATGTTCACGCTCAAATCTGCCATGACAATCTGTCTGTATTGAAAACGGGGCCGTCCTTGCACACGCGCAAACGTCCCTCCGCGGTATCTTCCACGCAGCACAGGCACGCGCCCACTCCGCAAGCCATCATGTTCTCTAACGAGACCTCGCAAGGGATGCCTTTTGACTTCGCATACCGCGCCACCGCCGCCATCATAGGTCTGGGCCCGCAGGCGGCTATGCGGTCGAAAGCCTCCCGCCGCAACACGGAATGCCGGGTCACGAAACCTTTCTCTCCCCGGGAAGCGTCCTCGGTCGTGAGATGCACCTCGCCCAATGCCCCGAACATGTCCAATTGCACCAAGTCGCGCCCCGAACGTCCTCCCAGCAGGAAAACGGGCCGGCAGCCGAGCTTCGCCACCTCTTTCCCCAAGTAAAGCAACGGGGCCGCGCCGATGCCGCCTCCCACCAACAGCACCCTCTCGCCGCCGGAGACGGGCAGCGTGAAACCATTTCCCAAGGGCATGACGGCGTTCAGCCTGTCTCCCGCCTTCATGGCTCCCAAGCTACGGGTGCCCTCCCCTACCTCATGAACCAGAAACCAGACCTCGTTTTTCCCCTCGTCCACGTAATTGATGGAAATCGGCCGCCGCAAAAAGGTCGTTTCCGAGCCGTTTACCTTTAATTCGGCAAACTGGCCGGGGCGCATTTCCGGCAGAGGCCGCTCCTGCGTGCACTTCAACAAGGCATATCCTTCCCGTAGACGCTCGTTGGAGGTCAGCGTCAAATCCAAGACATATTTCTTCATCTCCGTCATCCGTCGGTTGGAATTATAACAAGGCATGCCCCTGCGGCCGACATTCCGACGACCGCGAGACCGGCGCGTCGCGGTACGGTCGCGGCCGGTGTACGGGACTTCACGATGCGCAAGACGGGACACGCCGCGTTGCCCGTCCGCACGATTTCCCGCACGTCCCCTGCGGATGCCGCGTGTTTTCGCGGGCGTTACGGCAGAGTCGCGCACAGTCGGCCCGGACTTTTCCGCAAAGATAGTGAAAGGTATGCGCAGAGGCAAATGAAAAAACAAGGATTCGGATGCCTTCTTATGCCAAAGACGGGGATACGGAAAAGGGACGGCAGTGCCGTTTGTCCGTACTTTTCCTTTATGGTCGGCTGAAAACCTCGTAAGTCCCGTCGTCGAAAAAAATCCTTATCTCGGTGATTTTCCGTTGCGGTTTGTCTATATATTTTACTATTTCACGCACCACGGTCACACGTTGCTTCCCCGTTTCCGAATCGGTTATGTCTTCCATCCTCGGACAGTCGGCGTAATGTTCCGGACTGTAAACGTCGACAAAATCGGACGGTTCCGCGTCGCCATTGACGGCGCTCCCCTGCCCGTCGGCATCCTTGTCCGTTTCATCCGAAACAGTTGCATACATGTCACCCTCCCCGAACATCAGCCAATTTATGTTGATGTCGGGGAAACGGCGGTGAATGGCACTCACATGGTTGTTCGTCGGGTTGGTTTTTCCGTTGAAGATATTTGACAATGATGCGGGAGACACCTCGATGGCTTTGGCGAACTCCTGTTGGGTCATGTTTTCCTTCCTCATGATTTGCATTATCCGGTCTTTCATCATTTTTCCGTCTTCCTTTGTTTTACCTCCCCGAAAAAGGCATTCTTCACGTTCACAAAGGTAAAAACAAAAAACGGAACGCGCAACAAACGTAAACCACAAAATCGAATTCACTCCCGTGAATATTCGGGAACAGAAATATTCACCCTCGTAAATCCCGCACGCCCGTCCTTCATGTCTGTAAACGCGAAAGGAGTTTTTCCCCGTCCATGCCCCTTGTAGGAAACATTCATCTACCCGGATTAAAAAACTGGCTATCCAAGGCTTGTCAGACGCATATCCCGATATGGGCCGCAAAATACGGGCGTTCCTGCATAAACAAGCCCTTTTGATTATAACCTCTTCATAACAAACATATATAAATATGTGGTTTACAATATATAATACCCATGCCACCCCGACGCAAGAATATACATTCACAAAGCCGAAGCGCGGGTCGCGCCGATGTGAACGTCCGCCGTTCCTTACGTAAACCCGCCGTTTACCATCATGAATCCGCGCACGGGCATCAAAAACGTGAAGCACAAGTGTGAATCGGAAAGACGAATCCGCCATTTCCTGAATGCTAATAAAATATAATGTAAATCATGCGAAAACGAAAAAAGGTGCTTTTTTTCAATACTCGAAAATTCTGGGCCGACGGCAAAGCCAGCCCGGAATTTTGAAATCTCAGAGGGCAGAAAACGGTTTAACCTCCTATAATCAAAAACAATAACTTACTTTTTAACAGTTCCGGAAAGGCTTCAAATAGATGAAAAAAGTCCGTTTCAGTGCAAAATAAAGTAGGCTAATTCCTTCAAAAGGTCGCCCGGAGAGGCGATTGTATTGCCCAAGCCCTTCGATTTCGCGTCCGTTTCCCGCAGTTTTCCGATTATCTGCATCACTTTCGTGCCCGAATACTTCTGCATGGCGGGCAGTATGTTCCGCGCCACCTGCCAACGGGGTTGCTCCACCCACTCGGCTATCCCCTCTTCCGTGCGCCGCGGCGCGTAGTAGGCGACCATCAGGTTGCTGAAAAATCCGAACAAGACGGAAAGCGTGAGTTGTAAGGAGAAGTTCTTGGGGTTGTCGTTAAAATATTTCACGATGCGGTTTACCCTAAGCACGTCCTTTGCCACCAAAGCCGACACCAACTCGAAGTTGTTAAAATCCTTGCTTATGCCGACATGCCGTTCCACAAAGGTGGCGGCGACATGCGTCTCCCCCGCCGGCAGGGCAAGCAACAGCTTGTCCAGTTCGCCCGAAAGGCGGGACAGGTCGTTCCCCACGCATTCGCAGATCATCATCACGGCATTCTGTTCCATCGTCACGCCCCTGCGCCGCAAGTAGTCCGTGACAAACGCCGGGAGCCAGCTTTCATACAGTTTTTTGGACTCGAACAAGATTCCCGCTTTCTGTATGTCCGCCGCCAGCTTTTTCCTTTTGTCCAAAGTCCCGTGCTTATGGCAGAAAATCAACACCGTGGAGGGCTGCGGCCGTTCCAAATAGAAGGAAAGGCGCTCTTTCCCGGAGAGGTTCTGCGCCTCCCGCACCAAGACTACCTGCCGTTCCGCCATCATCGGGAAACGCTTCGCCGCGTCGATTACCTCGTCCGCCGTCACGTCCGTGCCGTAACATACCGTGAGGTTGAAGTCCTTCTCCTCCTCCTTCAACGCCGCGTCCACGATGAACTCGCTCACCTTGTCGATATAATAATCCTCCTCGCCCATAAGGTAATAGACGGGCGCGAAACGTCCCGCCCTCACCGAGCGCACGATGGTCTCGTAAGTCACTTCTTCCTTTTTCGTTGCCATCCTACCCTACCCTTCCGGCTACCAGTCGTATTTCAGGTGCTTCACCGTCTTCTGCTCCTCTATTATCAGTTTCAACGCCTCTATCCCTATCGCCACGTGCTCCGGCGCGAAGTTATGCGTCACCTCGCGGTCGCTCTCCGCCGTCTTTATCCCTTCGGGCATCATCGGGTTGTCGGACACGAGCAGCAAGGCACCCGTCGGGATGTGGTTGGCGAACCCGCAGGTGAACAGCGTGGCCGTCTCCATGTCCACGGCCATGGCGCGCGTCTCTTTCAGGTACACCTTGAACTTCTCGTCGTATTCCCATATCCTCCTGTTCGTGGTGTACACCGTGCCCGTCCAATAGTCGCGGTGGGCATCCCGTATGGCCGTCGACACCGCGCGCTGGAGCATGAAAGCCGGGAGCGCGGGCACTTCGGGCGGATAGTAGTCGTTCGACGTCCCCTCCCCGCGGATGCCCGCCAGAGGGAGGATCAAGTCCCCTAACCTCGTCTTGGAAGAGATTCCTCCGCACTTGCCGAGGAACAGGCAGGCTTTCGGCGCGACGGCGCTCAGCAAGTCCATGATGATGGCCGCGTTCGGGCTTCCCATCCCGAAGTTGACGATGGTGACGTTCTCCGCCGTCGCCATCCGCATGTTCGCCTCGTAGCCGGGCAGGGGAAGTCTGAACCGCCCGCAGAATATGTCCACGTAATTGTTGAAGTTGGTCAGCAGGACATATTCCCCGAAGTCGCTCAGGGGATGTCGCGTATAGCGCGGCAACCAATTTTCCACGATTTCCGCTTTGGTTTTCATCGTTTTTTACGTATTTTTGCGTCCACCTTATCCCGCAAAAGACAAGGGGACAATCTTTGCAAAGTTAGCAAATGTTCGCGTTAAATCTTCCACGATACCCCATAAAAACGGCGAGACGGGACGGGCGGACGGTCATCTTCGACGATTTGCGCCGCAAGTACGTGGCCCTCACTCCCGAAGAATGGGTGCGGCAGCATTTCGTGCATTACCTCATCGCCTGCAAGGATTATCCTCCCGGCCTGATGGCCAATGAAATCTCGCTCACGCTGAACGGCACCGCCAAGCGTTGCGACACGGTGGTCTACGACCGGCAGGCGCGTCCGCGCGTCATCGTGGAATACAAAGCCCCGCACGTCGGCATCACGCAAAAGGTGTTCGCGCAGGTTTCGCGCTACAACATGGCGTTGCACGTGGATTACCTCATCGTCTCCAACGGCCTGCAACATTACTGCTGCACGATGGATTACGAGACGCATTCCTGCAAGCTTCTGCCCGACATTCCCGAATACGGGGAGATTTCATAGGGCGGCGGGACTCCCCCGCCCTCCGCGAGCCTTCCGGGGTCAGACGCCCAACGCGAAGCCGTCGGCATCGTCCAGCACGGGGAACTTGCGGCGGAAGCCCGCCAGACTTTCCATGTCCACCTCCGCCGTCACGGCACCGGCCGCGTCCGTCCCGCAAGCCGCCACCGTCCGCCCGTAAGGGTCGACCATCATCGTGTCCCCGCAGTACGCGCAGGAAGCGTCCGCCCCCACGCGGTTCACGCCCGCCACGTAGCATTGGTTCTCGATGGCCCGCGCACGCAACAGGGTCAGCCAGACTTCTTCGCGCGACTTGGGCCAGTTGGCCACGTACAACGCCACGTCGTAGTCCCTGCGGTTCCGGCTCCAGACGGGGAAGCGCAAGTCGTAGCAGACCTGAAGGAGGAAACGCACTCCCCGGAACTCCGCCACGACGCGCCGCCGCCCGGCAGTGAAGCGGAGATGCTCCCCGCCGTAAGTGAACAGGTGCCTTTTGTCGTAGGTGCGGACTGCCCCGTCCGGGGTTGCGAAATAGAAGCGGTTGTAGAACTTCCCGTCCTCGCGCACGGCCACGCTGCCCGCCACGGCGCAGTCGTGCCCGGCGGCATAACGGCGCATCCGGCGCAACGTGCCGCCGTCGGACGGTTCGGCCGTTTCTTCGGGCCGCGTGCAAAATCCCGTGGAGAACATTTCGGGCAGCACGTACAAGTCCGACCCCGGACAAGCGTCCATCGCCCGCTCGGCGCGGCTCATGTTGACTTCCGGGTCTCCCCAAGAAACGTCTTGTTGCAGAAGCGTTATTTTCATACGGCTCTCCTATTATATATAGGTACAAAAGTAGCGAAAATAAAGACAGGAAACGCCGTTTTCCGGCAAGGCATCCAAAAAAAACGCGCGACCGGCTTCCCGAAAGGCGCATTCCCTTTCCCGTCCTCGCGTTTCCCTCGAACGCGGCGGAGTGCGGAACGGGCAGACCCGCGCTTCACGCGGCGACGCGGTTCCGCCAAGAAGAGGGAGAAACCCGATACCCTCCGCCCTCCCGTGCCGTCCCCGCGTGAGGAAAAACGCCCGCGTGCGGATTTTCCGCAATCTTTTTCCCGGAACATGCTTCCCCTCCGGGTATTTTTGACTATCTTTGGAACGTCTGACCAAACGAGTGACGGAAAATGAAAGAACGGATTAGGGTTGTCACGGGAGACATCACGAAGTTGCAGACGGATGCCATAGTCAATGCCGCCAACTGCACCCTGCTGGGAGGCGGAGGCGTGGACGGCGCCATACACCGCGCCGCGGGAAAGGGACTGCTGGAGGAATGCCGCGCGCTGGGCGGATGCCGCACGGGCGAGAGCAAGATGACGGAAGCCTACGGGCTGCCCTGCAAGAAAATCATACACACCGTCGGGCCGGTGTGGAGCGGCGGCGGACGGCACGAGCCCGAACTGCTGGCTTCCTGCTACGACACCGCCCTGCGGTTGGCCGAGGCTCACGGGCTGAAGAGCGTCGCCTTCCCCTGCATCAGCACCGGCGTCTACCGCTATCCGCAACGGGAAGCCGCAAGGATAGCCTACGAGACCGTCAAGAGGCTCATCCGCGACGGGGAATACGAAGGCGACGTCGTGTTCTGCTGCTTTCAGGACGAGGACGCGGAAATATACGGCAAACTCATGCAAGAAGACGAGATATGAAAAGTTTCAAGACACAACCGTGGCTGTTGCCACAACCCGTGCTGATTATCGGCACTTACGACGCGGAAGGACACCCCAACGCCATGAACGCTGCGTGGGGCGGACAGTGGGACATGAACGAAATCATGATTTCCTTGGGCAAGCACGCCACCACGGAAAACCTGGAAAGAAAGGGCGACTTCACCGTGGCCTTCGCCACGGAAGCCACGTTGGAAGCCGCGGACTACGTGGGCATCGTCAGCGCGAAGAACGACCCGCGGAAGATGGAAAAGGCCGGATGGACGGCTGTCCGGGCCGAGAATGTCGACGCGCCGGTATTCGCCGACTTCCCGATGACATTCGAATGCCGCGTCAAGGAGAAAATCGGCGAGACTGAAAGCGGATACTACCTCATCGGGGAAGTGGTGAACATACTCGCCGACGAAAAATACCTCGCCGACGACGGCAAGCCGGACATGGAAAAGATGGGACTCATCGTCTTCGACCCCGTTCATCACCGTTATGTCGGTCTCGGCGCCGCCGTCGGCAAGGCGTTTTCCGACGGCAAGAAGCTGAAATAGGCGAAAGGCCGGAACGTCCGCCCCACCCTCGCGGGAATGCCGTGTCCGGGCGCGGGGCGACGGACGGGAACAGGCGGTTTCCGCGCGTCGGCGTTCTGTCAGGATGACAGCCCGACGTGCTTTTTCTTTCCATCGTGTGTCCACGGGAATCCGAAAGGCGGGAGCCTCTCGTTACTTCCTGTCGGCAAGAACGGGTGTCAGCTTTCTTTCCGCACGAGGACTTCACGGATAAAAACCTTCAGATGAATGGAAAAAGGACATCCGAGGCACGTCCCGTCTCCGTCCCGCCCGCCAGATCCGGCAACAGGGGGAGCATTCCCGTTTTTCATGCGGAAGAAAATGCTGAAGACTCCCATGGCGCACGTAAACGCACGAGAGACTTTCCTTTCGTCAAAGCCGCCTCTCCGGCAGGCAGGGGCGCGTCCGTCCGCCGCGGTGAGCCGCACGGCCTTCGGGACTCCCGCATTTTTCAAGTCCGTAAGGCTACCATGTCGAAAAGATTTGGTAACTTCGCGCCGACGGCGCAAGCCTCTGACGAGACCGGCCGGCAACGGGACAAGGGCAAGCGGCGGGGACTGTCTTTTGAGGATTGCCTGCGCAGTCGTCACAAGGTTTCGGCCGGACTGCACGACGGCATGCGGGAAGTTCTCCTGTAATATATGGAAATCATAGACAACATACATAAGACGTTGAAAGACGACATGCTTTCCACCTTGAAGCCCGGCTCCAAGATGGCAATCGCCGCGTCCTGCTTTTCAGTGGGAGCAATCAAGCCGATCAGACTTTCTTCCTTGCCGGAAAATCCGCGAGAGGCCGTCCTCGGACAAGCATCGGGAAACCGCCGCGACGGGGTTTTCTCCAACGGGCAGTCCAGAGCTGTCGGCGAAACTTGCTGAAACGTGCTTTTAAGGGACGACATCCCGCATGGGAGGCGGGACGCAGGCGGACTTGCGAAGCGCGGCCTCGCGCGCTTGCCTCGTAGCCATCCGGAACCTTTATCGTGCGCCTGATAGGACTCGAACCTACAAGCCGCGAGGCAC
>CAYXQT010000078.1:0-9931 GCA_964466445.1 uncultured Paraprevotella sp. | reverse complement strand
GCATGCAAGCCGGGCGGCTTTCAAATCTCTTTCCTCAAAAGGAGAGGAAGTTTTTTCATTCCTCGACGCGGAAATCACAAGTTTTTATGTACATTTGCGTTTCGACGTGAAGGCATTTCGATGAAATGGCCGTCATATATAATAAAGGAAAGGAAAAATGGAAAGGTTTGGCGAGCTGATCCGCCTCCGCCGCAGCATGAGGAAGTTCACGGAGGAAGAACTGGACCGGGACGAGGTGGCGGCTCTCCTGCGTGCCGCCCTGATTTCCCCCTCTTCCAAAGGGATGCGTCCGTGGGAGTTCGTGGCGGTTGACGACAAGGAACTGTTGCGGCAACTGTCGCGGTGCAAGGAACACGGAGCGGAGCTGATAGCCGGTGCGCCCTTGGCGGTGGCCGTCCTGGCCGACCCGCGGCAGAGCGACGTGTGGGTGGAAGACGCCGCTGTGGCCACGACCATGATGCTGTTGCAGGCGGAAGACTTGGGGCTGGGCGCGTGCTGGGTGCAGGTGCGCAACCGGACGACGGCCGACGGGAAACCGGCTGAGGAGATGGTTCGCTCGATATTGCACATACCGGAACGGTTGCGCGTGTTGTCCATCGTGGCCGTGGGACACAAGGGAATGGAACGCAAGCCGTTCAACGAGGAAAGGCTGATGTGGGAGAAAGTGCACCTCAATACCTTTGACGCGCCGGAAGGATGAAAGTGGTCTGGATAGGCGCGGGGAACGTGGCCACGCGGTTGGGAACGGCACTGGGCCGCGCGGGGCACGAAACGTTGCAGGTGTTCAGCCGCACGAGGGCTTCCGCCGAAGCTCTGGCCGGGCAACTGGGATGTACGGCCACGTCCGTTCCCGACTCCGTGATGCCGGGGGCGGACGTATATGTGTTCTCCGTGACGGACAGCGCGTTGGAACGCTTGGCGGCTCGCATCGCTCCGCGGACGGGGGATGCCTTGTGCTTGCACACGGCGGGGAGCATGCCGATGGATGTCTTTCGCGGACACGCACGGCGTTACGGGGTGATGTATCCCTTGCAGACGTTCTCCAAGGACTGTCCCGTGGATTTCCGGGAAGTCCCGTTTTTTGTCGAGGCTTCCGCCCCGGAGGCTCTCGCGCAGGCCAAGGGGCTGGCACGTTCCGTGTCGGATCGGGTGGAGGAGATGGACTCGGAAAAACGCCGCCGCCTTCACCTGGCCGCCGTCTTCGCCTGCAATTTCGTGAACCATTGCTACGCCGTGGCGGCGGACATGTTGGGACGGGACGGCATACCTTTCGAGGTCTTGTTGCCCTTGATAGACGAGACGGCACGAAAAGTCCGCCGCCTTCCGCCCGCAGAGGCGCAAACGGGCCCGGCGGTGCGCCACGACCTCGACGTGATGCGCCGCCAGCTTGCCATGCTCGAAGGCGACCCTGAACGGGAAGCCCTCTACGAGACGATGAGCCGCAGCATCCGCGACCTGGCCGTGAAACATGAAAGGGCAAGGAGGGAAAACGAATGATTAATTACGACTTGAGAAAGATAAAGGCGTTGGCGTTCGATGTCGACGGCGTGCTGAGTGCCGAAACCATCACGCTGCATACCGATGGAAATCCGATGCGCACGGTCAACATCAAGGACGGATATGCCCTGCAACTGGCCGTCAGGATGGGTTTGCGCGTGGCCGTCTTCACCGGCGGACGCGCCGAGTCGGTTCGCAAGAGGTACGAGGGGTTAGGCATCCGCGACGTGTATTTAGGTTGTGCCGTGAAGATAAAATCTTACGAGGCGTTCATGGAACGTTACGGACTGCGGGACGAGCAAGTGCTTTACATGGGCGACGACATCCCCGACTACGAAATCATGCGGCGTTGCGGCTGCCCTTGCGCCCCTGCCGACGCCGCGCCGGAAATCAAGGGCTTGTCCGTCTACATCTCCCGTCTGAAAGGGGGATACGGTTGCGGACGCGACGTGATAGAGCAGGTGCTGAAGACGCAAGGGTTGTGGCTCAAGGACGAGAGGGCTTTCGGCTGGTAAACGGTGCGGATATGTGGGAAAACTTGAAGAAATACCATCTGGTCCTGGCCAGCAATTCGCCGCGCCGGAAAGAGCTTCTGGCAGGACTGGGCGTGGATTACGAGGTGAGGGTGTTGCCGGACATCGACGAATCCTATCCCGACGGGTTGCAGGGCGAGGACATCCCCCGGCATATCTCCCGCAAGAAGGCGGAGGCTTACGAGGCATCCATGCGCCCGGGCGACTTGGTCGTCACGGCCGACACGATTGTCTGGACGGACGGGAAGATATTGGGGAAGCCCAAGGACGAGGCGGATGCCAAGGCCATGCTCCGCCAGCTTTCCGGACGCACGCACAAGGTAATCACCGGAGTGACACTGGCGACGGCGGAGAGGAAAAAGACTTTCGCCGCGATAAGCGAAGTGACGTTCGACGAACTGACGGACGAGGAGATAGACTACTACGTGGCGCATTACCGTCCCTTGGACAAGGCCGGGGCCTACGGCGTTCAGGAATGGATAGGCTACGTGGGCGTGTCGTCCATCAACGGTTCCTACTTCAACGTCATGGGACTGCCCGTGCAACGTTTGTACAAGGAGCTGAAGCATTTCGTGTAAGGATTAAGAAACATCATAAAGACAAGGAGAAGAATGAAAATGAAATCTTTGAGGCGTCTGGCTTGCTTGGGCGCGGCAGTCGTGGCCTTCGCGGCTTGCGAGGAAGACCACGTCAGTATCATACCTACCTTTTCCGGGTTCCGCATCGAGCCTCTCGTGTGGAACGCCGGGGATTCGGTCACGATTACGGCGGTGCAGCTGAACAAGGGGGATATGCTGTACGAGGCTGAATACCATTGGCGCGTGGCATGCGAGGACACTGTTTTCACCAAGATCGACAGCGTGGTCTACGACGCGGACAAGTCCGACCCTTACTTCGGCTTCAGGCTTCCCGCCGACTTCAAGGGCAGGAAAGCCGAGATAACCTTCAATGCCGAATACGACTGTTCGTCCTCGACTTCGCAACTGGCGCCGGGCGGCTCCGGAAGTACGCAACCGGGTCTCTACGGCAGGATTACGACTTCGGTCGCCAGCCAGCTTTACGGCATGGGGAGCGGCACGTACACCCATACTTGGTGACGGCTCGCGGAGAGGGTTTTTCCCCGTGATGTTTCGGTAGGTACGTGTACTTACTGGCTTGTAGCCAAGTGATGCGGGTCTGATTCTTGCAGGTTGCCTTCAATCACCGGAATGCCTGCTGCAATCGCGGACGGGCTATCCTTTGTCTTCTTGCCAGACATCCTGCAAACTACGAAGAGACCCACGGATATTGTAAGTCAGTGGGGAGGAAATACTGTATAGTCGTCCCTTGAAAATTCGTTTTCAGCGAGATATTGTAAGCAGCAGGTATCCCGCTGTTTCTTTTGACAAGGTCTGGAAGAGCTTTCATGGCTCTCTTGAAGTTGCAGGCCGTTGCCGCAAGAAGTACGTTCACGGTGTCTCTCCTAATCAAGTCAAACCGTCCGACTTTTCGGAGGTGCATCACTTCGGCCTCTTCTTTTTCCTTTTTGTATTGCCGGTTTCTTGGGCGGCAACTCTCCCCGCCGCCCTTGGAGCGTGGCGGAAAGGACGGCGGGGCACTTTTGAACCCATGACAACCCGCCCTGTCCTTCATGTCTCAGGAACTTTCTCTTTGCATGAAAAAGTTACGTTCCTATTTGGATTTTGTAGCAAGACGCGCGAAAGTCCCTCCTTTCCTCTATGCCTGATGGACCAGATATGCAAGATAAGCCAAATAGGCAGCCGCCATGACCCCGCCCTCCCAACGCTCTATCGTCCGTTTCGTGTAGGAGAAGCACCAAAAAATCAAGATACTCAAGAGCATAAGTCCCAAGTCGGAATATGAAATGCCTCCCGCGGGCATCGGGGACACGGCCGCACAAAAACCCATCACAAAGAAGATATTGAAGATGTTGCTTCCTATGACATTCCCTATCGCGATGGCGGAACTTCCTTTCCGCGCCGCCACGACGGAAGTCGCAAGCTCTGGGAGCGACGTTCCGGCGGCCACCAGCGTCAATCCCACCACCGTCTCGCTTACCCCCATGCCGAGCGCTATCTCGGCGGCCGCGTCCACAAACATGTTGCCGCCGATTACGAGACCTGCCAATCCCGATATGACATAAAGTACTATGCGTCCGCAGGACATCGGGACAACCGGCGAAATCCGCGGTTGCCCGTCCTCGCCGCCTTTGTCGCGGCGCGCCACGGAGAACGTATAAGACATGAAAACTGCAAAGAAGCCCAAGAGCATCAGCCCGTCGGCACGCGAAATCCGGTTCACGAATTGTCTGCCGTCCAACTCCGCGTCCAGCGACACCGCGATGAGGGACAACGTAGCCAGAATGGCGAACGGAATGTCCTTGCGGATAGTGGACTTGCTGATGACGATAGGACTTGCCAAAGCCGAACAGCCCACAATCATTAACACGTTGAACGTGTTGCTTCCCACGATGTTACCGATGGAAAGCTCGCTACTTCCCTTCAACGCCGACATGAAACTGGCCACGAATTCAGGTAGCGAAGTGCCGAACGCCACCACCGTCAAGCCTATCGCCGTCTCCGTCACGCCGAACCGCCGCGCCAAGCCCGTCGCTCCGTCCGTCAGCTTGTCGGCACCGAACAGCACGAGCGCGATGCCGACCAAAAGCCACACTACCGTCAGGAACATGCCCCGCGCCGTCCTCAGTCGCGGCGACCGAGGAATACCATGATATAATACAGCAGGGTGGCCAAGGAGCCCAACGCCGCCACGACGTAAGTGTACGCGGCGGAGCGGAGAGCCGAGACGGCAGCCCCGTAATTCCGGTTGTTCGTCACGCCGGCTTCGCTCAGCCACCGGACGGCACGCCGACTCGCGTCGATTTCCACCGGCAGGGTGATGAAGCTGAACAAGGTCGTGGAGGCGAACAGGATGATTCCGAACAACATGATTTGGGGGAACACGTTCAGCGTCAGCATGCCCACGAGCAACACCCACATCATCCAGTTGGAAGCGAAGGAGATGACCGGCACCAGGCTGCTCCTCATCTTCAACGGAGCGTAAGCACGGGCGTGCTGCACGGCGTGGCCGCATTCGTGCGCCGCCACGGCCGCCGCCGCCACGCTGCACGTGCCGTACACCTCCTCGCTCAGGTTGACCGTCTTGTTCATCGGGTTGTAGTGGTCGGTCAGCAATCCCGGCGTACTTGTCACGTTCACGTCGTATATCCCGTTGTCGTGCAACATCTTCAACGCGACATCGCGCCCCGTCATCCCTCCGTCGACAGGGATTTTCGAGTACTTCTCGAACTTGTTCTTCAAGTTAGCCTGCACCATCCAGCTGGCCAAGGCGACAGCGATAAAAAGAATCCAATACATATTATTATGCCTATTAAACGGTTTTATGAAAAACAACGCCTCAAACATCATGCCGACGCGTACAAAAATAACGAAGAAATATCAAATACGACAAATAAAACGAGAATAAGACCGGCTTTTTTTGAATAATTAGTATATTTGTGGGTCAATATTCACAAATAAGAATAAAACACATGAGAAAAGGTCTGATATGCCTCTTGCTTTCAACGGCGGCCGCGGCAAGCCTGTTGCCGGGATGTGCCGGCGGAGGGAATGGCGGCCATGCGGAGGAGAAGGATTCCTTGAAGAGTTATACGTGCGACACGGCTTTCTACGGCCATTTGGGAGAAGGCACGGCGATGAGCAGTCTGGAACTTGTCACCGACGACGGAGATACGCTGGTGCTAAGCAAGACCAAAGAAGAAACGGGCGATTTGGGGCGTATATTGGGCGAAATAGCGAACTATACCGACCGGTACGCCATCACGACGTGTGATGACGGCCGGAGCGTGTGCGTTGCCCTGAACATCGACCAGCTCGCACAAAGGAAATGGCAGTCGGAGACGGACGGGCAAGAGGGTTTCCTATTGGAGACGGGCGGGAAAGTACGGCCTTTGTCCGATGCCGGTTCAAATAAGTACGGACAATGGAGCCTGTGCAACTGCAAATTGGTTCTGACACGGAAGAGCGAAGGCTTACAAGGGGCGGAGACGGAAAACGACACGCTGGATATCTTGAAACTGACATCGGATTCCCTCGTCCTGCGAAACAGCCGCAAGAACATTTCCCACAAGTTCCACCGCTTAACCGAAGCCCCCGCTTCATAAGAGGAGCATCATGGCCGACAAAGATAAAATGGTAAGGTGCTACGACTGCAAGCACGGGAAATACATGCAATGGAAGAGAAATCCCATCATCTGTGAATGCGACCGGACGCACGAGCGTTACGTGGCCGAAGCCCGGCGGGTATGCGACCGTTTCGAGGAGAACACGAGTCGCGAGACCCGCAGGGTCGCGCATTACGACCATTATTAGGGGCTTTCCGGCTGTAACGGGCTATCTGGCGGCCACGCATTCCACTTCCACCGACGCGCCCTTGGGCAATGCCTTCACGGCAACCGCCGAACGCGCGGGGTAGGGTTCCTTGAAGAAAGAGGAATACACTTCGTTCATGGCGGCGAAATCCGCCATGTCCGCCAGGAAGACCGTAGTCTTGACCACGTGCGACAAGTCCAAGCCGGCTTCCTCCAAGATGCGGGCGGCGTTCGTCAGTGCCTGACGGGTCTGTTTCCGGATGCCTCCTTCGACAAATTCCCCCGTAGCCGGGTCGACAGGTATCTGCCCGGAAGCGAAGACAAACCCGTTCACTTCAATGGCCTGGCTGTAAGGGCCGATGGCGGCAGGCGCCGACTTCGTGTGTAAAGCTTTCATGATAACCTTTCTTTTTATATTAGTTTTAGACCTGCGTTCTCCAATGCGAGCCGGAGTTCCCGCACATGTTCCGCGTTGCGGGTCTCCACCCGGACGCGCAGCCAGCAGGCCGTGACGTTGGGGGTGTCGTCGTTCCGCTCGTGATACACGCTGATGACGTTCGCTCCCACCGACGCGGCAATCCGGCTGACCACGAACAACTGTCCCGGCTTGTCGTCCAGCTCCACGCAAAAGGTGTATATCCGTCCGCTCTTGGAAAGCCCACGGCCGATTACGCGGCTCAGTATCGTCACGTCGATGTTCCCTCCGCTCACGACGCAGACGGTCTTGCGCCCGCTCACGGGCACCTTGTCGAACATGGCGGCGGCCACGCTGACGGCTCCGGCTCCTTCCGCAATCAGCTTGTGTTGCTCCATCAAGGCCAGAATCGCGGCGCATATCTCGTCTTCCGTCACCGTCACGATTCCGTCGAGACACTGTCTGCACGTCCGGTAAGTGAGTTCCCCGGGCTCTTTCACCGCTATCCCGTCGGCAATCGTGGACACCGCCTCCAGGCATTCTATCTTCTGATGCTCGAAGCTCCGCAACATGCCTGCCGCCCCTGCCGCCTGCACGCCATACACCTTTATCTTCGGGTTCAAAGCCTTGATGGCAAAGGCGATTCCGCCGGCCAGTCCCCCGCCTCCTACCGGCACGATGACCGTGTCCAAGTCCGGCAACTGCTCGAGCAGCTCCAGCCCGATTGTCCCTTGCCCGGCTATCACCCGCTCGTCGTCGAAAGGATGTATGAAAGTGTACCCGAACTCCTCACGCAGTTCCAACGCCCTGTGGTAGGCATCGTCGTACACGCCGGGCACCAGACAAATGTCGGCACCCAACCGGCGCGTGGCCTCGACCTTGCTGATGGGCGCTCCTTCGGGCAGGCAAATCAACGACTTGATGCCGTATCTCGCCGCCCCGAACGCCACGCCCTGCGCGTGATTTCCCGCCGAGCAGGCTATCACGCCCTTGGCCTTCTCCTCGTCGCTCAACTGCGATATCTTGTAGCAAGCGCCCCGCAGCTTGAAGGAACCGGTCACCTGCAGGTTTTCGGGTTTCAGGTATATCTCGCTTTCCCCGTTGATGCCAGGCGCGTGAATCAAGTCGGTGCGCCGCACCACCTTGCCCAGCACGTACCTCGCGCGGTAAAAGTCGTCCAGATTCAGCATAGCCGTCTTTTTGGTGCAAAAGTGCGAAAAAGATTCCGAACCGCCGCTTTCCCGCGTCCCTTTTTCTTCGGGCGACTTTTCTTTCTTGGAAAAAGCATGATAAAAATGAGATTTTTGATGCCAAAGCATTGTTTTTTCCCGCAAAACGATTCCGCGGCACGATTTTTTTGTATCTTTGCCTATAATTAACCGGAAGCCAAGAGGACGGAATTTGTTGTATTTAGATAAAAGGAATAAGAAATGGAATTCAAGAAGTTTGTGACGGCTCTCGCGTTGACAGCCGTCTGTCTGCCGACTCTCGCCCAATACGAGGGGACTACCGTGTACGAACGCATCGGACACGGAGATGACAGTATCACGACCCTCGGCCATCTCGTAGCCTACAAGGACAGCTATAAGGCGCAAGACTACGCCGGGGCTTACGAGGACTGGAAGGCGGTGTTCACCGCCGCCCCGTGCGCGGAAGTGAGCACCTACGCCTACGGTGCCATGATTCTGGCCAACGTGCTGGTGAAGGAGACGGACATGGCGAAGAAGAAGGCGTACTTCGCCGAGCTGATGAACCTGTACGACACGCGCTTGCAGAACATGGAGGCACTGAACTCTTTCACCAAGCCCGACAAGCGCGCCACCAAGGGGGACATCCTGGCGCGGAAGGCATTTGACTACGCCTACTACGGCGTGGGGCTGGCCGACGACTACACGCCGGACAACGCTTATACGAAATTCCGCGAGGGGATAGACCTCATCAACCAGGAGGGCGCGAAGGAAGTGCCGGGGTTCGTGCTTGACAAGTTCTTCGAGATTTCGTACCAGAGGTACGTGGCGGACTCGACGGGCTTCCGGGAACAGTTCCTGTCCGACTATTTGGAGAGCCGCGACGCGTGCCAGGTCATGCTGGAACTGGCCAATCAGGCGACGGATTCCGTGGCGGCTCAGAAAATCGTGTCGCAGTACGACCCGACGCTGAACCGCATCGAGACGATGTTCGCGCAATCGGGGGCGGCGCAGCGCGACCAGCTCATCGCCATCTTCACCCCGAAAGTGGAAGAGAACAAGACGAACCTGGCTTATCTGAAGTCGGCGTTGACGTTGCTGGCCGCCAACGACTGCGACGACACGGACATCTACTTCACGGCGGCCGAATACGCCTACAACATCGAGCCGAGCTACGAGTCCTCCATCGGTACGGCGATGAAGTACTTCAAGGACGGCAAGGTGGCGGAGTCGGTGCAATATTTCGACAAGGCCATCGAGCTGTGCTCCACGGATCAGACGAAGGCGGCCATAGCGCTGAAAGTGGCCAACGCCGTCTCCAAGACGGGCGACAACGACAAGGCGGTGGCTTACTTGGACAAGGCGGTGCAGTACAACTCCTCTATCGCGGGGAAGGCGGACTTGGTGCGTGCCCAAATCATGGCGAAGTCCAAGAACTTCCCCGAAGCGATTGCCTATTGCACGAAGGCGGCGCAGGAGGACGTGAGCATCTCCGGTTCCGCCAACCGCCTGAAAGAAAGCATCCAGGACGTGCAGCGCAAGACGGCGGAATACGAGAAGGCCAACGCGGAGTATAAGGCGCAGATGGAAAAAATCAAGAAGGAAGAGGACTTCTGGAAAGCGGGCCAATAACCGGGGGGGGCATCATCGGACTTGTCTCGTAACGGGGCGGACAGGTAGCCTGACGGAGAAGTTTTTCTTGTCTTCCTTTTCCCCGTTCCGGTGATAGGCAACCTCGCGGGAACGGGAAAAACGCCTTGCCGGGGCGGGGTCTAACGATAATCCGCGACATGCCCGCAACCGCGGGGCAGGGCGGGCTTGAAGAGCGCGGATTCGTACATCTCCGTTGACGGCCTTTTGATAGGGAACTGCCCGAATCCGCCTCGAAAGAGGCGGACGAGGTGTCCTG
>CAYXQT010000077.1:0-10006 GCA_964466445.1 uncultured Paraprevotella sp. | reverse complement strand
TTGGCCTTGCCCTCCGCCATTACGGCCAGAGCCATGCAAAGGACGGCACAAAGTGTCAGTAACTTTCTTCTCATGATGATGTCCATGCTATAATCGTTGACGAGCCAAAGTTACGAAAAAACGGCGCGGCATCCAATAAAACCCGGCGTTTTCCGCGGCATGGCGGGAAAATGCGGCGGCGTGTCCGGACTGCGACGGGTGTCGGGCGGACGGACAGCCCTCGCACGGTCGCCTCCCCGTCCCGGAATGCCATGGAAGTACCCCGGACGCAGTCCGGGGACGGGACGTGCGCCCCTCCCGTCCGCCGGACAAAGCCTCCGGCCATGCCTGCAAACACTGGCCGACTGCACTCATTTCCGGGAGACACGCGAGGATATATAAAAGCCGACTGACCCGCGACGAATCAGCCGGCTGATTTTCATCTCATTTCCGCGACACCCCAAATAACCGCAACGTGGGCAACGGCCAATCTGCCCTTTGCGGTGTCTGCACCTTCCGTTGCTTTTTAGCCATTCATTGCAAGCGTCCCTTGAACGTGCCGGACACCGTATGGGGATTTCCGGCGTTGTCCTTCAAGGTGAATTTCAATTCCACATTCAAATCCCCGTCACATGAGATTACCTCGACTTCACCGTCAACCAGCGGTGCGACTTGGGCGTAGTTGAAAGTGTACTGGCAACCCAAGTTCTGATCCGTCGTGTTCACACTTTCCACGTGATACCCCGCGATGGCGGACAGTTCCGGGATATTGGTGTCGTTCCATTTGCGAACGGGGTACTTGCCGACCGGCAGCTTCTTGTCTCCCGCGTATTTCCGATTGTCAACCAACAAGAAGAGTTCCACAAATTCATCGTAATCGCTGCCCCTGTACAATTGGATGTAGATTTCATCCATTCCCTTGTCTCCGTACCTCTCGGAGCCGAAATAATAGTAATAGCCCTCAGTGATGTCCATGTCCGGCACGTCTCCGGTCAGCTCGCTCTCCGGCAAGGGCAGCTCGTCGGAGGGCGGGACTTCTCCCGACGCGTTGTCCACGACAAGCGAACCCTCGTATGTGGCTTCCAGTTTCGTGCCGTCGGCGTACACGAAATGTATTTCCGCCTTATATTTTCCCGCCTCGCCGGTCGGACTGACCGCAATCTCCCCGCCACTTATCAAGTCTACTCCTATCGCTTCTTCCGCTTGCCGCTGTGTGGCAACGTATGTTCCGTGAGGTCCGCCGTCCCCTATTCCGCCGGCATAGAACTTGCCCGCTTCCGGAGCGGCATCGTCGCCAAGGACGTATGTGCCCGAAGGAATGGACAAATCATTGAGGTCCACGTTATCCGCCTCGCCCGACAGCACCACGTACAGATGAGAAACCGGATAACGGGAAATACTGTCCGGGCTGAACTCATTTGTTGAGAAGTCTATCGTGTAAGTCGCCGTCCCGTCCTCTGCGCTACGCCCCTTGAAACTGCCTACAGCACTTAGGAACGTCATCGACACGGTAGGCGGAGCCGTAACAAACGACAAAGTGTCCAATCCGGAAACCGTTTCTTCATAAGAAGCCGCGGCGACGACCCAATACTTCGTGTTCGCGTCCAAGCCGGACTTTTGTACCGTTTCACCCGTTACTTTTACCGGAATAGCCTCTTCATCGGCAATCAGTTCCGTAGCCGACGGCAACGGCGCATCATCCGGCACGACTTTATAGACGGCTTTCACCGCATCTTCCACAACAAATCTTATTTCTACCGAATTTTCAGTAGCTACCGCGGACTCAATCCTGATGACCGGCGTATGTCCGGAAGAAGTCGGTCCCTGTTCTGTCACGGTATCGTCGTCCCCGCACGACCATAACCCTAAAACCGCGCACACTAACAAACTCAATTTTTTCATAACTTATTTGTTTCGGGTGGGTTCTGTCAACCATTCCTGTTCTTCCCGGACGGAACGGCCGAACCCGTTAACCGTCCGCCCCGGACTTCTTTCGCGCAAAGATAACGTTTTTATTTCTCCCCCCCCCCCCACGATTTAACATGATTTAACCCGACAAAATGCGGTTTTCCTCTTTTGCGCCTTCCCTTTCCCCCGTTTTGTTCATGCGGACGCAAGGGCGGCGCAAGCCGAGGGCAGAGGACAAGGATATGTCGCCGTGCCGTGCCGCGAACCGCATTCCCCGAAGGCGAAACCTTCCGCGTCCGCGTCCGTCCTTGAATATAAAGACAAGGGGAAAGCATTCCTAACAAGAATGCC
The DNA here is from genome assembly GCA_964466445.1 of uncultured Paraprevotella sp. Lineage (GTDB taxonomy): Bacteria > Bacteroidota > Bacteroidia > Bacteroidales > Bacteroidaceae > Paraprevotella. The sequence goes on along the minus strand of CAYXQT010000077.1, from coordinate 7,768 downwards.
TTCCCCTTGCCGCGCCGGTGGAGGCCGCCGGCGGAAACGCTTCCCGCTTACGGGTGCCGCACCGTGAACTTGCGGCTGCCGTCCGCCTTTCCGCACCGCGCTTTCAGGACGTACATGCCGTCGGGAAGTCCGCTTGTGTCGAACGAAGTCACGGTTCCGTTCGTGCCCCTTTGCGTATGCAACAGGTTACCTTGCAGGTCATAGATGTGGAAGTCCACTCTCTCCGGGCCGCCGGTCGAAACGTAACGCGCGTCAAGGCGGCGGTCGGCGGGCAACGGGCCTACGTCGAACGTGCCGGCATCGTCTTTCAGCGTGCCGCCGACATGGCTGGTGCCGTCGACGAGGTTCTTGACATCCTCAGCCCCCAGAGCGTAGTCGTATATCCGGAAGTCGTCGACGTACCCGTTGAACGACGGGTCGGCGGCGAACTGGCTGCGTCCGACGTAATTCAGCAGGGGATGGAAGTCGGAAGGCCGCAGGGTCACGTCCTTTGAAGAAGCCATGAGCTCCCCGTTCAAGTAGAGGCATACCCCGTCCTTTCCCATCGTGACGGCCAGATGCGTCCACTCCCTGCGGTAATCCGTGATTTTCACGCCGTCTATTTGTTGTTCGTCCCCGCCGTTCTTGATGGCGAACCGTATCGTTCGCTCGTCCGAGCACACGGTGAGGAACATGTATTCGTCTTCCCCGTTTCCGAAGTCGAAGAGGCGTTGCCAATTCCCGCCGCCTTGCCAATTGAACCATGCGGCCACGGTAATCTCCGGGTAGTCCGCCACGTCGGCCGGCAGCTGCACGGACTGCGACTTTCCGTCGAGCGACAAGGCCTGAGCCCCGCTCTTGCAGTCTTCCACGTAAGCCGCCGTCCCGGCAGTCGCCGCGTGCCGGATGTTGAGGGTGGTGTCGCGGACGTTCCCCTCGAATTCGTACCGTGCGACGAGCGCGTCCGTCTCCTCCACGGTCGCGGTCGCCGCCTCCGAAGCCGGGGAAGTGTTCATCGACGCGTCCACCGTCTTGACCGTGTAGTAATAGGTCTTTCCCTCACGGGCCTTGTTGTCCACGAAGGCGGTGTCCGGGATGCCGCGCGCGATGATTTCGTAGCCGCCCTCCGGGGTCTCGGAGCGCAACACGGTATAAGTCGGGTTCGTGGCGTCGGCCTTGTCCCACGTCAGAAGCACGGACGAGGCGCGGCTCTCGGCTTTCAGGCCGGTCGGGGCTTCCGTGGCGCGGAAGCGGGGACGAGTACCCACCGGGAGGAAACGCCAGAGTTGCGCGGAACTGCCGTCGTTCGGCGCGACCTGCGTTATCTTGCCGGTCGACGACGCGTTGAGGCAGAGCGAGCTGTGGCGGTTGCGGATGCGGAACCACCCGTCGCCGGCGTATTCCAAGTACCATTGCTGGTTGTCGTTACTGCTTTTGCCGTACATGATGACCTCGGCACCGGGTTCCAACGAGAAGTTGAGCACGTCGAGTGTCTGGCCCGGCGCACTGACGGACACGATTTGACAGTAGCTGAAATCCCCGCCGATGCGTGTGTCCACCGGGTTCACGTTCCATTGTTGCGATTTCTTCCCGTTAGAGAAGACGGAGACAGTGGGGGAGGATCCTCCGTTGTCCAAAAGTCTCGTGTTGCTCTTGTTGACTAACTCGTAAGTGCCGTCCACCACGGGCTGCACGTCGTCGCCCCACGTGATGTTCACCACGCACTCGGCGTTCGTCTGCCCGTCCTGATAGTCTCCCTCCGCGTCGCCCGGCAGTTCCACGACGTACTCGCGCTGCGGGCCGTGCCCGTCGAAGAACACGTCGCGCTCTTTCGAGAGGAAGCGGTAGGAAGTGGGGATGGCCTGCCGTTCCGACGTCCCGCCGAACGCCTGCACCCTGCCGTCCGGCGCGCGGTAGACCGATGCCGCCGTCCAGTTGGGACGGTGCTCGACGTAAGCCAGCCGCTCTCCATGGCTCGCCTTGCAGAACTCACCGCGTGCGTATTCTGCCGCGCCCCACCACACGCCGGTCTGCAGGCCGTATTCCAGCCCCACCATGGCCTCCATGACGTTGTGCATCTCGTCGGCGGTGGCATGCTTGCCGTCCTCCCTCACTTGGGTGAAGAACGCGGCGAAGTTGTCGAAGCTCCCCGCCAGCTGGTGCGTGTTCCCCTCGTCTATTTTGTCCTTGAAAGAGTTGTACCACTCCGACGCCTTGTCGCAGTTGAGCGTGTTGGGGCCGCAGATGCGTATGCCTTCGAAGCGCGGGTTCTTCCGCAGGGCTTCCGCCACCTTGCCGAAGCCTTCCTTGCGGTAGATGTCGTAGAGGAAGTTGTTACCGCCCTGCACCCATTGGCTCCATCCGTAGTCCGGCTCGTTGAAAGGGGAGACGGACACGACTTCATAGCCCGCGTCCTGATAGTAACGCATGCTCACGTCGATGAGGGAGTCCCACGCCGGCGCGTTCTTGTCGTAATGGCCGTCCACGAAAGGATGGTCGCAGTTGAGCATCAGCTTGGCGTCGGGGGTGTAGAGGTTGATCAGGCCTATCCTTCTCTGTATGGTGTCTTTCTGCCCCTCCAGCAGGTCGCCGCCGACGAGCGCGTGCGTGGGTTGGAACGAAGTCCTCACGACGGACACGTTGTCCTTCCCCATGAACGCGACGCAGCGGCGGAGGTTGGCTTCGTCTAACCAGGCCAAGTCCGCGCCCCACTCCACCTCGCGCACGGTTCCCTTTTCGGAGAGCTTGAAGGGGACGATGCGGTCTGTCGCGGGCTGGGCCTCAAGGTTACTGCTCGAACTGAAATTCTGCGCGGAGGCCGGAAGCGCCGCCCATCCCGCCGCCAAGATTAAAGTCAGGCGTAATGTCTTGCTTTTCATATATTGAAAAATTTGTTGGTTATGCAAAGAACGGAAATTTGGATGAATTGAGCAAGCAAACGGGACGGATAATTATCGCGGAAAGGGAGAAAGTCTTCGGGGAAAAGCCGGGCTCCGGAAAGACTTGCGGACGGCCTCATTCCGCCCTCCGCGGGATTTCCCCGCCTTCTCCTCCGCCGGATGCCGGAGGCGTGCGACAGGGACATCCGCCCCTCCGCGCCTTTCCGGTCATTCCCCCGCCTTCGCCGCCCCTCCGTCCTCCGTGTCGAACCTGTAAGTGCCCGATTGCAGCTCCATGACGGCTTTCCCGTCCCTGATGCCTCTGAACGTCACGCCCTCGGCCTTCTCCACCCGCTTCCCGCTTTCGGTAATCCGGTCCGTGGGGCGGCTTACGGGCAGGTAAAGCGTGGCGGTCGAGTTGGCGGGGACGGTGGCCGTGTAACTGATGCGCCCGTCGTCCTTGTATCGCCACTCGCTGCGGACGAGCCCGTAGCCGCTCCTGTGCAAGGCTCGCACGCGGGTGATGCGTTCCTGCCCGTCGGGGAACTCCGTGCGGAAGTCGGGGGCGGGCCGCAAGATGACGTGCTTGAAGCCCGGACGGCTTTCGTCGGCCTCGATTCCGGCCATCCGGCGGAACATCCATTCGGCCACCGCGCCGTAGGCGTAATGGTTGAAGGAGTTCATTATCCACGGGTGCTTGTTGAAGCCGCCCTCGCGCGTGTAGGAATCCCAGCGTTCCCAGACGGTGGTCGCCCCTTGGTCCACGCTGTACAGCCACGAGGGGTTGCCGCGCGCGAGCAGGAGGTCGTAGGCCAGGTCGTCCATCCCTTGCTCGCTCAGCGTCTGGTTGAGGATGCCCGTGCCGAGGAAGCCCGTGCTCAGCCTGTAACCGTTGCCCGCTATCTTGTCGCGCAGGATTTTCCGCGCTTCGGGCACGGCGCGCGCGGGCAGGAGCCCGAACCTCAGCGCCATGAGGAGCGAGGCCTGCGTGGACACGGCGGGAAGCCCGTCGGCACCGAGGTAGCGGCGGCCGAACTCGTCCCGGATGCCGGAGTACAGGGCGGCGTACTTGAGCGAGTCGGCGCGGTAGCCGCCGTCCTTGCCCAACGCGCCGGCTATCTTGCTCATGAGCCGGGCTACGCAGGCGTAGTAGCACACGCTCACGTAACGCGCGTCCGTCTCCTCGTAGGCGAGCCAGTCGCCCGTGGCCGTGCCGGCGCCGTTGTACTTGTGCGTGCTGTCCGCCTGCCCGGAAAGCCAGTCCATATAACGGGTCATGGAGGGGTAGCACTCGGCGAGCACGCTCCGGTCGCCGGTCATGACGTACACCGTCCACGGCACGATGACGCCGGCGTCCGCCCAGCCCGCGGTGCCGTAGCTCCAGAAGTTGCAGAACGGGGCTATCTCCGGGTAAGCGCCGTCCTCGCGCTGGCTTTGCCGCAGGTCGTTGAGCCATTTGCGGTAGAAGGCGCGGGTGTCGGCGTTGTACGTGGCCGCGCGGGCGAACACCTGAGTGTCGCCCGTCCAGCCGAGGCGCTCGTCGCGTTGCGGGCAGTCGGTGGGGATGCTCAGGAAGTTGTCGCGCTGGCTCCACACGATGTTGCCGTAAAGCCGGTTCACGTCGGGATGGCTCGTTTCGAGAGTGCCGCATTCGTCGATGTCCGAGCCGACGACCTCGCCCGTGAGCGACGAGATTTCCACGTCGGCGGACGCGGTGACCTCGCAGTACCGGAATCCGAAGAAAGTGGTGGAGGGCTGGAACGTCTCCCCTTCCGCCGCCCCGCTCATCGTGTAGTGGAGCGTGGCTTTCGCCGTCCGCAGGTTGTAGGTGTAGAGACTGCCGCCCGGCCCGTCGTTGGCCCGTTCCGCCGCCCCGTCGTCGTTGAGCATCTCGCCGAACTTGAAGCGCAGGCGCGTGCCTCTTTTCCCCTTGGCCGCGAAGCGTATCCATCCGGTGATGTTCTGTCCGAAGTCGACAAGTGCCGTCTCGCCCGCTCCTATGCGGAGCGTCTCCGTGCCGCGCAGGACGCGCCTCACGTCGATGCTGCCGTAGGTGGTGCCTGACGGCTTCGCGCCGACGTACACGGTGATGTCCTGCGGCAGGCGGCGCAGGAAAGGACGGACGCGGACGGGCTGCCCCCTGAAAGCCGTGATTTCCCCGCCGAAGTCGGTGCTCTCCTCGCAGGAGACCCACGCCGCCGCGTCGTATTCCGGGGACGACCAACCGCTCTCCCGCCGCGCGTCGTAGGTCTCGCCGTCGTAGATGTCGCCGCTGACGACGGGGCCGGAGGCGGAGCAAGTCCAATCCGTGCCGGTCACCACGTTCTCCACCTTGCCGTCTTCATACTCTATGCGGAGCTTGGCGATGAAGCCGGCCGCCGGGGAGCCGTACACTCCGCGGGCGATGGCGCCGCTCCACCACCCGTTGCTCACCTGCGCCCCGATTGCGTTGCGCCCTCCGCGGAGGAGCGGGGTCACGTCGTATGCCATGTAGTTGACTTCCTTCCGGTAGTCCGTCCAGCCGGGCTTCAGTTCGTCGTGGCGGACAGTCCCGTCCGGCTCGGCGCGTCCCACCCGGCTCCCGTTCAGGAACAGGTCGAACACGCCCAAGGCCGAAGCGTAAATCTTGGCGGACTTCACCGCCCCTTTCACGCCGAAGACCTTGCGGAACATGGGGATGCCTTGCCGCCGCGGATTCCGCATCGCGCAGTTCTCCCCGTAGGTGGAGGAGACGCGCAGCATCCGGTTGCCGTCCTTGCTGACGACCACTCCGTCGGAAAAGTCGTGCCCGCTCCCCTCGAAGTCCTCCGAGAACGCCACCATGCCTTGCCCGTCCGCCCGTCCGCCGTCGAAGACGGTCACTTTGACGTTGTCGAAACAGGCCGTCTCGTCCATCGCCGTGTCGTGGAACGCGCGGAAGCCGACGAGGCCGACGTGCGGCCCGCCCGTGCTATCCTCGTAAGTGTCCACGTGCTTCCCGTCGACATAAGTGTCCACGGCGGTTCCGTCCACGTCGATTTTCAGGTGGTGGGGCTTGCCGGTCAGCTCCTCTTTGGTAAAGGCCGCCCCGAGTCCCGTGTCCGTGTAGCTGTATTTGCCGTCCGCCTTGACGTGGCGGCGGAGGAACGGGGCGTCCTTGTCCCTGACGTTGATGCTCCACAGGTGCAGGTTGTCTTCGTCGGAAGCCGAGAAGACGATGCCGGCGGCCTGCCTCTCGATTTCGAAGTCCGCCTCCACCATGTAGCGAGCCGGGGCCGGTTCTTCCTCCCGCCTTTCGGGCATCCTTATCCATCGCGCCCCGTCCCATCCCGCGCCGAGCAACCCGGTCTCGAAATAGGCGTTTTCCGCTGACGCGGCCTCGCGCCCCTTGTTGTCCCACACGGTCACGGTCCAGTAGTAGCGCGTGGAGGGAGCCAGCCGCCCTCCTCCATAGGGGACGTCTATCTGCCGGTCGGATGCCACCCGCCCGGAAGACCAGACTTTCCCGCCGTGCGCGGCATCGGCGAACACGTCGATTTCGTAGGCTTCCTGCGCCACGCCGCGCTCGTCCCCGGCTTCGAGCGTCCAGCTGAACGACGGGCGTTCCACGTCGATGCCCACGGGGTTTTCCATGGCTTCCGTGCGCAGGCGCGTCACTTCGACGGCTGAAAGCGGTTGCAGTCCCCATAGGCAGAGGACGCATGCAGGGAGCATGCGGAGGAACCGGACTGCCGCTTGTCGGGCAAGGTCTCGTTTCATGTTCTTGAAGTTTGCACAAAGGTATGAAAAAAAGGAGAAACACGGAGGCCGGCGGGGAACAAGTCCGGACTTCTCCGCGGAACGCAAGGAAATCCCCACGGGCCGTTCCCGCCGTTCCCTGCGGAAGCCGGCTCCTCGCGGGCGGCCACGCCCCTTTTGACAATCTGCCGTCCGAATCCTCCTTCCGCGAACAAAACGAAAGGGAAAAGGCCGTCCTGCGTGTCGCGGACTGCCGCCGGAAAACGCGAGACAGGAGCGGAAAAGGACGTTTCCGGATACGTTTTTTCACATTCCGGGCATCCGTTTAACACCCTTTCACCGAAACCGCGCATTTTCCTGCGGAGAAAAATTTCCGTTCCTGCGGACGAAACACTTTTTTCCTGCGCTCGCGGAAACTCCCGCGTCCGCATGTAGCCGGAAATTCCTCCCGAAAACGGCAGATCTGCCTATGCACAGCCCGAATTGGGCGAGGCCGAAACCCGTTTTTTCTCTATCTGAAAGGAAAAGGGACAAGAAACCGAAATGTCATTTTGCAGGGCGGAACGCCCGCCGGGCTTGCGCATCTTCTTTCCGCAAGCGCAGGAAACCGCCGGACGGCGTACTTTCTGAAAGCGGAAGCCCCTTTCCGGCTGACATTCCGCCTCCTGAAAACGGCGCGAGAATCGCGTATTTTCCGCGCCTCTCCGGCGGGCCTGCAAATAAGCGATTCTCGCGAGGGCGGGATTGACACTTTGACAAAACGTCAGGCGGCGGAAGCGCGTCTTCCGGGTTGCAAACCGGCAAGCGTCCGGACGGTCGCTCAAAGACGACATCCGGAGGGCGGCTTGTTTCGGATGGCAACGGCAGTCGTACTACGGGACTCGTCAGAGGGAAGGCCGGAGCGGCATTGGCAAGATTCGCGTGCAACGCAGTCGCCACATAATGCGGATTGTCAGACTTCTACCCTCATACGGAACAAACTGCACTCGCATGAGGGAAAACAAAAACTGTCTGGCCGACTTTCATTAAATCGGGGGAGGCGGTTAAACCGCAACCCGTCGGGGAAAAGTCGTCTTGCCGGACGGTTGCGGTTTTTCGGAAACACACGCGGGGAATTTGTGGGTGGGAAAGATGCCTCCGGAAAGCGGAACCGGCTGCCGAAGCGACACGCGGGAAAAAGGCCCGGAAAAGGG
>CAYXQT010000076.1:0-10164 GCA_964466445.1 uncultured Paraprevotella sp. | reverse complement strand
GAGAACAGATTCATTTCTCTGTTTCTTCTTTCAGGACATCTCGTGCGGATTCGTCTCCCAAATCAACGGCTTTCTTCAGATTGGCCAGACCTTCTTCACGTTGGGCTAATTTGAGTTGGCAGAGACCCATCAGGCGGTACGCGTCTCCGAAGTTGGAATCCAGTTCCGCGCCCTTCCGGGCGGAAGAGAGTGCTTCAGCAAATTCCCCGATGCGATAGTAGACCACGGCCCGTTCGGCATGATATAACGGATTCCCGGGTTCCATGCGTATGGCCCGGTCGATATCGTCGACGGCTTGCTGGAACATGCGGCACTGCATTTCCGCCTGTTCGCGGCGGTAGTAGAAGTAGGCCGTGAGCTCATCGCCCATCAAATGCTCATATTCATTCAAGTCCAAAATGGCATCCCGGTAGCGGTTCATGCCGAGCAAAGTGTTGGAGCGTTCCAACAAAGCCGGAGCCGCATCCTTTACATAAGGCTTGCTGAAACAGGCCACGGCACTGTCTTGCAGTGCCAATACCCGGAGCGTGTCGGCTCCTGTCATCCGTTCACATTGGGCGGCGTAGAGGAACAGGTTGGCCGAACGCATGTTAGTCCCCGTCAAGGACAAGTATTTTTCGCAGGCCTTCCCGTAGTCTTTGAGCGCATAGAGCGTGTTGCCCTCCTGAAGGACGTAGAGAGGAAGAGGATTTTGCCTGTAGGCCTCTTCGGCGAGCGAGAGAGATTTCCTCATGTCCCAGTCCTTGTACACCGTGTAGCCGGGCTTCAAATTCAGTTCGTGCAGCAGTTTGCTGAATGCATAGTACACTTCGTCTTTCCTCTCGGCCATGCCCAGAGCCGCATTCATGTCTTCTTCGGCGGCCGCATAGTTGCCGTGCGCCATGTAGAAATCAGCCCGTTGGGTATATGGTTCGCTGCTTTTCGGGAATCGTGCCGCGTAGTCGTCCAAGTATTGGCTATAAGTGGCGGAGTCTGAACGGGAGGCGGTCATGAACAGGAAAGTGCGTATGTCCGCCTCGTCGGACGGCAACGCCTTGCGGATATGGATGGCGTTCAGGTCGCCGTCTGTCGCCGACAAGCCGTTGGTGCCAAGCGTGTTGCCGTATGCGGCACTGATGGCGTAGGAGGCCGCGGCTGAGGCATCGGCTTTCCGCTGTATCATCCCCAACACTTCGCCTTCCTCGTCCATGACGGGGCAGTTCAAGTACTTCTCGTCCGATGTCCGACCCAAGGTGTAATAGCCGTATTTGTCGTTGAATTTCTGAATGTCGTGCAAGGTGTCGTCCACACACGTTTTGTCGCCTTTTGTCGGGCGAGAGAGGACGTAGACGTGTTCGTTCCTCACGCCCGTGCGCTCCGAGACGGTCAGTGCCGGGGTCTCCTCGTCCGTCCTGACCCGGAACTTCACCAAGTCGTACAACGAGCTGGCTCCCATGATGACCTCCACGTCGTATTCCTTCCCCTCACCACTGACGACTTTGGCTTTGTCCGCCTGTTTGAACAGTCGGTAATCGGCCAAGGCCGTCCCGTCCTTGCTTATGAAGAAGCCGCTTCCGGATTGCAACATTTCTCCTTTTCCGTTCATGGTCACGATACTGATTTGCGCCTTTGCCGCCTTTTTGAGCCATTTGGGGGGTTGGGCTTCCGAACGGCTTCCGAACACGGACAGGCAAATCGATATGAATACGGCCTTTTTCATTTTCTATAGGATTGGTTAAGCAGTTCTTTGGCGTTGTCGACGGCGGCGGCGGTCAGCGTGGAGCCGCTCAGCATGTGGGCGATTTCTTCCACGCGTCCTTCCTCGTCTAACCGGACGATGTGGCTGCTGGCGCCCTCCGCGCGGTCTTCCTTGTAGACTTTGTAGTGCACGTTGCCGAGAGCCGCGATTTGGGGCAGGTGGGTGATGCTGATGACTTGCCGTCCGGATGCGCCCATTTCCCGCATGATATGCGCCATCTTCTCCGCGATGCTTCCGGAAACGCCCGTGTCTATCTCGTCGAAGATGATGGTAGGCAGTCTGACCGTCCCGGAAACCATGGCTTTCAGCGAAAGCATGACACGCGCGATTTCGCCTCCCGACGCTACTTGGGAGATGGGCTGCAACCGGCTGTTCTTGTTGGCGCTGAAAAGGAAATTGATTTTGTCGGCACCCGTCTCGTCCGGCTCTTCTTTCGGAGTGAGCTCCGCCTTGAACTGGACGTTCGGGATGCCTAACGGGACGAGCCTTTCCTTCATCTGCCTCTCCACGGTCGAAGCCGCCTTTTGTCGCAACGAGGCAAGTATGGCGGCCTGCCCCCTCACGGACTCAAGGGCCTGGTCGCGTCGTTCCTCCAAGAGCCGTATATGTTCCTCGCTGTTCGTGATGGCATCGAGCTTCCTGCGGTATTCTTCCTCTATCCGCAGGAGGTCGTCCAACGTGTCCACGCGGTGCTTCTGTTGCAGGTCGTAGATGGTGTTAAGCCGTCCGTTGACGTATTCCAGCCGTTCCGGATTGAACTCCACCTCCTCGGCGCGCCCCGCTATTTCGCCCGCGAGGTCTTTGAGTTCGATGTAGCACGATTCCATGCGGGAGGCCAGTTCGCCGCCGCCGGGATAGACTTTCCCTATGTTTCCCAGAAGTCGGGTCGTTTCCTTCAAGGCATCGACGATACCGTTTTGTTCATTGTCCAAAAGGGCTCCCGCCTGATACAAGGCCTGTTTGATTTCTTCGGCGTGCGTCAGCGTCTCCGCCTCCTGTTCCAGCTCCTCCTGTTCCCCGGCTTTCAGCGAGGCGTTTTCCAACTGTTCCAACTGGAATGCGATGTAATCCTCCTCGGCGCGGGCCTGTTCCGCCGCCCGGCACGCTTCCCGGAACGCCTTTTCCGCCTCCTTGTAGGCGGCGTACAGCCTCTTGTACTCTTGCAGTTCGTCCTTGTCCCCCGCCAGGATGTCGATGACGTTCATCTGGAAGTCCTCCTTGTTCAGCAGGAGGTTCTGGTGCTGGGAATGGATGTCGATGAGCATTTCCCCCAGCTCCTTGAGTTGTCCGACGGAAGCGGGCGTGTCGTTGATGAAAGCCCGGCTCTTGCCGGATGCCGAGATTTCGCGGCGGACGATGCAGTCGTCCCCCTCGGGTTCCAGGTCGTTGCGCCCCATGAACTCCCGCACGTCGCGGGAGTCTGCGTCGAAGACGGCCTCGATGACGCACTTCGACGCGCCGTCCTTGATGGATTTGCTGTCCGCGCGCTGGCCGAGCAACAGCCCGATTGCGCCAAGGATGATGGACTTTCCCGCGCCCGTCTCCCCGGTAATGACGGAAAAGCCCGGCTCGAACCGTATGTCCAACGTGCCTATCAGCGCGTAGTTCTGGATGAACAAAGACCTTAGCATATCCCTATTTTCTGAGTCTTTCCCAATAGTTGCTTTGCGAGGCGTTGATGGCGAACACAATGTTGTACACTTTCTCGCGTTCTTCCGCCGTGCCCTTTCCGCTGTAGATGCCGACCAGCTCGTCTCGTTTGATGTCGGTGAATATGACGGGGAGTGCGCTCATGCTTTTCTGGTCGCGCGCCTGCTTGAGCATTTCCATGCTCTCCGTGATGGCCGCGCGTGCCGTGTCGGTGTTTTCCGTCATGCGGTCCAGTCCCAGGCGGTGGTATTTGTATTCCAGTTGCCGGAGCGGTTCCATCGCCCCGTCCAGATAGTCGTTGATGAGGGCGAAGCGGTTGCGGTCGTCCTCGAAGGATTTCCATCCCGCATAATTCAGGTTCTGCGAATTGTTGGCCACGTCCATGGCCATTTGCAGGATGTCGGAACCGCCGAGCGGCGCCATGGTGTCCATGTCCATTCCTATGATGAGATAGGCGTAGTAGGCAATGACAGCCGTAAGGTTGTTGTCCACTTGGTCCGGCCGGAACTCCAGCTGGTCGAACTGCTGGAAAGCGAAGTCGAAGTCTTCGTCTTGGAAATTGAACACGGTCGTCGAATAGTTGGAGCCGTACACCGGGCGCGTGCTTTGTACTTGTATTGACCCCGTAAACGAATTGTCCGTCTCGCTGTAAGTCTTCAGCGTGATGCTGAAAGTGCAGTTGATGCGTTCCTCTTCTTCGTATGTCATCCCGGTCCATTGCCTCTCGTTGACGAAAGCCGTCAAGGCGTTCTGCAACGCGTCGAAGACCGCGTCCGTCGTGTTGGAGATTTGGGAGCGGTTGATGGTCACCCTCGCGTTAAGTTCCTGCGCCGCGACAGGCACCGCCGTATGGAGACATGCCGTGACGGCCATGAGCTTGAGGCCGGAGGCGATGTGTCTGAGTGCGTCGTGCATGTTAATCAGGAGTTAGAATAAGGCCGCGAGCCTGTCGATGATGTCGGTCGCCACCTCTTTTTTGCTTTTCAGCGGATAGGCCGCGGAACCGGCCCGGCTGACGATGGTTATCTTGTTCGTGTCGTGACGGAAGCCCGCCCCTTGGTCGCCCAGCGAGTTGAGCACGATGAAGTCGAGGTTCTTCCGTTCCAGCTTCTCGCGGGCATGCGCCGTCCCCTCATGGGTCTCCAAGGCGAAGCCTACGAGCCTTTGCCCCTCACGTCTCATTTGTCCGAGCGTCCGGGCTATGTCGCGCGTCGGCTTCAGGTGCAGGACGAGGCCGCCCTCGTCACGCTTGATTTTGCGGTCGGAAATCTGGACGGGCGTGAAGTCGGCCACCGCGGCGCACAGTATGGCGGCATCCGCCTCCGGGAAACGCGCCGTGGCTTCGCGGAACATGTCCTCCGCCGACTCCACGTCGATTCGCCGGATGCCCGGTTGCGCGGAGCGGAGCGGAGTGGGGCCGCAGACCATCGTGACTTCCGCCCCGCGGCGGGCGCATTCGTCCGCCAAGGCGATGCCCATCTTGCCCGACGAATAGTTGCCCACGAACCTCACGGGGTCTATCTTCTCATACGTGGGGCCGGCTGTAATCAGGATTCTTTTCCCCGTCAAGTCCCGGTCAGCGGAAAAGTGGTTTTCCAAGACCTTGATGATGTTTTCAGGCTCCTCCATGCGCCCCTTGCCTTCTATATGGCTGGCCAGTTCCCCCGTGGCGGGCTCGATGACGGTGTCGCCGTGACTGCGGAGGCGTTCGAGGTTCTCCTGCGTGGCGGGGTGCGCGAGCATGTCCATGTCCATCGCCGGCGCCACGAAGACGGGGGCTCTCATGGAGAGATAGGTCGCCACGAGCATGTTGTCCGCCACCCCGTGCGCCATCTTCGCCACGGACGAGGCGGTGGCGGGGGCAACCACCATCGCGTCCGCCCAGAGGCCGAGCGACACGTGGCTGTGCCAGCTCCCGTCGCGGCGGGAAAAAAATTCGCTGACCACGGGCTTGCCGGTCAGCGCGGAGAGGGTGACGGGCGTGATGAACTCCTTGCCCGCCGGGGTGATGACCGCCTGTACTTCAGCTCCCCTCTTCACCAGTCCCCGGACGAGCAGGCAGGCCTTGTAGGCCGCGATGCTTCCCGTGATTCCCAGCACGATTTTCTTGCCTCCCAGTGTCTCCATCCATCCCGGTTTACGCCCCGTTCATGTTCAAACGAATCTGAGTCAGGACTTGCTTGGTGTTGCGTGCGAAGTCGCCTTGCAGTATCCAGTTGTAATATCCCGGTTCCTCGCGCAGCACGTCGGTGACTTTCCTGCCTTTGTATTTGCCGAAGTTGAACACGATGTCATGATTCTCGTCATAAACCATGCGCCCGGAGAAATCCACGTTGTCCGTCATCCGCGAGAAGTCGGCGAGGAATGCCATGTCGTTTTTCAAGTCTTCCGGATAACGGTCCAGTTGCGCCATAAGGACTTCGTATGTGGCCCGCGTGTCGGCCAGGGCGGAATGGGCGTTCTCCAAGTCCTTTCCGCAATAGAACTTGTACGCGGCGCCCAGCGTCCGGCGTTCGAGCTTGTGGTAAATGTTCTGCACGTCGATGAACTTGCGCCTTCGGAGGTCGATGTCGATGCCCGCCCGCAGGAATTCCTCCACCAGCATCGGCACGTCGAAGCGGTTGGAGTTGAACCCGGCGAAGTCGCAACCCTTGATGTCGTTCGCCAGCCCCCGCGCCACTTGCTTGAACGTGGGGCAGCCCGCCACGTCCTTATCGTATATGCCGTGTATGGCCGAAGAGCTTTCCGGGATGTGCATTTCCGGGTTTATCCGCATGCTCTTGGATTCTTCGTTTCCGTCGGGACGCACCTTGATGTAGCTCAGCTCCACGATGCGGTCGGTCACGATATTGATTCCCGTGGCTTCCAAATCGAAGAAAACGACGGGGTTGTCCAGTTTTAATTTCATTTTCGTCCTCTTAGTCGTTCAGCATCATGGGCATCAGCAACATCAGCAAATCATCGTTCTCTTCCTGTTCGGCCGGCACGATTACCCCCGCCCGGCTCGCGTCCGCCAGTTCGATGACGACGTTTTCTCCCCCCGTGTTGTTCAGTATGTCGATGAGGAACGTGCCCTTGAAGCCGATGTTCATCGGGGCGTCCCCGTATTCGCAGGGCACGCTCTCCTCCGCCGAGGTGGAATAGTCGATGTCCTGGCCGGAGACTACCAGCCGGTTGTTTTCCAGGTGCAGCTTGATTAAAGCGCTGCTCTGGTTGGAGAATATCAGCACGCGTTTCAACGCGCTCAGCAAAGCAAGGCGGTCTGCCGTGACCCGGTACGGGTTGTTTTGCGGGATGACGGAACTGTAATTGGGATAACGCCCCTCGATGAGGCGGCAGATGAGACGGGAAGATTCCATGGTGATGTACGCGTTGCGGTCGCTGAACTTCAGCGTGACGTCGCCCGCCTCTTTCGGCAGGAGGTTCTTCAGAATCGTCGCCGGCTTCTTCGGCAGGATGAAGGCGGCTGTCCGCCCGCCTTTCACGCTGAGGTTCCTGTCACGCACCAGCTTGTGCCCGTCGGTGGAAACGAAGGTCAGGCTGTCTTCCTTGATGTCGAAATACACGCCGTTCATCACCGGGCGCAACTCGTCGTCCGCCGTGGCGAACAGGCAGCGGTTTATGCCGCCCAGCAACGTCGCCGCCGGCATGGTGAGCTCGTCCATGCCCTCCTGTTTGAGACCCATTTCCGGGTACTCCCCGGCACTCTGCCCCACGATGTTGAAGCGTCCGTTCTGGTAATTGGCCGTGATTTCCATGTTGTCGGGATTGATGTCGAAAGCCAAGGGCTGTTCCGCGATTTCCCTCATGGAGTCCAGGATGGTCTTGGCGTTGATGCAGAAGCGGATGTCGGCATCGCTTTCCACAAGTTCGAGAGAAGTGATGAGCGTCGTCTCGCTGTCCGAGGCCGTGATGGTGAGTATGTTGTCTTGTATTTCGAACAAGAAGCAGTCCAGGATGGGAATCGTGTTCTTCGAGTTTAAGACGCGCCCGATTGTCTGCAAGCGGTTGAAAAGCGCAGAGCTTGATACGATAAATTTCATATTGCGGCAATTTAGTATTACGTTCAGCAAAATTACATATTTAAGTAGTACGGAACAAAAAAAACAATTCAAAATTCGGGGAAGTGAAAAATATGTCGTAATTTAGCGTCACCAAACAGTTAATGCAGGAATATGGAAATCACAGGAAGAATCATCGCCGTGCTGCCGGAGCGGGGAGGTGTCTCGCAACGCACCGGCACGGAGTGGAAATCGCAGGACTATGTGCTGGAGACCCAGGAGCAATACCCGCGGAAGTTGTGCTTCAACGTTTACGGAGCGGACAAAATCGCGCAGTTCGCCATCAAGATCGGCGAGCAGCTCACCGTGTCTTTCGACATAGACGCGCACGAATACAACGGCCGGTGGTATAACACCGTCCGCGCATGGAAAGTGGAGCGTGCGGCCGCGGCGGCCGAACCCCCTGCGGAGCCGGTGCCTTTCCCGCCGGCCGCGGATACCGCGCCCGTCGACTTTTCGACGGGAGATTCCAAAGACGACCTGCCTTTCTGACAGGCGCGGCGGCGAAGCATGGCAGTCCCGATGGCGAGAGGCTATCGGGATTTTTCGTGTCCTCTCCTGAATGCGGGGCGTCGCGGAGGGACGCGGCAGGTCGGCAGGATGCCTCTTGAAGGCCGCAAGGAAGTCCGGGCTTCCGTTGTGTCGGGCGGAAAGGCATGTCCCGCGTCCGTGAGGGAAAAGCCCGCAAGCGGAAAGGCGGTCTTGCATGACAATCCGGAAGACGCGGTTTCCGCCGGCTGTCGTTTTGTCAAGATGTCAATCCCACCTCCGCGGGGCTCGCGTATTCGCACGCCCGTCGGAACGCCGCGGGAAATACGCGATTCCCGCGCCGTTTCCATAAGGCGGGATGTCAGCCGGAAAGGGGATTCCGCTTCCAGAAAGCACGGTGGAAAGTAACTCTCCGCGCTTGCGGACGGGGGACGCGCAAGCCCGTCGGGCGTTCCGCCTGACAAAACGACACTTCGACCCGACGCCCGTTTTCCTTCCAAATAGAGAAAAAGACGGTTTCCCCGCAGTCCGTTCCGCCGTTTTCGGGAGGAAAATCCGCCGGAATCCGCACTTTTTTGGATTTTCCTGCGGAGAAAAAAAGTGTTTCTTCCGCAGGAACGTAAATTTTTCTCGGCACGAAAACGGGCGGTTTCGGTGAAAGGACGTTAAAAGGATGCCCGAAACGTGAAGAAATGTATCCGAAATCGCCCTTTTCCGCTCCTGTTTCGCGTTTTCCGACGGCAGTCCGCAAACCGTGAAACGGCCTTTTTCCTTTCATTCTGCTCGCGGAAAGATGGAAACGGATGTCATATTGTCAAAAGAGGCGACCGACGGGAACAAGCCGGTTTCCACAGGAAATGCCGGAATGTCCCGTGAGATTTCCCTTGCCCCGACAAGGCGTTTTTCCGGACGGTAACGGACATCTGGCCCCCTCATGTCATGGGCATAAGTAAGAATGAAGGCGGCCTCCGGGCAAGAATGCCGGAAGCCGCCTTCGCTTGTCCTTATGAAAAGAGATGCCCGTTTATTCGTCGTATCCTCCGCCCAAGGCCTGGTACAGTTCGATTGCGGCCTGTGTCCGGCTGAACTTGTTGCTGATTTGCGACATCCGCGCCGTCAGCAAGGTCTGCTGGGCCGTCAACACTTGCAGGTAGTTGGTCGAGGAGTTCATCATCAATGCCTGCGTGCTTTTCACCGCCGTTTCCAAGGAAGCGACCTGCTTGGCGTACAAGCCGTCCTTTTCTTCTGTGGCCTGTATCTTCGTCAGGGCGGCGTTGACCTCCGTTCCCGCGTCGAGCAAAGTCTGCTGGAACGAGATCTTGGCCTGTTCCTGCTGCGCCTTCGAGATTTTGTACTGCGCGAGCAGCTTCCCGTTCTGGAAGATGGGCATCGTCAGCGAGGCCATGGCGTTCCATATCCACTTGCCGGGGTTGACGGGCACGGTGCCGAGGTCGTTCGTCCAACCTATGGCGCCGCCCAAGTTCAGAGCCGGATAGAAAGCCGCACGCGACTCGTTGGTGGCGTAGTACGCCACGGCCAGTTGGGTTTCCGCTACCTTCACGTCCGGACGGTGCGACAGGGCGGCGGCAGGAATGCCTGCGGAGATGCGGGCCGGGACAGTCCAGTTGTCCAAGGAACCGATGTCGTACTTTTGCGGAGCCTCACCCAAGAGGGCGGAGAACTCGTTCTCCAAATCGCTGATTTGCTGTTTCAAGTCGGTGATTTGCGTGCAGATGCCGTAATAGTTGGCCTCGGTCTGCGACACGGCCGCCATGTTGCTCTGCCCGGCATCCATCAGGGCGCGGGTCGTCTCCACGTTCTCCTTCCACAGCTTTTCCGTCTCAATGCTGACGGCCAACTGGTCCTTCAGCATGGCCAACGAGTAGTAGTAGTTGGCGATGGCGGCGATGAGCTGCGACTGCACGGCCTGCTTGTAAGCCCGGCTGTTCTCGAGCTGGGCCTTCGCACGCTTCCGCGCGTTGTGCAGGCTTCCGAAGATGTCTATCTGCCAGGAGGCCGACGCCGGGATGGTGTAGGTCTGCGTGGCTTTCCCCCAGTCCACACCGGCCAGCGAGCCTTGCGGGGCGAGGGCGATGCTGGGGAGGTAGGCCCATTTGGCGGCCTTCAGTGCGGCTTCGGACTGTTCGATTTGCAGTTGGGCGCTACGCAGGTCCGCGTTTTGTGCCAGCCCCCTTTCAATCAGAACCTGCAACTGCGGGTCGGTGA
>CAYXQT010000075.1:0-10166 GCA_964466445.1 uncultured Paraprevotella sp. | reverse complement strand
ACGCCCATCTGTTCAAAATCCACGCGCCCGACATGAAGTATTACCGGGAGTTCCTCCTCAACGTGCTGGGGACAATCGAGAGCCTCGGCTCCTTGGAAACCACTTTCGTGATGGACGAGGTCAAGCAAGTATATGGCATCCAGGTCTGACCCGGACGGATAAAAGTGCGCACGGAGCAACCGCGGGGAAGCCTTTCCCCGTTGTGGGGAAGTGAAGCGCGACGGGGATTGCCTTTCGCCGTTGACAGAATGTCAGGATGTCGAGACAAGAGCCTCATGAATGCGATATTCCGCGACGGAGACGGATTCGTGCGGAAATACGTGATTTCCGCGCGATGACCCGTTAACATCCGTCGGATTTCCCGTCGGGGATTGGAAATCCCTTATTTCTTGACGACTTTCCTGCCGTCCACGATGTAAACCCCTCGCCGCAGTCCGTTCAAGGCATCGGCTTTGGCGGCGTTGCTCTTGACAAGCGTGCCTTGCAAGTCATAGACGTTCAAAATCCGCGTCTGTTCCCCGACCACGGACGGGCGGACGGAAGACGTGAAGTCCGTGCCGAACGTCACGTGGATATGTTGCGGTCCGAAAACGATGTCCAGCGTGCAATAGAGCTTGGTCTCGGATATTTTCCCGGAAATGTCGATGGGAAGTCCATCCGCAAACAAGGTTGGTCCCATCCAATCGGTTCCGGGGTCGCCGGCGGTGACGATGGTAATCTTGTTTTTCAAGTCGAAACTGTAGTAGCCGTCTTGCGGCGTGAGGGGAATGCTGTCGATTTGAATGTTGCCCACGGGGATAACATCTTCTCCCTGTTGTAGCGTGAAGTTTTTCAGTTCGACATTGACGAGCAGTTCTTCCAGGAACTCTGCGGAAACAGTGGTCGGCATGGGAGGAGTGGTATAGTCGTCCACGGTCACGACCAAGTCCCCCTGATATTCGTGCGATTGAGCCTGTGCGCCCGACCATGCACTGCATGCGGCGAGTGTAGCGAGTAATAATTTCTTCATAGCCTTATTTTTTAATTTCACGTTTCAATAGTAATACGCCATCCCGAAAGTGGCGTAGAGGGGAAAGAGCGGGAACGTGACAGTCCGGAAGTCGTCCTTGAACACGTCGCACGTCCCCCAGTCGAGCAGGGCGAAAGCGTTGAGGTGCTTCATCACGCGGTAGTCGGCGCAGAACTCCATGCCGCATGATACCCGGCGCATGTCGTCGCTGAAGTCGTAGGTGGCGGGGTTGTCCGAGCCGATGACTATCTTCTGTCCCACGGGAGTTTCCTCGCGCAGGTAGCCGTCGAACACCTCTCCGTCGAAGTCGCGGTAGAACCAATAACTGAAGTACGGACCGAGGTTGAACGTCCACCGCGCTCCCACGCGGTAAGTGGCGGTGACGGGGATGGTGAGCCCCGCCATGCGCGTGTCGGTAATGTCCGTGCCGGTGAAGCGTCCCTCCACCACGTCCTCGTCCATGACGATGGCCATGTTGTAGTTCTTCACCCTTGCGCCGGTGTGCATGCCCTCGAAGAAGAAGCGCAGCCCGGCGGAGATTCCCCAGCGCGTGTTGAAGTACTTGTACCCGTCGATGCCGAGGCTCACGCCCCCTTTCGGAGCGAATTCCTTAATCTTGCGGATTTCGTCGGGCAACGGGAGAGGCGTGGTGCCGCCCAACACGTACCCGGCACGCACGATGAAGCCCATGCCGTCATGGTCGGAAGTGGGTCCCCACTTGGCGAGGTTGGCTTCGCGGTTTTCTTTCTTCTCCTGCATCATCTCCTTGATGATGCGCTGGGCTTGTGACGGACGCGCGGCGAAAGCCAGCGTCAGCACCAGTATGTATCCTATCTTTTTCATGCCGTCGGGATAAAGGGGTCTGTATTCATTCGCAATTCACCTTCACTTCGTCGATGAGGAGCGTACTGCCTATGGCGCCGCGGAAGCTCGCGCCCTCCACGCTGGAAGTGAAGACTACGGCCAGATTGTACCCATAGTCCTGCAACAGGTTCTCGTCCACCTCCGCGTTGTAGACGAAGTCTATGTTGAAATATGTCCATTCGTTGAAGTCGTGCTTGGGATGCATCACGCGGGCCATGCCCACCGAATTCCGGTGGCTCCACACGGTATCGCCGCCCAGGACGAAAGAGGAAAGGGTGGGCTTTTGCGCATCCGTGGGGTAGTGGTACAGCACGTTGTCGCCCAACAGCGAGAAAGGCTGCCCGTTCTCGTCCGTGTTTCTATAGAGGATGGCGTACAGGTCGGGGTCGTCCACCCGTCCCTCTATCACGCGGCCTTCCTCGTCTTGGAATTTCGCGCCGGGGGTGAACTTGTAGTAGCCCTCGAAGCTCACCGGCTTGCGGTTGAATGGTAGTCCGAAGTGCGTGGCGACCATGGCATCCTTCAAGGCGTAGGTCACGTCGAACGTCCCGACGAACAGGTTGCCCGGCGCGATACGCATGTCCACCATCGCCCCGAAAGGTCCCGTGTCGCACGTCTCCAACTTGACGGCCTTTCCGCTCACGGTGTTCTCCGTCCACGGTATCGTCGGGAACTCTTCGGGCGTGGCGGAGGAGCGACTGATGGCGAAGCCGGGATTTCCCGTGGCCCATTGGTTCAGCATGCCGCCGTGCGGCAACTCGTACCACTCGGAGTAACGCCCGTTGGGTTCAGGCCTGAAGTGCTCGAACGAGAACACGAGTCCCACCGGTTGGATGATTGAGAATTTCACGAGGTAATCCCTGTGCCACTGCCCGTCCTCCGAAGTGACCCGGTAGCTCACCCCGCCGTCGGTGAAGTCGTGTTCGCTGCCGTTTTCGGGCGTAATCGTGGCTCCGGGAGTGAGCCTGAAGTTCAGCCTCAACGCTTCCAGCAGGGTGGAGTCGCTGAAACCTTCGCGCAGGGTGAAGACGATGGTGGTGACGGACGAAGGCACTTCCTTCACCGCGTCGCTCTCTTTGAAGAACAAGGCTTCCACGTCCGCCCCGTCCGGGACTACGACTTGCGCCATCTCGATGTCGCACTCGGCGTTCTGGGCCTCGTCCTGTATGCAGGCGGCGAGCGAAAGTGCGGCGAGGAGAGGAAGTCCGCGCGTGATTTTCCTCATGAACATTTTTCGTTTCTTCGTTATTTGCCGCAAAGATAGTGAAAACGGTTGATTGTCCAACGGAAAAAACGGTACAAAGAAAGGTGATACCGTTTTTTTCGTCCCGATGAGGCGAAAAACGGCGCAAGGCGGTTGGCATCTGTTGTGCGGCCTTTG
This sequence comes from uncultured Paraprevotella sp., assembly GCA_964466445.1. Lineage (GTDB taxonomy): Bacteria > Bacteroidota > Bacteroidia > Bacteroidales > Bacteroidaceae > Paraprevotella. The sequence continues at coordinate 6,912 of CAYXQT010000075.1, read as the reverse complement.
GCAATCGGTTGCCAATCCCGTGATTGCTTTTTGCCGCCCTCGTCTTTTCTTTGCGACGGCGCACATGAAAGGCCGTGTGACGGTTACGGATGGGGAAGCCATTGATTTGCATAGTTTTCCTGCATATAGAAATTTCGGTCTGCCCACGGACAGGCCGGAATCCATGCGCATGTCCCGTTCCATACCGTTCACGGTTGCCTGCCGTAGGGCTTGAAAGGGTCTCGGCGGGAGAGTTCGGTTCTGTCCTTAAGGAATTGCGCGATATAAATACAGAAGAATGCAATGGCGACGATGATGCCAAGGATGTCGAATGCGCCCCATCGTGTGCCGTTCCGGCTCACGTGCCATTCTCCCCATGGCGTGTACATATAAAGTATGTTCAGAAGAATGAGTAGCAAGCGGGATTCAGTGGGGCCGAGCTTGCCGTAGGTGAGGCGGAACTCCTCCTTGACGATGGTGCAGACATAAGTGTAGACGGAGAGACTCAAGTATCCGGCGAGGCATGCCAACGCGACATCCATCCGCAGCAATGGAGAAAGTCCCGTTCCGAGGAAGATGAGGCATGTGGTGACGGCATCCAGCGTGTGGTCGATGAAGAAGCCGTATACGGGACGTTGCGTGTCGCGGAAGCGGGCGAGCGTGCCGTCGAGGCTATCGCCGTACCAGTGCAGGACGAGTCCGAACGACGAAAGCCACAGATACATGATGTTAGCATTGGAGAGCCACCCTCCTATGGCATAGACGACAGTCCCGAATACGCCGACGTAAGTCAAGGTATCCGAGGTCATCCATCGGGGCTGTCTTCGAGCAAGCCACGCGAGGGCTTTCTTCTCGGCCTTGCCAAGAATTGAGGTCTGAATCCTTGCCGATGTTTCTTTTCCCATAATCGTACTTTTATCCGTGGACATAAGGCGGGTTCGTCGATTCTCTCGTGTCGCCCCAAGATTGGCGGCAGAACCCTTTTATCCGCCCGCCTTGGACGTTTTTGCCTTACAAATATGGCTGTTTTTAACTTAAATCTTACTAACGGTGCATTAATTTTAATAAAAAAATGATTATATTGGGCAAAAATCCCTATATTTGGACGTGATTTTAAAAACTAAACATGGAATGGCTATGAAAAAAGACATTAAGCCGGCGACCGGTCGTTTGGGCGTATTGGTGGCGGGAGTAGGAGGTGCTGTTGCAACTACCATGATAACAGGCACTTTGGCCGCCCGCAAGGGGCTGGCGAAAGCCATAGGTTCGATTACTCAGCTGGCTACCATTCGTATGAAGGACGGCAAGGAGCATCCCGTCAAGGAAGTGGTGCCCGTGGCCGACTTGGAAGATATCGTCTTCGGCGGTTGGGACATTTTCCCCGACAACGCCTATGAAGCGGCGAAGTACGCCGAAGTCTTGAAAGAGAAGGACTTGAATCTCGTGAAGGACGAGTTGCAGGCCATCAAGCCGATGACCGCCGCTTTCGACCACAACTTCGCGAAGCGCCTGAACGGGACGAACCTGAAAAAGGCCGCCACCCGCTGGGACATGGTGGAGCAGTTGCGCGAGGACATACGCGCCTTCAAGGCGGACAACGGATGCGACCGCGCCGTGATGATCTGGGCGGCAAGCACGGAAATCTTCGTCCCCATGGCGGAGGAGCACAAGTCGCTCGCCGCCTTGGAAAAGGCGATGAAGGAAAACAACACGGAAGTGGTGTCGCCGAGCATGTGCTATGCGTATGCCGCGATTGCGGAGGGCGTGCCTTTCATCATGGGCGCGCCTAATTTGTGCGTGGACATCCCCGCCATGTGGGAGTTCTCCAAGAAGATGAACGTGCCCATCGCGGGCAAGGACTTCAAGAGCGGACAAACGTTGATGAAGACGGTGCTCGCCCCGATGTTCAAGACGCGCATGCTGGGTGTCAGCGGATGGTTCTCCACGAACATCCTCGGCAACCGCGACGGCGAGGTGCTCGACCAGCCGGAGAACTTCAAGACCAAGGAAGTCAGCAAACTTTCCGTCATCGACAACATACTGGAACCCGACAAGTTCCCCGACCTGTACGGCGACGTGTACCACAAGGTGCGCATCAACTATTACCCGCCGCGCAAGGACAACAAGGAGGCGTGGGACAACATCGACATCTTCGGCTGGATGGGTTACCCGATGCAAATCAAGGTGAACTTCCTGTGCCGCGACTCCATCCTGGCGGCTCCCATCGCGCTCGATCTGGTCCTCTTCACCGACTTGGCCCAGCGTGCCGGCATGTGCGGCATACAGACGTGGCTGTCGTTCTTCTGCAAAAGCCCGATGCACGACTTCGAGCATGAGCCCGTGCACGACTTGTTCCAGCAGTGGAGGATTCTTAAGGAGACGTTGCGCGACATGGTCGGCGAGACGGCACCGAGTTATCTGGATTGAGGCAAGCCGATGGCGGAGGACGGAAAAAGGAACAAGGCGGCGGGGTGCGGGAAGTCTCATCATATGACACCGCCCCTACCGCCTTGTCGTTTTTCCCCTCTTGCCGTTCCGTCGCTTCTGGCTCCTCCTCTTCCCACTATTTCCGAATAAGACTTGTCCGTCAATGAAGAAACCCCCATTCCTCCCGGTTCTCATCGGCACGGGCTTCGGCTCGGGCTTTTCTCCTTTTGCTCCCGGCACGGCAGGTGCCCTGCTGGCCGTGGCCGTATGGTTCGTGCTGTCCGCCTTCGTCCCGGAGACGTGGCTGATAGGCTTGACGGTGGCTTTAATCCTCGTCTTCACGGTAGCGGGCGTGTGGGCAGCCGACTGTCTGGAGCCGTACTGGGGGGAAGATCCGTCGCGCGTGGTCGTGGACGAGATGGTGGGAGTGTGGATAGCCTTGCTGGCTGCGCCGGCGGGCGACGTTTGGTTCGCGTCGGGTGCTTTCGTCCTCTTCCGTCTGTTGGACATATTCAAGCCGCTGGGCATCCGGCACATGGAGAGCCTGCCGGGAGGTTACGGGGTGATGATGGACGATATTGTGGCGGGCATTTATGGCTTCGCGGTCTTGGTAGTCGTGCGATGGCTGACAGGGTGAGGGAACGCGGGCTCGTAGGCTGGCGTCGCGCCGTCCAGGTCTTTTTCAAGACCCAGCTGTCGGCCTACGTGGCGAGCCTCGCGGATTTCCTCGTGGCCGTCTCGTTGGTGAAGTTTTCCTCGCTGCCCTTGCTGTACGCCACGTTCTCGGGTTCTCTGGCGGGCGGGATGGTGAACTGCGTCATCAACTACGGATGGGTGTTCCACGCGGACGACTGCAAGAAGTGGCACGTCGCGCTGAAATATTTCCTCGTCTGGAGCGGGAGCATCTTGTTGAACACGTGGGGAACGGTGTCCCTGAACACGTGGCTGTCGGGAATGCGTTGGGTGAATACGCTGTCGTGCTGCGGCGGAGACAACGTGTTCATCCTGTCAAAGGTTGTCGTGGCCGTCCTCGTGGCTGTCTTCTGGAACTTCCAGCTGCAACGTGTGTTCGTGTACCGCAACCACCACTTCAAGGGCTTCATGCGGCAACATTTGGAGAATAAAAAGGACTGAAATGAATTACAGGGATTGGTCGCAACAGTTGATTTATAAGATTATAAACCCCGTCGTGCACGGGATGATTAAGGCGGGTGTCACGCCCAACGTCGTCACGACGGCGGGGTTGGTGCTGAACGTCGCGGCCGCCTGCGTGTTCGTGTACGCCGGACTGTGCAAGCCGGGCGAGCTTGCCTATGTGGGCTGGGGCGGAGGCATCGTCCTCTTTGCCGGCCTGTTCGACATGATGGACGGGCGCGTGGCGAGGCTCGGCGGCCTGTCGTCCGTCTTCGGCGCGTTGTACGACTCGGTGCTCGACCGTTACAGCGAGTTGGCGACGCTGTTCGGCATCTTCTACTACTTGATACTGCAAGGCTACACGTGGGGTTCGATGGTAACCTTCGCCGCGCTCGTGGGCTCGCTCATGGTGAGTTACGTCCGCGCGCGGGCGGAGGGGCTGGGGATGGAGTGCAAGGTGGGCCTGATGCAACGCCCGGAACGCGTGACGCTGACGGGTCTCGGTGCCTTGTTCTGCGGCGTGTTCGGCGGATGCAGGTCGTTCGACCCGATGCTGATTCTGATTGTCCCCATGACCGTGATAGCCGTCCTTGCCAACTTGACGGCGTTCGCGCGCATCGCCCATTGCCGCAGACTCTCAAAGAAGCGTTGACATGGGAAAAAGGAGCGATACCCTTTCCGTGCGGGAAGCGTGGCTCGTTGCCGTCGGGACTGCCGCGTATCTGGCGTTGACGGCGGCGTGCATAGGGTTGCGTGCGGAACACCTGCTGCTGGCGGGCGTGTTCCTCGCGCTCTTCTTCGCTTGCCGGACGACGCGCAAGTTGGCGGTGGCGATACTGCCTTTCGTCGTATTCGCCGTTTCCTACGACTGGATGCGGCTGTATCCCAATTACGAGGTGAACCCCATCGATGTCAGGGGACTTTACGAGGCGGAAAAGTCGCTGTTCGGCATCGCGTCGGACGGGGCGGAACTGATACCTTCCGAGTATTTCGCGTTGCACCACTGCGCGGCGGGCGACCTCCTCGCGGGCTTGTTCTACCTCTGCTGGGTGCCCGTGCCCGTCGCGTTCGGCCTGTGGCTGTATTTGAAAGGCAAGCGCGACACATACCTGCGCTTCTCCATGGTCTTCCTGTTGGTAAACCTCATCGGCTTTGTCGGGTATTACGTGCATCCGGCGGCACCGCCCTGGTACGCCATGAACTACGGTTTCGAGCCGTTGCCCGGCACGCCGGGCAACGTGGCCGGGCTGGGGCGTTTCGACGAGCTGGTGGGCTTCCCCGTCTTCCATTCCATTTACGGGCGCAACGCCAATGTCTTCGCCGCCGTCCCCTCGTTGCACGCGGCCTACATGGTCGTGGCCGTGGCGTATGCCGTCAAGGGGCGTTGCGGGAAACGGCTGATTGCCTTGTTCTCCTTTATCATGGTAGGCATCTGGTGGACGGCGGTCTACTCCGGGCATCACTACCTCATCGACGTGATGCTGGGCGTGGCCTGCGCCTTGTCGGGAGTTCTGGCATTCGAGCAGGGACTGATGAGATGGGGCGCGTTCAGGCGCTTCTTCGGAAGATACAGCCGGTATATCGGGTAATTCCGACTACGGGAGGGCGGAATCCGCGGACCGTCGCGACGGGGAGGAGTGCGGCAGGACAGCAGGGCATTGCCGGAATCCCGCGTGCTCCACGGGGAGAGAAGTCCGAAGAAGCCCGGAAACGGGCCGGGAGGGGCAATAAGACACCCGCACCCGCGTTATTTGATAAGGCATCGATAAACAAGGAACATCATGAAAGTACTGTTGATTAACGGGTCGCCACGGAAGAACGGCAACACTTTCGTCGCCCTTTCGGAGGTGGCCGGGACTTTGGAAAAACAAGGCGTGGAGACTGAAATAGCATGGATTGGGAACAAGGCCGTGCGTGGTTGCATCGCCTGCGGCAGTTGCAGGCGCAAGGGGGACGGCCATTGCGCCTTCGGCGACGACATCTGCAACGAAATGATAGACAAGATGAACGAAGCCGACGGCTTGGTGGTGGGTGCGCCCGTCTATTACGGCCAGCCGGCGGGGCAGGTCTTGTCGCTCATCCAGCGCATGTTCTTCGCCGGTGCCGACGTGCAGGACAAACCTGCCGCGGCCGTGGCGGTCTGCCGCAGGGGCGGCGCGACGGCGGCTTTCCAGACGCTGACGATGCCGTTCCAGATGATGAACATGCCCGTGGTCACGTCGCAATACTGGAACATCGTTTACGGGCGCGAGGAAGGGGAGGCGGCACGCGACACCGAGGGCATGCAGACCATGCGCACTTTGGCGGACAACATGGCTTGGATGCTGAAATCGCTCGGAAGGGACGGAGCACCCGGACGCGAGCCGTGGACACCCATGCACTTTGTCAGATAGCGAGAGGAGACGCGCGGCGAGGCGTGTCATGCAAGCCGGAAAGGGAGGACGTACCCCTTGCGGCGACATCGCGGACATCGACAGGCATTCGGGGATGTATCGCGCTCCTCGTCAGCCGTCCGTGTCCGTGGAAAACCTTTTCCCGATTGACTTCGCGGACTGCCGGAAGCGGGACGGCAAAGGAGGGACGGGTATGCCGTTTTCACCGGATAAGGGGTTGGAAGTTACTTGCCGTTTCGTTTGACAGGGAAACGTTTGTCAAGGGAAAAGTTGTTGTCAAGGAAGCGGTAAGCGTGAGAGTCGGGCACGTCCATCATGAAGTCGTGTACCGAACGGTGATGTGAGTACACGGGTGTATACCGCGGTCGGAAAGTCCCTCAAAGAACACCCTCCTGATGTGTCCCTTGTCGGCAAAGACCTTGCCATAAAACTCCTTAACGGACACATTCCACGACCTTGCGTCCCTGCCGTCCGCGTCGGTTCCTGTAAGACGGAAGATCATGACCTTCCCGCAACCGTTGCAGGCAGACGAAGTTTGAAACCGTGGCACCACCCCGTTGCGCTCCTGCCGTCATCCGCGATGCCTTTGAACACCTTGTTGGAATGCCGCATGAAATTGTAGCGGACGGGCATCGCCATGTTCAGCCCTCATAGGTCTGCCCCTGCGGTTTCCGTGTCTTGTCCCGTTGCCCGGGGCTTCCATCCTGAAGGTTTTTCTGCAGTCCGGCGTGCAAATTCTTCACAAACCCGCCCATGACACAGCAGTCCGGCCTATGCGCCCCCGCGCTTTCTTCCGCGCTCCCGGCGAAGCGTCCTTCCGCCGTACTTTTCCGACGGGGAGCGGCATACGGAGTTTTTTCGTCGCCCGCCGCAACTTGTGCCCGTAAATGCCGATAATCCTGGTTAAAAAACATAAATTAAATGGGGGGGGGTAAAAAGTAAAACTGATAACTTTGTAATCCGAAGTGTCGGAGGTCGG
>CAYXQT010000074.1:0-10199 GCA_964466445.1 uncultured Paraprevotella sp. | reverse complement strand
CGTATTGCAAAGCGGGCGTGACTATGGCCGGGTGGTTTGTCTGTCGGGGCAGGACTATCCGCTATGGAGCAATGCCGACATTCATCGCTACTTCGACAGTCAGCCCGGACGGGAATTCATCATGGGTATGAATCTTACCCGTTGCGCCAATGTAAATCAGCGGAGAAGATTCGTGAACTATCATTTTTTCCGCGACTTGCCTTGGCGTAACCAGTGGTGGAAAAACAAGCTGATTGTAGTCTCGCGCAATTTGCTGAAATGGCTGCCCGTGCGCAGGCCTCCTGTGGTAAGAATGGGGGGGGGAGAGAAATGGATGTGTACTGCGGTTCCGACTATTGGGCTTTGACCCTGCCCTGCGCCCGCTATGTATATGAGCGGCTGTGTAACGAGAAAGCATTGGCACGTTATTTTAAAACCTCTTTCGTACCCAGCGAACTCTGTATCCAGACCATTGTGTTCAATTCTCCCTTTGCACTCCGCGCCATGCGCTACGAAGGCGAGTATCCCGGTCTGGTGGGATTGACACCGTTGCACCACATTTTCTATGGTAAGTGCATCAGGATTTGGACTGAAGCCGACCTGCCCCTGCTGAGACGGAGCGGAAAGATGTTTTGCCGCAAGGTGGTAACCGGCGTGTCGGACGGGTTGGTAACCCGCATCGACCGGTTGCGCGAATCTGAGTGAAGAATAAGCGTATAATCCGTAAGTCTCCGAAATAAGCCTCCTTTCCCGTGTCGTTTTTGATTTGAACGGGAACAAGCGTTCCGTCATGTCGCGAAATCCGACAGACATGCGCCCGGACGAGACAGCCGTTTTGTAAAGCGGGTTGTCCGCCTGAGAAAAGATTATTATGCCCAAGGAGGCAGTCATTGTGGGAAAGGAGGAGCGCATCGCCTGCCTTGAGTGTCTGTTTTTCGGCAACAGACGCGACAGGCGTGCCGCGAATGCGGCGGAAGGCCGATGAGCCGGGGCTGTCCGGCTAACTCTTCGGCGGGGCTGTACGGGGAACGTGCGGCAAGGATATGCCAAACGAGCAAGGAAACGGCCAGTCATCAATACGGCATTTGTTCATCTCTCGGTTTCTTATCGGACACTAATATTCAAGACAAATTCTTAATTTTCCTTTGCCGGATATGACGCGGGGGCGTAAAGGACGCGGCCTTTTAACGTAGAAAACCAAGACCGCACGGTTCTTTGCGGGTACGGGCACTTGAATCTATGCATTACCAAAGGCTGGTGAAAATAAAGGGGTATAAAAACAGACAGCTCGGCAAGGCCGACCTTGCCGAGCTATGCTGAATGTTTTATTTTAGACTATTCGGTCTGTCGGGGAGAGAATGTCAAGTCAATGACATCCGCGTCCTTAAAGAACTTCTCGGCGAAAATCTGCACGTCTTTCGGCTTGATGGAAGCCACAAGGTCTTCCATGTTTTTCGGGTCGTCCAGATTCACTCCCGTTTTGTAATATGTCACAAGAGTCGTCAGCCAATAAGCGTTATGCAGTTTGCTTTGTTCTGCCTCTTTCAGCGTGTTTTTGACTACTTTGCCAAGTTCTTCTTCCGTGACGCCCTCCTGAATGATGTTGTCCACTTCCTTGTAAAGCAGAGGTTTCAGTTCATTAGCCTTTTCAGGGTCGCACTCGAAAACCATATACATCTCATAGTTGTTGTATGGCTCGCGTGAGGCTGCGCCGTTTACTCCTACGCCGTAGGTTCCGCCCTGTTCTTCTCGGATAGTTCTGGTATAGCGGTTGGTAAGGATATTGCCCAATAAGCTGATGATGTAAGACTCTTTCAGAGTGTACTCCATTTCCTTGTTGAACTGGACTATGACTGTTGACTTCGGCACCTCCAACGGAATTTCTATGTTCTTTTCCACTTTGCCTTTCGGAGCCCTGACCTGACGGTCTACCCATTTTTCATTCCGGTGAAGGGAGGGGAGGGAACCGACATATTTCCGAGCCATTATCTGCGCCGTGTCTTTGTCCACGTTCCCGACGATGAAGAAAGTGAAGTCGCTGGCATCGCAAATACGGTCGCGGTAAACCGTTTCAATGCGGTCGAGCGTCAGTCGGTCTACGTATGCGTCATTGAACAATTGCACGCGCGGATTATAGTCGGCGGAAATCAACGAGATGGAATCGCGTATTATGGTTTGCGGTTGTCCGGCAATCTGCTTGGCGTAGATATGGTTGCGTTCGATGATGGCTTTATGTGCCAATGTATCGAAACGAGGTTCCATGAAGCGGAGATACGCCAGTTGCATCATCGTTTCGAAGTCTTTGGGCGTGGAACTTCCGTTGACGTTTTCATACAGCCCGCCGATGGAAACCTCGCATCCGGCCTTTTTACCCGTGAGCAATTTGCCCAATGCTATTTCGTCGTAGACTCCCAAGCCGTAGTTCGAAGCGAACTGTCCGGCATTGGATGCCGCGGGAAGAAGATTGATGTCCGTATACAAAGAAGAACCGCCGGGACTGTAAGCCGCCAAAGCCACTTCGTCTTTCTCGTAGTCTGCCCTGCGGTAGATTACCTTGGCTCCGTTGCTTAAGGTCCATTCTTCAGCTTGGAATTGCGGCAAGTCCTTCACTTTTGTGACAGTTCCGGCCGCAGGTTCTTTTTCGATGAGGTCGCCTTTTACGCTATTGTCTTCGTATGCAACCACTTCTGTTTCCTCCGCTTCGGCAAGAATATCCCGGGCTTCTTGTTCCGAGAGGTGCGCGGCTCCTTCGCTCGGGCCGCTGACGACGATGGTACGGTTGTCTGCTTTCCACCATTTTCGGGCTTGTTCGGAAACTTCCTTTGCCGTAATGGTCGGAAGGATTTCCTTGACAGCCACGGCGTAATCTTCTATGTCGATGATAGCTTCATTGTCCAAGAAATGGATACGCATTTCATCGGCGTATGCGTCATTGGATGTCTTGTCCTTGTCTTTCACCATGGATTCAAGGTTGGCCAGCATGTTGGCTTTCGTGCGGCTCAGTTCGTCTTCGGTGAATCCGTGCCGGAATATGCGTTCGTGTTCCTCCAAGGCACCGGAAAGTGCTTCCCGTTCCTGATCCGGCTTGGCCGTGGCGGTGACGGAATAGGCATAATACCCTCTCGCCATGCCGGAGAAGCCGATCGTAGCTTTTACGTAGGGGGCTTGCCCGCGTTGGATGATTTCTCCGATGCGTTCGGCCGCCATGCTGTTGTAAAAGTCAATCATCAGACTGTTTTTCACGTCCTGATAAGTGGAATACCCCTTGCCGTCGTATTCCTTGTCGCGGAAGATGCGGATGACCTGCACGTTGGAAGAAGTGGCCTCCTTGTCGGTGGCTAAGCAGAAATAAGTCTCGTCGTGGGAAGGGATTTCAAAGAACGGCCGCGGCTCCGGATTGGGGATGACAGGGATGGAAGAAAAGACTTTCTTTATCTTTTCTTCCATATATTTGATATCGAAGTCGCCTACGACAGCGATGGCTTCCAGGTCTGTCCTGTACCATTTGTGGTAAAAGTCGCGCAGAGTTTCGGGCTTGAACGTCCGGACGACATCCATGTTCCCGATGACATCGCGCACGGCATATTTCGAGCCTTTGTAGAGCACGGGTCTCTTCTGGTTGAAGATGCGGGTCGCGCTGTTGTTGCGTGTACGCCACTCCTCGGTGATGACCCCGCGCTCCTCGTCTATGTCTTTCGGGTCGAGGGTCAGGTAGTAAGACCAGTCGTGCAGGATGAGCAGGCAGGTGTCCGTCAGACTTTCGTCGTTCATCGGCACGTCGCTGATGTTGTAAACCGTCTCGTTCTGTGTGGTGTAGGCATTCAGGTTCCCGCCGAAAGAGATGCCGTGACGTTCGAGAGTGGAAATCATGCTGTTGCCCGGGAAGTTCTTGCTGCCGTTGAAGGCCATGTGTTCCAGGAAGTGGGCTAAGCCGTCCTGGTCGTCATTCTCGAGCAACGCGCCTGCATTGCGGATGATGAAGAAACTGGCTCGGTCTTTGGGCTCTTCATTGTGCCGGAGGTAATAGGTGATACCGTTCGGTAGTTTGCCGATTAAGACGTTCGGGTCTGCCGGCAGTTTCTTGTTCCAATCGATGGGTTGCGCATACCCTATCAGGCTGAGGAACAAGGATGATAGCAATAGGATTTTTTGTTTCATAAATTAAAAGCGTAAAAATTAGGCTGTATGAACAGTTTATGGTTAAGGTTCATGGCGTTGCGGGGAGAAGGGGTGGTAATGCGGCGAAGCCTCCCGACCCGGGAAGCTGTGCCGATAAAATCCGGCAGCGATATGTCCGACGGGATAGGTGAGACCCCAACCGCCATTTTCGGTTTACCGGAAGTTTCCGGAGTGAAAAGCGTCAGGGAGATGAATCTGAAGTTCTCCGGTAATTTTATATGGGACTTTTGGATGAATGCGTCTTGCGATGTGAACGTCGTCCGACTTGGAAATCTCTCCGGCATAATCTTTTTCTTAAAGTCTAAAAAGTCGCGATATGCACCTATTTGGGTACAAAGGTAATAAATAATGGTTTATTTAGTCGTCGTCCGGTTGGGAAAATGACATGCAAATTCGTTTCACAGCGCATATCTGCCGGTATGAAGTCAAATCAGGTCTACTACGGTGATGCCTGTCCCTCCGAACTGTACGTGTTCGTCTTTGAAGTCCTTTACGCCGGATACCGTGTGCAGATATTGGCGAATCAGCGTGCGCAGGATGCCGGAACCCGTTCCATGCAGGATGCGCACTTTGGATATTCCTAACAGCAAGGCATCATCTATAAAATAGGTGACGGCTTGGATGGCTTCGTCTCCCCTCATGCCCCGGACATCGATGTCCTGTTTGAAATTAAGTTTTTTTTCGTGTACGCTGTCTTCCGTCTGTTTGCTGACGTAGGTTACGACCTGTGTCCGGGTGGGAGTCATGGGAGCCGCGGCCCGCTCCAGACGTTCCGGTTTTACGTTGGTACGCATCATTCCGAAAGTGACGACGGCATTTTTCCCGTCTATTTTCTTTATTGTGCCTACGGTGGTCTGCCCTTTGATGCGCACGGTTTCGCCGGGTTGCAGGGGGCGGTTTCGTTCTTCCGCTTCTTGTGTGGCTTGGAGCAAGGCGTCGGGTCGTGTCTTTCTGGCGGTCTCGGATGCTTTTTTCTCTCTCCGTTGGGCTTGTCTTTTCCCCCGATCCTGCAATTGCCGCATTTTACGGGCTATCTTGTCCGCTTCGTATTGTTTTTCAACGTCGTCCAAGTTTTTTTTGAATTCGTCCAATTCTTGACGGGCGTTTCGGGTCTTTTCCTTTTCGGCTTGCGCCTCTTTGATGGTTTTGATGGTGTTCTCTATTTTGGCATTCGATTCCCGGAGCAGTTGCTCGGCATCTTCTTTGGCTTTACGCAGAGTTTCTTTCCGGTTGTGTTGCAACTCTGTTATTTCCGCCTCGTAACGGGCTATGGTCTTCTCCAGTTCCTTTTCCCGGAGGCGGATATTCTGCCGCTTGTTTTCCCAATACCGCTTGTCTCTTACGATATCTTGCAAGTACTTGTCCACATTGACGTATTCCTTGCCCACCAAATCGGAAGCGTCGGCTATCACGTCTTCCGGGATGCCGATTTTACGGGCGATTTCCACGGCGAACGAACTTCCCGGGTTGCCGATCTGCAGTTGAAACAGAGCCTGCATGTGTTGTCGGTCGTAGAGCATGGCGCCGTTCACAACGCCCTCGTGGTCTTCGGCGAAGTGTTTCAAGTTTTGGTAGTGTGTCGTGATGATGCCGAAAGCTTTCTTTTGGTTGAATCGTCTCAGTACGGCTTCGGCTATGGCACCGCCGATTTGCGGTTCCGTGCCACCTCCGAACTCGTCGATGAGCAAGAGGCTGGTGTCACTACAGGACTTCATCATGTTTTTCATATTGAGCAGATGGCTGGAATAGGTACTCAAATCGTCTTCGATGCTCTGCTCGTCACCGATGTCGATGAAGATGCTGCCGAAAATGCCGGTGCGGGAGTTTTCCCCGATAGGAACGGGAAGTCCGCATTGCAACATGTATTGGATGAGGCCCACGGTCTTCAGGCATACGGATTTCCCACCTGCGTTAGGACCGGAAATGATGAGAATACGTTGCCGTCCGTTCAGCCCGATGTCGAGCGGTACGGTTTTTTCCCCGCGGCGGGTCAGAGAAAGATACAACAAAGGATGACGAGCCAACGTCCAGTCTATCAGGGGCGTCCCTTTGATATCCGGTGTCGTGGCGTTGAATTGGTGAGCCAGTTCGGCTTTAGCCCGGATGAAGTCTATTTCGGCCAAAAACTCGTAGGATTGCAGTATTTCCTGATAATGAGGCCGGACTTCCGCCGTGAAATCCTGCAATATGCGTATGATTTCCCGCCGTTCTTCCCCTTCCAGTTCGCGGATGCGGTTATTGGCTTCCACCACCTCGGTCGGTTCGATGAAGACAGTGCGCCCCGTGGCAGATTCGTCGTGGACGATTCCTTTTATTTTCCGCTTTAAGGCCGGTGCCACAGGAATGACCAGACGTCCGTCGCGCATGGTGGGAGAGGCATCCTTATCCACCACGCCGTCTTGCTGTGCGTTCCGCAAGATGGCATGCAAGGTACGCGAAATCCCGCTTTCAGCGGCAACGAGTTCGCGGCGGATGCGGAGCAGTTCGGCGGATGCCGAGTCTTTTATTTTTCCGTATTTGTCGAGTATGTTTTCAATGCGGCATATCAGGTTGGGGTAAGTGGAAACCCCTTTCGCCAGACGGTGCAAGGCCGGATAGGGGATAGGGGCATCATCGGCAAGGCGGTTTACGTCTGCGCCGTTGTCTTCTCCGCTTTCCTTGTTGAGGAATCGTATGATATTTATGATTGTACAGAGCGAGCGTTGCAGATTGAACAGTTCCGTCTCGTCGAGATAGGTACCTTCTATTCTGATTCGTCCGACGGCCGGGCGCACGTCATAGAAGTCTTGTTCCGGGAAGTCCTCTTCTCTTTCCTGAATACGCAGAAATTCCCGTGTTTGTTCTTGTAATTCGCGCAACAGTGGCAAGTCTGTCAGGAATCTCATCTGCCCGACGCGTTCTATGCCGAGCGTGCTCAGGCAATGTCCGGTCAATAAGGTACGTATCTCGTCAAATCCTATTTTCTGTTCAAAGTTCTGTGGATAAATCATGTTTCACTTGGATTAAGCAGTTGCAAAGGTAAGAAAAAACGGCATAAAAGTTTCTTTGCTCGGGTCTTTCCCGGCCTGATTGGTGGCGGCAGGGAGAGGATGCGGCACTTTGCATAAAGAAACGCGATGCCTTTTTGTCCTTTGCATGTGTCTGCGGAGAGCATTACGGATACGTTATAGGGTAGTTCCAATGATATTCGGAACACTTCTTATGGGGAATCAAGTCAGTTTACAGGAATGAAGATATTTATTTTGCAATCGGGAAACGACAGTAGGAAATATTACTTTCATCATTTCCGGAGAAGCCGAATGTGCCATCAACGAAAGGAACTATATTTGCTTGTCGTTTGTCTGTACGTTCGGATGAATGAGTTTTTTGTGTGTTTACGGAGGGGAAGTCGGGGTTACTCCAATGTGATTTCACCCGCCAGATTGGTGTTCATGAGATGCCTGACTTCCTCGGGAGGCAGGTCGTGTCCCAGGAGAAACATCAATTTAGTCAATGCACACTCCGGAGTGCTGTCATATCCGCTGATGACTCCGGCTTCCAGCAATTGGCGGCCTGTTTCGTAACGTTCCATTTCCACGCCTCCCGCCTGACATTGGGTGATATTGATAATGATGATGTTGCGTTTTGTTGCTTCCTTGATGAGTTTGATAAGCCAAGGCTTCTGTGGGGCGTTTCCCGAACCAAATGTTTTCATGACTACGGCTTTCAGTCTTTTGATGCTGAAGACAGAAGTAATGATACTTTCCTGTATGCCCGGGAAAAGCGTGAGAATCACGACATTGGTGTCGAATAGGTAATGCGCTTTAAGGGGGTGGGAGAAATCGGGACGGCGTATGCGTTCCGGTTTGATCTTGATGTCGATGGCACTATGTCCGAGACAAGGATAATTATACGACTTGAAAGCATTGAACTTCTCGGCGTTGATTTTTGTGGTACGGTTGCCCCTCATCAAGTCTCTTTCGAAGTAGATGCAGACTTCCGGCACCATGGCCGTACCGTCCGGATGTTTGGCCGCGGCAATTTCAATGGCAGTAATCAGATTTTCTTTGCCGTCTGTCCGTAACATGCCCATCGGAAGTTGCGAGCCGGTCAAGACAACCGGTTTGGACAAGTTTTCCAACATAAAGCTCAATGCAGAAGCTGTGTAAGCCATGGTGTCCGTCCCATGTAGGATGACAAAGCCATCGTATTGTTCATAGTTCCGTTCCACAATGCGTGTCAACCTTGCCCAATGGTAAGGTTCCATGTCGGAAGAATCAATGGGTGGATTGAAAGAATAGGTGTTGATGTGATAGTTAAAGCGTTTTAGTTCTGGGATAAATTTTAGCAAATGGTCGAAGTTGAAACTCTCCAATGCTCCTGTTTCCGGGTTTTCTATCATTCCGATAGTTCCGCCTGTGTAAATCAGCAATACGGAGGGGGCAAGGTCTGCCATATATACATGGTTTTGCGGTTTATTTGCAAATATAATGATAAATTCCGGATTTTGAGGCGGAGTGGATGGCTTTTGTTCGTGTATCCTGAAAATTCTTGGAGTTTGTTTAGGTTTTTCCGGTGTTTCTTTTCTGCCGGGAGCGATAGGAATCGGCGAGGATGACGATGACTTTGTCCGTTCCGTTTGGGGAGAGGCCTTGGGTGTGATATTTGCCGACGGAAGCCGGTTCGCATGAATTAACCGGAAACCGGACGACTATTTTATAAAGACGCGGAAACACGCAAGCGTTGCGGCAACCCGAACAGCAACGCAGGTTTCACGGACATAATGCTCATGGATGTACCAATGACCAGTTCGGACTTGATGAACCATTTAAAAATCAGTTAAATATTTGTATGTCTCATCAAAAAAGCGCACCTTTGCGTAGCAAAAAGAAATGAAGTCAGGGGAAAGCCGCCATATATCGCCGTCTGAGGAAAGAGAACTTGTCCGGGGGAAAATCGGCTTCGCCGAAGTCCCGGTCAGAGGAACATGAAGAAGAGAACAAGGAGGAGGCGGCAACGACTCCCTTTGGGACGACAAGCTTCACGAAAACGTCGATGCACGTCGGATGAGAAACGCGGCGAAAACCACTACCGTTCCCGTGGAAGAAAGAGGCAAGGGACAGATTTGTATCTTGGTATCCCTTACGGAAGCGGGAAGAATGAGGCCAAATCAAACGGGATGAACTTCGCCGTCTGCGAGAAAGGATGTCGCAGCTATCTCTTCACGGGCGGAAGTTCGGCGACCGTGTCGAGTCCGGGATGAGGCGCAGGGGCGGACACGCCTGCGGATTCGTCGGGCGGTGAACGAGTCGCTTGTCCTCGGCAAGGGATGATATATGCCAAAGCGGCGATGCGTCCGCCGGAAAGCAAACCCTGACAAGATGTTCGCCCGGACTTGTGGATTGTCGGGACTGCCTTGGGCAATGGAGAAAAATGAAATAGAACAGATAAAGTTAACGAATGGTTTTAATTAAAGAGGATTTATCACATGAATGCAAAAAAAGTCCTGGAAGACTTGAAACGCCGTTTCCCTAACGAACCCGAGTATCATCAGGCAGTAGAAGAAGTTCTCTGCACAATCGAAGAGGAGTACAACAGACATCCTGAATTCGAAAAAGCCAATCTGATTGAACGTCTTTGCATTCCCGACCGCATTTGCCAGTTCCGCGTGAACTGGATGGACGACAAAGGCCGGATTCAGACCAACATGGGCTACCGCGTACAGCACAACAACGCCATCGGGCCGTATAAAGGCGGCATACGTTTTCACAATTCCGTCAACCTCAGCATCTTGAAATTCCTGGCTTTCGAGCAGACTTTCAAGAACGCCTTGACCACCCTCCCCATGGGCGGCGCGAAAGGCGGTTCCGACTTCTCCCCGCGCGGCAAGAGCAACGCCGAGGTGATGCGTTTCTGCCAGGCTTTCATGCTCGAACTTACCCGTCATATCGGCCCCGACACCGACGTGCCGGCCGGCGACATCGGCGTGGGAGGGCGCGAAGTCGGGTACATGTTCGGCATGTACAAGAAACTGACCCGCGAGTTCAGCGGGGTATTCACCG
>CAYXQT010000073.1:0-10206 GCA_964466445.1 uncultured Paraprevotella sp. | reverse complement strand
TGCATCAGGTTCGAGGGTATAATCTCAGCCCCTGTCCGGGCACCCCTTTGTCTTTCACGGGCGAAGATACGCAAAAGATGCGATACGCCCGCCGGTTGTTAATGATTTTTTGCACTTTTACAGCCGCTTAACCATTCGCGCCCCCGCCCGGAGGGGACGGGCACTTGAAAAGAGGGGAGGGCGAAGTGGTTTCGCCCTCCCCTCCAATCAATAAACATATCTGTCACATGGCCACAGCGACCTTATTTCACAAGCACTTTCACGGTCTTCACCGTCCCGTCGGCCTTCTTGTCCTGACGGATGTAGAGGCCGCGCCGCGCCGGTTGCGCCACGCGTGCGCCGCCGATGGTGTACCATGTCGTGCTTACGGTAGCCGCGCCGTCGCCGTCGAGCGTCCCGTCGATGCCCGACGGCTCGCCGAAGTCGTCAGGCTTGTTCGCGTCGCCGTCGCCGTAGTACTCCAGCTTGAAGTTGTCGAAGCAAGCCCAGTCATCCGCAATCTTGCCCGTCTTGCGCACGCCCAGCACGGGCTCCTCGCCCTCCGCCACGTGGAAGCTGAATCCTCCGGCATAGAGGCCTTCGTCGAATATCATTTTCGCGCCCGTCACGTTGACGACCACATGATAGTAGTTCAGTCCCTGAAGTTCGGGGAAGCGGTCTGCGGGGAAGAGGGAATCGGCCAGCGTGGGATCTTCGGTGGTGTACTTATATTCCCCGACGCCCTCGAAGATGGAAGCCAGCGGGGCTGTCCATTGGTTCCCGCCCGCTTCGACGTAGACCTCGGCGTTCAGCTTCTCCGTGCCGTCGCGGTGCGCCACGGCTGCCGGCACGGAGAGTCCGGCGCGGTAGAAGCCTTGGTACGACAGGCGGTAGTAGCCCGCCGGCATGCCGTAGAGCGTCTGGTGGATTTCGCTGCTGTCGTTGTAGATCTCGTAGCACAGTCCGCTCGTGGCCGTCCCGCCCGTGGCCTTCCATCCGTCGGCGGAAGGAACTTCCGTGATTTCTCCCTGAGCGTTCTCGCCCGTGGTCTGGAAGCTCGGGTTGATGATGAATCCTGTGGCGTCGGCCGGCGTGTCCTTGCCCGCGCCCGTGCCGTCGAAGGAGCCGCTCATCATGGCGGCGCAGAGGCGGTCTATCCGGCCGTCGTAGTCCTCGATTTCCTGCATGGAGGCGAACAGCCCCGTCTCGGTCTTCTCGGTTATCTCGTCCAAGAGAGCCATCAATTCATCGACTGCGTCCGGGTCGTAATTCTCGAGATACTCGTCGTACTTCGCGGAATGCCCGGAAGCTCTCGCGTCTAATGCCGTGGCGGCGTCGATGGCCTCCTGTGCGGCGTCGATGGCGGCGTTGAGGGCTTCCATCTGCCCGTTGTAGGTCTCAAGGGTCAGCTCGCCTCCCACGATTCCGTTCGCGGTTTCAATGGCGGCGTTCAGTCCGTCGAGAGCCTCCTGCGTGGTGATGACCTCCTTCTTGTCGCGCATCTCCGTGGCCTGCGCGATGAGGGCTTCGAGCGAGGAATACGCGCCGCTCATGTCGCCGGCGCCGAGGTATTCCACGCGGAACTTGTCGAAGCAGGCCCATGCGCCCGTCCAGTCGACGTTGGCCGTGGCCATCCTGATGCCCAGACGCAGCTTGCCGTCGTCGGCGACGTAGCAGGCCACCTCGCTCAGGAAGTAGTCGGGATGTTCCTCGAACGTCCGGTTCGCGCCGGGTTTCAGGCGCACCATGTACATGTCCCTACCGGCATATTCGCCCCAATCGATGAGCTCGAAGCCCTCGGTGTTTTCTCCCACTTCCTCCGCGGTCAAGGGATAGTCCATCACGTGGTGAATCTTCGTCGAGGCGTCGTTGCCGAAGAGCGAGCCGAGTATTTCGTTCTTGGTGTCCCCCTCCTGCCCGTAAGTTTCATTCCAGCCGGAGAAGGTCTTGTTCGAGCTGGGCGAGAAGATGGCGTTGGCGGTTATCTTGTAGGAGCCGGAGGGCAGTCCGGTCAGTTCCTGGTAGACTTCCCCGTCGGCGCCTTGCCCGTTCCAGAGTTCCGCCACGCCGGAGTTGTCATCCTTGAAGTCCCCGCTGCCGGTATTCGTCCAACCGTTGTGGTTGCCGGTGAAGTCGGGGTTGACGAGCAACGGGGTCACGTCGCTCATGGCTCCGCTTGTCAGTGCCTCCCTCACGGCCTCTTTCAGGATGCGGTCGGCGCGGGGCTGTATGCTGTCCACTTCGGCGGGGTCGAAAGTCCCGTTTTCCCATGCATCATTCAGCCCGACGAGATATTCCAGGTACGATGTCAGCTCCACGTCCCCGAACTTCTCGTAGTAGGCGTCCTCCAGCTCCTTATACTTGGTGCTCAACATCTGGTAGGCCGCGACGTCCTTCGAGAGGCTGTCCATGCACGCCTGCACCTCGGAGATGAGGGTCAACAGCTCCTCGTCGCTCGCCTGCCCGCCGTCCACGGCGTCCTGGGCTTTCTTTATCGTGGCCTCGTAGTTTGTCTTTCCCGCCTGGCTGAAATGTTCGTTGTAGTTCGTGTACTCCTGGTATTTGGCCTTCGCCTCGTCGATGTTCTGCTGCAGGAGCGTGCCCATGACGGCTTCGGACTTGCCGAGGTATTCCAGCGTGAAGTTGTCCACTGCCGTCCAGTTGGTGCTCGCGCCTTCCACGACCATGCCGATGGTGGCCGTCCCGCGTACTACGGAGAACTCCAAATCGTAGTGCGCGAAATAACCGTTGGAATGGGCGGAGTCAACCAATGCCGGCACGTCGGCTTCCCTGCGGACTTCCCCCGCCAGCGTCCTGGCCATGAGGAAGCGTCCCTTGGGCGCTTCCGTGTCGTTGGTCATGATGTGCGCGCCGAGGCGGTACTTGCCGTCCTGAAGCCCCGTCAAGTTCTGGGTGATGGACCAGTCGGGCTGGCTTCCCTTGCTCGACGGAATCCAGTACTCGAAGAAGTTCACGCATTCCTTGCCGTCGTTGGCCGTCATGTTGTCGCCCGTCTTGCGGACTTGGTTCTCGCCGGTCTCCACGGGGCGTGCCGTCCAGAGCGTCCACCCTTCGTAACTTTCATCGAAGGAGGGCTGGGAAATCAGGTTCGTCATGTCGACGGGGTTTTCCGGGGTGGCCGCGCCGTACTGGAAATCCAGCAGGGCCGCCTTCAAGTCCTCCACGGCCTTCTCCACTTCTTCCACCGTGGCCGCGGAGTTGTTGTAAACGTCGCCGTATTCGCCGGTTGCGGTGAAGCCTGCCGCGTCGGCGGCATCCAGCTGTTCCTGCAACTGCTTCTTGGCCTTGCAGGCCTCGTACACGTCGGCCGCCACGAACTTCCAGTCCGGCTGTCCGTTCTCGTGCCCCGCCGTCTGGGTGTCCAACAGGGGATCCACGCCCGTCTCGCCTTCGTTCACGGCCATGAAGGTGTTCTTGTAGATGCCGTCCCGCGCTTCCGCGCCGTACAGCTTGTCTTCGTCGATAACCTTGATGCGGTAAGTCCCGTCGCCGTTGGGCGTGATTTTCCACAGTATGTGTCCCGACTTGTTGTGGTCCACGCAGACGGTGTAAAGACTCGGGTGGATGAAGAGCTCATGATGCCCGCCGTTGCTTTTCGCTTCCTTCATGCTCATGCGCCAGCCTTTGGCCGTGGAATATTCCGGGTCGGTCTCGGCGCGGTGGGACAGCTCGTAGTCCAAGCCGTAGCTCAGGGTCACCTTCTGCCCCTCGGCGCCCACGACAAGCTCCGTCCCCCAGTTGTCGGTGTTCTTGTAATTGCCGTTGGTCATGTACATCCCCGTCGCCACGTGATAGATGTAATACTCGCCGCCGCCCGTCACGTCTTCCGTCAGGTCGGGCTCGGT
Organism: uncultured Paraprevotella sp.; assembly: GCA_964466445.1. GTDB lineage: Bacteria > Bacteroidota > Bacteroidia > Bacteroidales > Bacteroidaceae > Paraprevotella. Next base: position 6,361 of record CAYXQT010000073.1, on the reverse strand, counting down.
GAACGTCACTGTCGGGTCGGGCCACTTGTCCGACGCTTGGGCGGTGGTCGCGCACAATGTCGCGCCGCAAAGCGCGAGCAAAGTCAGTAGTCTGTTCTTCATACTTGTTGGTGGTTAAGTTAATTGATAGTGTTGAATATATTCACACAAAGTTATCGAAAATTCCGTTCCTGCCGAAAGTCCCGGGGAAGAAAAAAGCGGCGGAAGCGGGGCTCTTAACTTTTTTTATCATTGCGGGGCGGAAGAGCCGAGCCGCGCCCTGCGGGAGGGCGGCGCGCGGCGGCTTCCGGAGGGCGGAAAAGGAGGGCGGGGAGGCAAGCGGAGGCAGTCGGAGGGGCGGGTCTCCCTGCCGGGCGCGGACGGGAAGAGCCGCGCCGAAGCCCCGAAAGCCGGAGGGGGAAGACCCTTTTCCACGGTTTTATCTCAAAAAAAAGACATTTCCCCGCCCGGAACGGGGGCGGAGTGGCCGCGATTTACTATCTTTGCCCCAAACAAACGGAACAGACGAATATGATCATAGCCGTAGACTTCGACGGGACTATCGTGGAACACCGTTATCCCGAAATCGGGCGCGAGCTGCCCTTCGCCGTGGAAACGCTGAAAAAGCTCATCGAGGACCGGCATCAACTCATCCTGTGGAGCGTGAGGAGGGGGCAGCTCTTGGACGACGCCGTGGAGTGGTGCCGCAAGAGAGGCATAGAGTTCTATGCCGTGAACAAGGACTTCCCGGAAGAGGATGCCGACAAGAACCAGATCTTCAGCCGCAAGATCAAGGCCGACGTGTTCATCGACGACCGCAACCTGGGCGGGCTGCCGGACTGGGGGGTTATCTACAGGATGATTTCGGAGGGGAAGAGCATGGAGGAACTCCTACGGGAAGAATGGGAAGAGGACATGCCCGTCCCCCCGAAGAAGAAAAAGAGGCGGTGGTTCTGACCCCGCCTCTTTTCCTTTTCCCGTACTTATATGATCAAGGTTCACTCCTTGTTCTCTTCTTCCTTCACGCCGTCCTCGCGGAAGTAGCGTCCTTGCCCGTGGCGCGGGCTTGAATGGTGGCGGCGCTTCCTGCCGGCTTGCATGTCCCTGCCGTAGCCGCCGTAGCCGCCGTAACTGCCGTAACGCCCATAACTCCCGTATGAGCCGTAGCGTCCGTAGCGACCGTAGTTGCCGTACCCGTAGTAGTAGCCGTACTTGCGCTGTTGCAAGTCCACCCCGTTGAGCACCAAGCTCATCTTCGGCAGTTTGCCCTCGTCGTGGAGCGAGTTGATCACGCTGAAGTTGCGCTTGAGCGAGAATTCGCTGCGGAGCACGACGAGCGTCGCGTCCGCCAGACGGCCCAGCAGCATCGTGTCGCTCACCAGCCCGACGGGCGGCGTGTCGACGATTATCATGTCGTACCACTCGCGCAGGTAGGAGAAGGCCTTGTCCAGCCGGTTCGAGGTAATCAGCTCGCCGGGGTTGGGCGGGATGAGACCCGCGGGCAGCACGTCGAGGTTGTCGTTCAGTCCCGACTTGAATATCTGCTCGCGCAGGAAGTCCTCCGACTCGTCCTCGCCGGCGAGGTACGTCGTCAGCCCCTGCCTCCCCGTGACGATGCCGAACAGCTTCGCCAGCCGCGGCTTGCGCACGTCCAGGCCTACCACCAGCACCTTGCGCCCCATCAGGGCCATGCTCATGCCGAGGTTGGTGGTGATGAACGTCTTCCCCTCTCCGGGGATGACCGAGGTGCAGAGCAGCACCTTCTCTTCCCCCTTCATGATGAAGCTCAGGTTGGTGCGCAGGTTGCGGAACGTCTCCTCCATCATGTCGTTGGTGTTCTCGCGCACCACGATGGCCCGCTTGCCGTCCTTCAGTTCCTTGGCCATGAAGATGTCGCTCAAGACGGGCAGGTCGGTCAGCTTCTCGATGTCGTTGCGCCCCTCGATGCGGTAGCGCAGCAGGTTGAGCAGGTAGATGAACCCGGCGGGGAGGGCCACGCCGAAGACGAGGGCGATGAGGGCGACGAGCTTCTTGCGGGGAGCCACGGGGCGCAGGCTGCTCTCGGGCGCGTCCACCACCTGCGCCTTGTCCACGGTGGAGGCCAGCGAGATGGCGTTCTCCTCGCGCTTCTGGAGCAGGATTTCGTAGAGGGCGGCCTTGACGGTCTGCTGCCTCCCTATCTCGGTGAGCCTGCGCTCCTGCGTGGGCGCGTCGGAGAGGCGCCCGATGAACACCCTGTACTGGTCGTCCACGTTGCGCTTCCTCACGCTCAGGTTGTCGTAGACCGTGGAGAGCGAGTGGCGTATGCCGGGATAGAGCGACTTTATGGCGTTCGTGGCCGCCACCACCACGGGCGACGATTCAGGGGCCGTCTCCAACAGCCGCTTGCGCTCCACCACCTTGTTGTTGTAGTTGGCTATGACGTTGTTCAGCTCGTTGTCCGTCACTCCGAGGTTGGCGGGGATGACTTCCATGTAGTTCTTGGGGTTCTCCACGTATTCCTTCAGGGAGTTGACGAGCAGCATCTGCGTCTGCAGCTCTATCTGCTGCCGCTGGTAGTCTTCGATGCCCTTGTAGGCGGCGGCCGCGTCGGAGGTGAGGTCGACGAGCTGGTTGTTCTTCTTGTACGTCTCCAAGTCCGCTTCGGTTCCGCCGAGCTCGCTGTCGATTATCCTGATGCGCTTGTTGACGAAGGAGTCCGTCTTGAGCGACACTTCGTTCTTCACCTCGTTGGCGTCCTGGTTGTAGACGCGGATGAGCTCGTTCACGAAGTCCTCGGCGCGTTCGCGCTGCGTGTCCTCCAGCGAGATGCGGGCTATGGTGGTCACCTTGCTGATGGCCTCTATGGTGACGGCTTTCTGGTAGGCCTCGGCCATGAGCACGGGGCGGTAGACGGTGATGTGCAGGGCGCGGTCTTCGAACACGCACTCCGGGTCGGGGTTCTGCCACAGCGACACCCATCCGGAAAGCGTCTTCACGCGCGCGGGGAGCGACTTGACGTCGGCCTCGAACTTCTCTTCCCGCGCCTCGCCCTCGATGTGGTAGCCGCCCTCGGGCGCCGGCGTTATCTCCATGCGGACGGGCATGGAGAGGGTGTCCAAGTCCTCCGGCGACATGTCGGCCAGGATGGGCGAGGTGCCGTACAGCTCCGCGTCGCGGAACACGCCGTCGAAGCCGTAGCTCACGTAGAGCTTGAGGTTGGTGACGGCACGGCGCGTCAGCGTCTTGCTGCTCAGGATTTCCACCTCGTTGTCGAAGCCGTTGCTGTTGGTCAGGAAGCCGAGCTGCGAGAAGTCGGCCATCATGTTGCCCTTCATGCTCCGCTTGTAGGGGTCTTCCTCCTTGATGAGCACTTCCGCCCACGTGGCGTAGACGGACGGCTTATACCTTATATATAATAGGGCGATGAGGATGCACCCGAGGATGGAGGCGACGAACCACTGCCAGTGCAGCACTACCGCGTCGACCAGCTCGCGGTAGTTGATTTCGGAACCTTTCTCTTCCGCCGTCCCGTTGTTCTGAAAATCCTTGTTAGCCATGTTTCCTTTCCGTGACTGTCCTATGGACGTTTGCATTCGAGCTGCAAAATTAAGAGTCTTTCATGGATTTTCCAAACAAAAAGGCGGAAATAATATCCGATATGCGTTTTTACCCCCCCCCACGAATAAGATGAAAATTCGCTTGCGGGAACGCGAAAAATTGCATACATTAGCCGCCTCAAAACCGCATCCGAGAAGAACGACATTATGGAAATCAGGAACCTGGAAGAATCCGGCATCATAAAGGCCGCCATCATCTGCAACGACATCGTCCTGCTGACGGTGAGTTATTGGTTCGCCTTCGCGCTGACCCACAGCTTCGCGCTCGCCCTCGCCTTCCCCTACGAGCTGAAGACGGTGCTGCTCATCGGCGCGCTGACGGTTTTCCCCTCCTTTTACATGGCACCGCCCGTGTTCCTGAAGCGCATGGCGTACGGCAACGACATCCTGGGGCGTTCGGTCTACACCGTGAGCCTCCAGATGCTGTTCATGCTGGCGGCGGTCAGCCTGATAGGGCGGATAGACGTGGACGGCGAGGGGCTGCTGCTGGGGACCCTCTTCTTCTTCTGCCTCCTCTACACCGAGCGGAACGTCGCGCACGGGATACTGAAGCGCAGCCGCTCGAAAGGGCACGGACTGCGGTACGTCGTGCTCGTGGGGCACCCGCAGGAGCTGGAGGACGTGTTCCACGCCCTCAACGACCGCAGCCTGGGCTTCAAGATACTGGGCATCTTCTCCGACAGGCCCCTGCCGCGCGAGATGACGCTGGAGCACCTCGGCGGGCGGCGCATGGCGATGGACTACCTGCACCAGCATCCGGAGGTGACGGACCTGTACATCGTGCCGGACACGGACTACACGGCGGAGACGGAAGAGATATTCCGCTACTGCGAAGACCACATGATACGCTTCTACGCCCTGCCCGTGTTCATGGACTTCCTCACCAAGCGCATGGAACTGTCGCACCTGAGCAACACCATGTTGCTGAGCGTGCGCGACGAGCCGCTACAAGACCCGGTGAAACGCGGGCTGAAACGCCTCTTCGACATCGCGGTCTCCAGCGTCTTCCTGCTCACCGTCTTCCCCGTGGCGTACCTCGTCGCGGGCATCGTCATCAAGATGCAAAGCCCGGGACCCATCCTCTTCCGGCAGAAGAGGAACGGGCTCAACGGGCGGGAGTTCTACTGCCTGAAGTTCCGCAGCATGCACGTCAACAAGGACTGCGACCTCCTGCAGGCCACCAAGGACGACCCGCGCAAGTTCCGCTTCGGCGACTTCATGCGCAAGACGAACATCGACGAGTTCCCGCAGTTCATCAACGTGCTCCGCGGCGACATGAGCCTCGTCGGGCCGCGCCCGCACATGCTGCTCCACACGCAGGAATATTCGCGGCTGATACGACGGTACATGGTGCGGCACCTGGTGAAGCCCGGCATCACGGGCTGGGCGCAGGTGCTGGGATTCCGCGGGGAGACGCGCACGCTGGAGCAGATGGAGAACCGCGTGAAGGCCGACATCTGGTACGTGGAGAACTGGAGCTTCGGCCTCGACCTCTACATCATGTGGCGCACGCTCGCGAACATGCTGGAGCACAACGAGGAGAACGCCTACTGACCCGCCCTCGCGCGCGTACCATAATATATATGTGCCGTACCATGACTCCCCGACGAGGCTTCACATCCGCGGATCCCGCCGCCGTGCCGCCGTGCCGTCCTGCGGGGAACGCCGCACTCCATAAGAACATCTCATAAAAACACTCCATCATGAAAGGTATCGTATTGGCCGGAGGGTCGGGCACGCGCCTCTACCCCATCACGAAAGGCGTAAGCAAACAGCTGCTTCCCATCTTCGACAAACCGATGATTTACTACCCCGTGTCGGTGCTGATGCTCGCGGGCATCCGCGACATCCTGATTATTTCCACGCCCTGCGACCTGCCGGCGTTCCGCCGCCTCCTCGGCGACGGCGGCGACTTCGGCGTGCGCTTCGAGTACGCCGAGCAACCCTCCCCCGACGGGCTGGCGCAGGCTTTCCTCATCGGCCGCGAGTTCATCGGCGGCGACAGCGTGTGCCTCGTGCTGGGCGACAACATCTTCCACGGCGCGGGGCTGTCCGCCATGCTGCGCGAGGCGGTGGCGACCGTCGAGAAGGAGGGCAAGGCCGCCGTGTTCGGATACAGGGTGAACGACCCGGAACGGTACGGCGTGGCCGAGTTCGACAAGGACGGCAACTGCCTGAGCATAGAGGAGAAGCCTTCCAAGCCGAAGAGCAACTACGCCGTGGTGGGGCTGTACTTCTACCCCAACAGCGTGGTGGACGTGGCGGCGCACATCAAGCCCTCGGAGCGCGGCGAGCTGGAAATCACCGCGGTGAACAAGGCGTACCTTGCCGAGAAGAAGCTGAAGGTGAAGACGTTCGGGCGCGGGTTCGCCTGGCTGGACACGGGCACGCACGACAGCCTCTCCGAGGCCTCCACGTTCATCGAGGTCATCGAGAAGCGGCAGGGGCTGAAGGTGGCCTGCCCCGAAGGCATCGCCTACCGACGGGGCTGGATCAGCGCGGAGAAGCTGCGCGAAGTGGCGCGTCCCATGCTGAAAAACCAGTACGGGCAGTACCTCATGCGCCTGAGCGAGGAGAAGTTCGGGCGGAACTAAGCGAAAACCCTCTTCCCTTCCGCCCCGAAGGTGTCGCCTGCCGCCGGGGCGGATTAACGCGGAGAAGACGCGCGAAAGGACGCGCCCCATGTCGAAGAAACAGTACGGGCAGTACTCTTGCGCCGAGACGAGGGGAAGTTCGGGCGGAACTAAGCGAAAACCCTCTTCCCTTCCGCCCCGAAGGCGTCG
>CAYXQT010000072.1:3800-10213 GCA_964466445.1 uncultured Paraprevotella sp. | reverse complement strand
GCATATACCTTTCCGCCCTTGACTTCGTCCGGTGCGGCGGCGGTTCGGAGATGCCCGCCCCTCCTCTCGCCTTGCGCCGCCTTTCCGCCCGTCTTCCGGAAGCCGCCTCGTTCGCGCGGCTCTTTTCCCCGTCGAAAAAACGGGTGTCGCGTCTTTTTCCGCCGATTTCCGTTTGCGTTCCCGATTGTTTTGCCTAATTTTGTAGCGTCTGGTTATTCGCGGATTAATATCAAGGAAACAAGGAATATGGAAGCTGTTTTCGGTTACATCATCGGTCTGGGTGCCGCAGTCATGATGCCCATCATCTTCACCATTCTGGGCGTGTGCATCGGAATCAAGTTCGGGAAAGCCCTGCAGAGCGGCCTTTACGTGGGCGTGGGCTTCGTCGGCTTGTCGGTCATCACGGCGTTGCTGACGAGCAGCCTCAGCCCCTCGCTCTCGAAGGTGGTGGAGATATACGACCTCAACCTCGCCGTGTTCGACATGGGCTGGCCCGCCGCGGCCGCCGTGGCCTACAACACGTCGGTGGGCGCGTTCATCATCCCCGTGTGCCTGGGCGTGAACATCCTCATGCTCCTCACCAAGACGACGAAGACGGTCAACATCGACTTGTGGAACTACTGGCATTTCGCCTTCATCGGCGCGATGGTCTACTACACGATGGACAGCATCGTGTGGGGCTTCTTTGCCGCCGTCATCTGTTACGTCCTCACGTTGGTGGCCGCCGACTATTCCGCGCCCAAGTTCCAGAAGTACTACGACAAGATGGAGGGCATCTCCATCCCGCAGCCTTTCTGCCAGGGATTCATGCCGTTCGCCATACTCATCAACAAGGCTCTCGACCTCATACCGGGCTTCGACAAGCTGTACATCGACGCGGAGGGCATGAAGAAGAAGTTCGGCATCCTGGGCGAGCCGCTCTTCCTCGGCGTGCTCGTGGGTTGCGGCATCGGCGCATTGGCGTGCAAGGACGGGCGGGAACTGGTGGACGGCATTCCGGGCATCCTCGGACTGGGCATCAAGATGGGCGCCGTCATGGAACTGATACCGCGCATCACGGGTCTGTTCATCGAAGGCCTGCGCCCCATCTCCGACGCCACGCGCCGGATGATAGCCCGCAAGTTCGGCGAGGATGCCGGCTTCCACATCGGCATGAGCCCGGCCTTGGTCATCGGCCACCCGACGACGCTCGTCGTGTCGTTGCTCCTCATTCCCGTGACGCTGTTCCTCGCCGTCGTCCTGCCGGGGAACCAGTTCCTGCCGCTTGCCTCCTTGGCGGGGATGTTCTACGTGTTCCCGCTCATCCTGCCGGTGACGAACGGCAACGTGGTGAAGACGTTCATCATCGGCCTCGTCATGCTGTCCGTCGGACTGTATTTCGTGACGAACCTCGCGCCTTTCTTCACGAGCGCGGCGCACGACGTGTTCAACGCCACCAAGGATACGGCCGTGGCCATCCCCGAAGGTTTCCAAGGCGGTGCGCTCGACTTCGCCTCCAGTCCCTTGGCCTGGATCATCTTCCACCTGACGTACACGGTGAAGTACGTGGGTCCGGCCTTGCTCGCGGCGGCCACGTTGGGACTGGCCGTCCTCAACCGCCGCGCCATCATCCGCAAGAAATATTGAGAACAGGGGCGCGACGGCGCGTCCGCCCTCTGACATGACATGACATAACAAAAACAGAAAGGAAAAATGAAAAGATTTGCATTGGTTCTTTGCCTCGGCCTCGGCGCAACGGCGGCGGGCGCACAAGTGAACTACAAAATCCAGACGGCCTGCCACCCGTTAGACGTGAAGACTTACGACACGCAACGCCTGCGCGACGCTTTCGTGATGGAGAAAGTGATGGTGGCGGACGAAATCAACGTGACTTACTCTCTCTACGACCGCTTCATCTTCGGCGGCGCGATGCCGGTGGGCAAGACGCTGAGCCTGGAAACCATCGACCCGCTGAAAGCCCCGTACTTCCTCTTCGCGCGCGAACTGGGCGTCATCAACATCGGCGGCGAAGGGACGGTGACCGTGGACGGGCAGGAATACAAACTGAACTTCAAGGACGCGCTCTACGTGGGCAGCGGCCACAAGGAGGTGACGTTCAGAAGCACGGATTCCGCCGCCCCCGCCAAGTTCTACATCAACTCTGCCACGGCGCATCGCAGTTACGCCACGCAACTGCTCAGCTGCAATCCCGACAACAAGAAGGCCACGCAGGCCAACCAGCTGAAAGCCGGGAAGATGGAAGAGAGCAACGACCGCGTCATCAACCAGCTGATGATTAAGCCCGTCTTGGAGAAGGCCGAGAACGGCGGGACGTGCCAGCTTCAGATGGGACTGACGGAGCTGAAGCCGGGCAGCGTGTGGAACACGATGCCGGCGCACACGCACAGCCGCCGCATCGAAGCCTACTTCTACTTCAACGTGCCGGAAGGCAACGCCATCTGCCACCTCATGGGCGAGCCGCAGGAGGAGCGCGTCATCTGGCTCCACAACGAGCAGGCGGTCATGTCGCCGGAATGGTCCATCCACGCCGCCGCCGGCACGAGCAACTACATGTTCATCTGGGGAATGGCGGGCGAGAACCTCGACTACGGCGACATGGACAAAATCAACTACTTGGACATGCGTTGAGCGGCAGACATCGTTCCCGCATACAGGCGTTCCCGTTTTTCCCGGTTCGGAAAGCGGGGACGCTTGTCTTTTTTGCACTGTTTAACGTTCACCGCTTCCGTTTTCCCAATTCTTTCCAAAATGAATCTCTTACTTTGCAAAGACAAAAGGAACGAATGTCTAACTTAAAAAACAAACATCATGAAAAAGTTATTGTTCTTATTGCTGAGCGTGTTCACAATCCAGGTGGCACAAGCCGACAACGACAAGCCCGTTACTTTCGAGCAACTGCCGGCCAAGGCGCAGGCGTTCATCAAGCAGAACTTCCCGACGCTGAAAGTGACGTTCGCCAAGGTGGACAAGGAAGTGTTCGACACGACCTACGACGTGGTGTTCGACAACGGCGACGACCTGGAGTTCGACAAGAGCGGGGACTGGAAAGACCTGAACTGCCGCCGTTCGGGCGTCCCGGCCGGCGTGGTGCCCGCGCAAATCTCGAACTACGTGAAGGAGAAGTATCCGGACGCTACCATCGTCAAGCTGGAGCGCGACCGTTACGAGTACGAGGTGAGGCTGTCCAACTCCTGGGAAATCAAGTTCGACAAGAAGTTCAACGTCATCGACATGGACGTGGACGACTGAGCAGACAGGGCTTCAACCTGCGGGAAAAGGCGCATTCCGCTCCGGAAAGGGAGGGGAGTGCGCCTTTTCCTTTGCGCGTCCGTCCGGTGCGACGAGCTTCCGGGAAACGCCTCTTTCCGTGAAATAGGACTTGTCCCGGCAAAATATGCGAACAAAATCAGGATTTTGTGTCCGGGTTGCTTATCTTTGCATTATCTTTGCAGACATGAACTTACGCAGACTTCTTCTCGTCGCGGCATGGGCGGCTTGTTGCCTGACACCCGCCTTGCACGCGCAGGAACGCGCCAAGCCCAAGCCGGGAGAAGGCGTGTCGGTTTTCCTTCAACGTCTGGGCTACACTTCGCCCGAAGCCCGGAAGGAGTTCCTGAAAATCAACAAGGGGAAACTGACGCGCGACGGGGGATTGATGCTGGGGTATAGTTACCTGCTCCCCTCCGGGAAGAAGTCCGGCAAGGGGAAAGCCTCCGGACGCAAGACCGAACTTGACGTGCCGCTCTTCGGCGCGGCATACCGGCACGTGGCAGTCGGCTCGCGGGAACTTGAAGGTGCTTGCCTGTACTTGGTCAGCGGACACGGAGGCCCCGACCCCGGTGCCATAGGGAAAGAGGGCGGGCACGAGCTGCACGAGGACGAGTACGCTTACGACGTCATCCTGCGACTGGCACGCGAGCTGATGAAGCACGGTGCCAAGGTGCATGTCATCATCCGTGACGGGGAAGACGGCATCCGCGACGACCGTTACCTTTCCAACAGCAAGCGCGAGACCTGCCTCGGAGAGGAAATCCCCCTCAATCAGGGAGACCGCCTGCGGCAACGAATCAATGCCATCAACCGTCTGGCACGCAAGGACAAGGGGAAATACAAGCGTGCCGTCTTCATCCACGTGGAGAGCCGGGAAAAGGAGGAGGAAGTGGACGTGTTTTCCTATCATGCCCCTGACAGCAAGTCGGGGAAGCGGCTGGCGGAAAACATCTACAAGACTTTCAAGGACGAATACGCCAAGCACCAGCCGGGACGGGGCTTCTCCGGCAAGGTGACCCCCCGCTCCCTCTCCGTGCTGACGAAGTCCACCCCCGTAGCGACGTTTCTGGAACTGGGCAACATACAGAACGAGCACGACCGCAAGCGCCTTGTCGAAGCCTATAACCGGCAGGCATTGGCCGAATGGATTTGCCGGGGCATTATAAGGGATTTCAAAGGCAAATGAGAGACGGTTCGCCGGTCCGGACATGGCAAGGAAGGGTGTCCGGTGCGGGTATCGGCATTGTCTTGCAGCGGCAATCCCGGGACATGTGCCACGGAAACCGCAGGGCAAGCCCTGTGAGGGCGGAATCATGACGGTATCTGTCCGCCACAATCCTATGCGGCGTTTCGACAAGGTGCCCAAAGACATCGCCGCGGACGACGGGGACACGACGGGACGGTGCCACGGCTTCAGACCTTGTCTGCCGTGCAACGGTTGCGGGAAGGTCATGACCTTCCGTCGGATGTATCAACGAATTCCTCTGGGACAAGGCCGACCCCGTGCACTCGCGCCACCGCCCGGTGCACGACTTCATGATGGATATATGCCCGGTTTTCAACGCTTACTGCTTCTTCGACGACAACCACGAGGCATTATCCCTGCATGTCGAAAGGACAAGACAACTTGACTTGTCCTAATCGGCACGGAAGATTATCCCGAACTCGTGTAAAGAATGATTATCCGCTAATGTCCGTCTATAGGTTCTCGCCCTAAAATAGGTTGTGCAGGTGTTGGCCGCCACAACGAGTCTGCCGGACAGCCATTCCCCGAAACAGCGTCTGCCTAACCTACAACGGAACTCGTTGAGGTATAATTGCAAATATTGGCCTTTGATTTTGTGATGGACATCCAACGGCGGCCACTTGGCATCGTCGGTTGCCCTTGGACGGGGAGAGCTTGGTTCTTGCACTTCGATTTTGAATCCGTCGCCTGCCCTGCATGGGTAGCAAGGACAAGTCAGTGGAGCGAACAGTCGCCCTATTGCCGCCTGTGGAACAGTTTTTCGGCATGTTCGTCAGAAGCTACGCCCTTTGGGGCAAGTGTGGAAGCACGTCCACGCCAATGACATCACGGATTCCGTTATGTTTTTCAAAGACGCTGCGGAGAGGAAATACGCCGGGGAGAAGAGGGAATAAGCCGCGAGGAGTTCTTCAATCTGAGGGATACCCACCCGTGCAACCGTACCGTCCGGCATGGAGGATATGCCTTTCTGTCTGTTATCGTCCGTTGAACGGCATTCCGGACAGGGAAACTCCGTTATCCGATTTGGGTACGATAATTCTTGCGGATAGGGTAAAGCTCTTCTGCTTTTACTTCAACGATTTGCCCCTCACGGGCGATAATCAGCGTGGTATGGTTATGTCTTGCACGCTCTATCAGTCGTTTCTGAGCCAGGTATATGCCTTCGTCGATTTTGCGCTGCATCTCGTAAACCTCATCCTCGCTCATTATCGCTTTCCTGAGTGTATTGGTCTTTGAATTTTTCATATACGGCCGGTTCAATAATGGTTATACTTTCGTCTTTGCATCCGTAGGCTATCTTGTTTGCCGGACAGGTGCTGTTGTCGTACAACGCCCAATAGTCGCACACGGACATATAGAGGTTGAACAGGTTGCTCAGGCCGTTGTCGTAACGGCGGTAAATCACGTCAAGGGGAATGTCGTGCCCGCCTTCGCTTACGCGCTTGGCCACCCGTTTTACGGCTTGCTCCGGACTGCTCAGCGAGAAGAAGAGCAACGTGACGAAATAGCCTCTTTTCCGTGCCTGTTTGATGAGCTTCGCGTAAGACCGCGTGGCCAACGTCGTTTCGAAAGCAAAGGTTTCGCCTTCCTTCAACAGGCGGATGATGCGTTCTATCATCAAGCGTCCCGCCTGAATGGCCACGCTTTCGGGATTGAACGGAGACAGCCCCGCCGCGATTTCGTCCGCATTGACAAATTCGCGGCAGTCCAGCATCTCCGGCAGTATGGTGAAGCTGGCCGTGGTCTTTCCCGCACCGTTACAACCTGCGATGACGTACAAGTTGTGCTTTTGTTCTCCCATTGTCTTGTTTGTTAGATACCCAGTTGCAAATGTACGTAAAAAAACGGAATTTTTGCGCCGTCAGGACAAAAAACTGCCGTTCCTTTGGACGGAAGG
>CAYXQT010000072.1:0-3700 GCA_964466445.1 uncultured Paraprevotella sp. | reverse complement strand
CGCACGCCGGCGGATTCCTTATTAATATAATGGATGAACTTGTCCAACTCACCTTTTTTTTGTTCCTTTGCAAAATTGTTGAGAAAAAGAAGAAAATGCGAACCCATTCCAAATTCCCATACATGGCGTGTGCCGTACTGCTGTGTTGCAGTTGTGGCGGGAATAGCCCGCAAACCGAGAACGGATACGGTGAATATGAAAAACCGGACACGACGAACACTGTGCAAGAAATGAAAGAATATCATTATAGTGCAGAAGTCAAAGCCAGACAAACACGGTACACATATGACATCGTACGGAAAGTGAGCGACACGCTTCCGTTAGTAACAGGGGACAACGGAACACGCTATGCCGACAATTACATCCGGTTGCGCGTGAACTGTGAGGGGAAAGAAATCTTCAATAAAGTCTTTACCAAAGACCTCTTCAAGAACTATATTGAGAAAGATTTTCTATCCCACGCTATTTTGGAGGGGATGGCTTTCGATAAGGCGGAGGGCGACAACCTGTGCTTTGCCGCCAGTGTCAGTTATCCGGCTTCGGACATCTTTCTCCCGCTGTCAATCACCGTTTCGCCCAATGGCAGTTATCGGATTACAAAAGATGAAGTTCTGGACACGGGGATGAACTTTGGACTTGACTCCACAAGAACGGAAGAATGATTTGACAACAACGAAGCGCAACTTCAAATAGCTGTACTTGGAAATCGCTCTTATTACTTTGTAATCGGTTAATTGATTATAAATAGTCGTCCCTTAAAATACCATCGCACTTGTTGTTGTCCCGACAAGCCGGTTCGTCTGACGTGTGGCTTGCCAATCCTCAAACATCTTCGGATTTTGTCTGCCAAATGTGGGACTGACTTATCGGAACGGGCGTTGCGCCTCTTATGGGAAACTTTGAAGCAGTTTTTTTTGCATTTTTCTTGCTTTTCCTTTTGCATACCGTCTTTTTTTGAGTACTTTCGCAGAAATGTAATTTGTTAACTAATTAAAGTACAAGTTTTGAATATGAGCGAAAAAAGAGTTTACACTTTTGGCAACGGGCAGGCGGAGGGCAATGCCCAAATGAGAGAGGAACTTGGCGGAAAGGGTGCCAATCTGGCGGAAATGAACCTTATCGGCATCCCCGTGCCTCCCGGCTTCACCATTTCAACGGATGTATGCAACGAGTACTACGAAGTGGGGCAGGAGAAAATCGTGGAAATGCTTCAGGACGAGGTCTATGCCGCAGTGCGTCACATCGAGAACTTGATGAACAGCAAGTTCGGCGACATGCAAAACCCATTGCTCGTGTCCGTGCGTTCCGGCGCGCGGGCTTCGATGCCGGGCATGATGGATACTATCCTCAATCTGGGTCTGAACGACGAGGTGGCCGAAGGCATGGTGCGCAAGACGGGAAACCCGCATTTCGTCTATGATTCCTATCGCCGTTTCGTGCAGATGTACGGCGACGTGGTATTGGGCATGAAGCCGGTGAAGAAGGAAGACATCGATCCGTTCGAGGCCATCATTGAAGAGGTGAAAGCCGTCAGAAAGATAAAATTGGACAAGGATTTATCCATTGATGAGCTGAAAGATTTGGTGGTTCGCTTCAAGAAAGCCATCAAGGAGCAGACGGGAAAAGACTTCCCCACCGACCCGATGGAGCAACTTTGGGGTGCTATCTGCGCGGTGTTCCGCAGCTGGATGAACGAACGTGCCATCCTCTACCGCAAGATGGAGGGCATACCCGACGAATGGGGCACGGCCGTTTCCGTCATGGCCATGGTGTTCGGCAATATGGGCGAGACATCGGCCACGGGTGTCTGCTTCAGTCGCGATGCCGCCACGGGGGAGAACTTGTTCAACGGCGAATATCTCGTGAACGCACAAGGCGAGGATGTCGTGGCCGGTATCCGCACCCCGCAGCAGATCACGAAGGAAGGTTCGCGCCGCTGGGCCGCCTTACGGGGCATCCCGGAGGAAGAGCGTGCCGCCAAGTACCCCTCTATGGAAGAAGCCATGCCGGAAATCTACAAGGAACTCGATGCCATCCAAGACAAGTTGGAAAAGCATTACCGGGATATGCAGGACATGGAGTTCACCGTTCAAGAGGGCAAACTCTGGTTCTTGCAGACTCGTAACGGCAAGCGCACCGGCACGGCCATGGTGAAGATAGCGATGGACTTGGTTCGTGAGGGGCTGATTGACGAGAAGACGGCTCTGTTGCGTTGCGAACCTCAAAAGCTGGACGAACTTCTCCACCCTGTGTTCGACAAGGACGCACTGAAAGAAGCCAAGGTGATTACGCAAGGGTTGCCGGCTTCCCCGGGTGCCGCCTGCGGGCAAATCGTGTTCCATGCCGATGATGCCCAAAAGTGGCGCGAGGACGGCCACCGGGTGGTCATGGTTCGTATCGAGACCTCTCCTGAGGATTTGGCTGGCATGTCGGCGGCCGAAGGCATACTTACCGCCCGCGGCGGCATGACCTCCCACGCGGCAGTGGTAGCCCGCGGTATGGGGAAATGTTGCGTGTCCGGTGCCGGAGCAATCGACGTGAACTACAAGAACAAGACCGTAAAGATAGAAGGTGTCACATACAAGGAGGGCGACTACATTTCCTTGAACGGATCCACGGGACAAGTCTACGCGGGAGAAATACCGACCAAGGCGGCGGAACTTTCCGGCGACTTCAAGGCGTTGATGGACTTGTGCGACAAGTACACCAAACTTCAGGTGCGGACGAACGCCGACACGCCGCACGATGCACAGGTAGCCCGTTCTTTCGGAGCGAAAGGCATCGGCCTGACCCGTACGGAACACATGTTCTTCGAGGATCAGAAGATTGTCGCCATGCGCGAAATGATACTGGCCGACAGCGCGGAAGGGCGTGAAAAGGCATTGGCCAAGCTCCTTCCCTACCAGAAGAACGATTTCAAGGGCATCTTGGAGGCCATGGATGGTTGTCCGGTGAACATCCGTCTGCTTGACCCCCCGCTCCACGAGTTCGTGCCGCACGACTTGAAAGGACAGCAAAAGATGGCCGAAGACATGGGTGTCAGCGTGGAAGAGATACAGAAACGCGTGTCAAGTCTTGCCGAGAACAACCCGATGCTGGGACACCGCGGTTGCCGTCTGGGAATCACTTTCCCGGAAATCACCGAGATGCAAACTCGCGCCATCTTGAGTGCTGCCTGCGAACTGAAGAAAGAGGGTAAGGATCCGCGGCCTGAAATCATGGTGCCGTTGGTGGGCATCCTTTACGAACTCAAGCAACAGAAAGAAGTAATCTTGGCCACGGCCAAGAAAGTGTTCGCCGAGGAAGGCATCGAGGTGGAATTTGAAATCGGCACGATGATAGAGACCCCTCGCGCGGCATTGACCGCCAACCGCATCGCCACGGAAGCAGAATATTTCTCTTTCGGGACGAACGACTTGACACAGATGACTTTCGGCTATTCCCGCGATGACATCGCCAGTTTCTTGCCTACTTATCTGGAAAAGAAAATCCTGAAAGTGGATCCTTTCCAAGTGCTGGACAGGAACGGTGTGGGGCAACTCATCCAAATAGCGGTGGAAAAGGGACGCAGTGTACGACCGAATATCCGCACGGGCATCTGTGGCGAGCACGGCGGCGAGCCGTCTTCCGTGATGTTCTGTGCCAAGATAGGCATGAACTATGCATCTTGTTCTCCATTCCGCGTGCCCATCGCGCGGCT
>CAYXQT010000071.1:0-10288 GCA_964466445.1 uncultured Paraprevotella sp. | reverse complement strand
CCGAAATGCGAGTTCTTCAAACATTTCCTCTGATTTTGCACTTGCCCGTTGATTCTGCACACACCCGCCGCGTTTGGTTTCGCGTCACGTATTTTAAGGGCAGTTCTTGGGAAAACACTGTTTTTTGTCGTACTTTTGAGGCGGTAAAGTCGAACCGGACCAAAATGGACGCGATAGCCCTGATAGATAAATATTACGCCGACAATCCCCGCTTGAGGGAACTTTTATGGATACACAGCCGTCAGGTGGCCGACCGTTGCCTGAAAATCGCGGCGTTCCATCCCGAACTGGATTTGGATAAGGCGTTCCTGGAAGAAGCCGCCTTGTTGCACGACATCGGCATCCTGCGCACCCATGCCCCCGGTATCCTGTGTACGGGGGACGCGCCTTACGTATGCCACGGTTACCTCGGCGCGGAGATGTTGCGTGCGGAAGGCTTCCCGCGCCATGCCAGGGTGTGCGAGCGCCACACGGGCGCGGGGATTTCGCGGGAGGAAATCGCGGCTCAAGGCTTGCCCCTGCCGGTGCGGGATTATTGCCCGGAGACTTTGGAAGAGCAGTTGGTTTGTTACGCGGACAAGTTTTATTCCAAATCCGCTCCAGACCGGGAAAAGACACCGGAACAGACATTGGAGAGCGTGAGCAGGTACGGCGAGGAAGGGGCGCGGCGTTTTCGGCGTTGGATGGAACTTTTTGCGGAAAACATCAGACATTAAGCGGATTTTATGTATTTTTGCACCCGCTACTGTTCAGGACAAGACAGAACTCGGTTGAAGACAAAAGTTGCTATATCTTTTCTTTTGGCAGGCAGTTCATTCTGCATGCTGGCGCAAGGCGGATGGGACGGGGGGCATCCGTATGCTTACGCCGTGGCGGAAGGGGATGCGCCCGACAGTCTGGCAAAGGAAGACGACCTTGCCGATTCCTTGCGGAACGACACGATATCCGCGGTGGAAATGTCCGCGCAGGATTCGCCTTATGAAGCGGACTCTTTGCGGAACGACACGATGCCCGTCGACCCGGACGGGACGGCGGCGGACGACAGCGTGCGGGGGAGAGTCGCCGGGGCGGACACCGCCATCGTTGCGGCAACGGACAGCGTGCAGGCCGACACCTTGGCGGAAGACACTGCCAAGGTGAGCAAGTCGGTGCTCGACCAGCCGGTAGAATACACGGCATCCGATTCGGTGACTTTCGAGGCGGGGTTGGGAAACGCCAACCTGTACGGCAACAGCAAAGTGAACTACACCAACTTGGAGTTGCAAGCCGATTGGATTACGATGAATCTGGACAGTAGCATCGTGCATGCCGTGGGGCGTCCCGACTCGACCGGGAAAGTGCAGAACCAGCCGGTGTTCAAGCAGGGAGGCGACCAGTACGAGCCGGAACGCATCAGCTACAATTTCAAGACCCGCAAGGCGTTCATCGACAACGTATATACTCAGCAGGGCGACGGCTTCCTCATCAGCGAGGAGTCCAAGCGCGACGCGGAAGGCGTGATGTTCCTGCGCCACGGGAAGTACACGACCTGCAACGCCCGGCATCCCCATTTCTATCTGGCACTGACCCGCGCGAAAGTGAGGCCGGGAAAGAACGTCGTCTTCGGCCCGGCCTACCTGGTGGTGGAGGACGTGCCTCTGCCTTTGGCCGTCCCTTACGGGTTCTTCCCTTTCAGCAAGAAGTATTCATCCGGCATCATCCCGCCCACGTTCGGCGACGAGAGCATCCGCGGATTCTATTTGCGCGACGGCGGGTATTATTTCGCCATCAACGACCTGATAGACCTGAAGCTCATCGGGGAAATCTACACTAAGGGGTCGTGGGGTCTTAACGCGCAATCCAATTACCGCAAGCGTTACCGCTTCAACGGGAACTTCTACCTAAGTTACCAGAACACGGTGGAAGGGGAAAAGAACATGCCGGATTATGCAAAGTCCACCAGTTTCAAGATTCAATGGACGCACCGGCAGGATCCCAAGGCCAACCCTACGCAGAGCTTCTCCGCCAGCGTGAACTTCGCCACCTCCAACTACGAGCGCAACAACCTGACGAGCATGTACAACCCGGTGAACTACACGCAGAGCACGCGCACGTCGAGCGTGGCCTACTCCAAGACGTTCGAGCGGATAGGGCTGACCCTTTCCGGTTCTTCCAACTTGTCGCAAAGCATCCAGGATTCATCCCTGTCGATGACCTTGCCGAACCTTGACATCACCTTGGCGCGCTTCTATCCCTTCAAGCGCAGGAAAGCGGCGGGCAAGGAACGCTGGTACGAGAAGATAGCACTGAGCTATACGGGCAACTTCAGCAACAGCATAGACACGAAGGAAGACCTGTTGTTCAAGTCCAACCTGATTAAGGACTGGCGCAACGGCATGCGGCACAGCATACCCGTCAGCGCGACGTTCACCTTGTTCAACTACATCAACATCACGCCGCAGTTCAACTTCACCGACCGCATGTACACGCACAAGGTCATGAAAAGGTGGGACGAGGGGAAGCAACGGGAGGTGAACGACACGCTCTGGGGCTTCCGGAACGTGTATAATTACGACATGAGCATATCGGCGACGACCAAGCTTTACGGCTTCTACACGCCCTTGTTCGGCAAGAGGATACAGACCATCCGCCACGTTTTCACGCCCACCGTGAGCTTCAATTACGCGCCGGACTTCGGTGCCTCCCGTTACGGCTATTACGCGACGTATGTGAAGACGGACCAGAACGGCAACGTCTCCACGGTGAGCTACTCCCCTTACAGCGGCAGCCTCTACGGCGTGCCGGGGAGAGGCAAGACGGGCAACGTGTCGATGGACATCTCCAACAACATCGAGATGAAAGTGCGCACGAAGAACGATTCGCTCCGGAAAGTCAGCCTCATCGACGAGCTGGGGGCGAACTTGAGCTACAACATGGCGGCCGAGCGGCGGCCGTGGAGCGACTTGTCCATGAGGGTGCGCATCAAGACTCCGTGGAACTACACGTTCAGCATGAACGCCCGGTTCGCCACTTACGCATACGAGTTCGACGAAAACGGAAGAGTGCAGGTGGGCGACCGCACGGAATGGTCATACGGGCGTTTCGGACGTTTTCAGGGGATGTCGCAGAACTTCTCCTACACGTTCAACAACGAGACGTTCAAGAAACTTTTCGGGTGGGGAAAAGACCAGAGCGACGAAACGAAAGAGGAGACCGAAGGCGAAGAAGAGGAAGAAGTCGGCGACACGAACATAGACCCCGACCGCAAGAAATCGGAGCTGGCCGGCACCCGGAAGGAACCGCAAAAGGCCGAAGTGAATGAAGACGGCTACCTGAAATTCCAGTTGCCGTGGTCGTTCACCGTGTCCTACGGCGTGACCATGTCGGAAAACACAAGCGCGCAAATCCGCGTGAAGAAGATGCGCTACCCTTACAAACTGACCCACACGCTGAACTTCTCGGGAAACATCCGCATCTCTGACGGGTGGAACCTGACTTATTCTTCCGGGTATGACTTCAACTATCACCGCTTGTCCATGACGACGGCCTCCGTCTCGCGCGACCTGCATTGCTTTTCCATGACAGCAAGCGTGGTGCTGAGCCCTTACTCTTCTTATAACTTCACCTTTTCGGCCAACGCCTCCGAACTGGCCGACGTGCTGAAATGGAAGAAACAAAGCAGTTACAGCTCGAATGTCGAGTGGTATTGATTGCGCATGACCAACATTCATATATATAATAGGAAATCGAACTTTATAACCGGAACTTATGGGGGAGTGGTTTGTTTTCGTGGCGATGTCCCCTCATACGACCGGTCGCTTGTGCGAAACAAAGTACACCGGTAAGGCTGGAAAGGTAAAAGCAACGGACTATCCCGCCAAAGTGGTGAGGATGGATAAGATACCACGGTATTAAGGAACACACGAAATAGTCGGGAGAACGACTTCTCCTTCCTTTTCTATAGTATGTGCCGTATCGTTCGGTTCGTAGCACGGACAGGGTTTTTCATCCCCGAATCCTTTTTGAGAAACACTTGTCGCGGTCAGAACAAGGTCGGGTAATCTGTTGCCTTTCTTTCTTTTTCAGGAGGTTCAGCAACTTCTTCCGAACGGTTTTCGGTGAAATCAATTCGCATTTGGCGGCAGGCGTCAGGTTTCAAGGCATACCGGCCGCGACCGATTGTCCCCATGAAAGGTGACGACGGTTTGCAGGACTGCGCCCGTAAGAAGAAGTGCACGTTACGATAGACCCTCTCGTATGTCAGTCCCGTGTTGAACAGCCCTGCGTGCCGGTTGTAGACTTGTTTGGCAATGGCTCTCACGGGCAGTCCTTCGCGGCCACTCGCCAACAAGATTTCATAAATATCGTTATAAAAAGGATTCTGCATGTTGCAAAGGTAAGGATAAAGAGCGATATTCTCAATTATTTGTCTATCTTTGTCCGTCATTAAATAAAAATAGCGAAATGAAGAAAATGGTTCGTTTTTCAGCCGCGTTGGCCGTTGTCTTGTTTGCGGCTTGCAACGACAAGGACAATACCTTTGATTTTGCGCAAATCCTTTATCCGTCCGGATACGGCTCCAGACTTTATGCCGACCAGACCGTCGACACGTTGATATTCGCCTCCACGTATGACTGGTCTATTTCCGTGCCAGCCGAATGGATGCATGTCAGCGAGGATTCAATGGACGGGACAGTACCCGACGGATATTATATGGTGGAAAAGATTAGGGTGAAGTTAGATGTGAACAACACGGACACGGTTCGCACGGGCTATATCTACTTCCATGCCGACGGTAATACGTTGCCGGTTCCCTATACACAGTATCACTATCTGAATATCGAACGTCCGACGCGCGACAACTATCGGTTCACGTTGCAGGACACTGCCCGTCAGGAGCGCGACAGCGTGACGTTCCAGACTTACGGAAACGGTTGGACGTTGGCTTTCAAGGGAGAAAAACCCGAGTGGTTGCATTGGGTCGACGGAGCCTATACTACCGGGCGTGCCGGAAGATATACCGTAATTTACCTGTTGGATCCGAATACGACGAAAGAAGAACGCAGGGCTGTGCTGGAACTGAAGAGCAGGGGCGTGGCGACGGATATCCTGATTAGGCAACTGGGACTGAAAGATTGACGAATGGGATTATAGGCGGCACGACAGCGCATTTGTTTAACCATAAGTGTCAACAAGCATGAAAAGACATTTCGTATGCAAGGCTCTTTCCGTGGCTTTGTCAGGATGGGGGTCGTGGATTTACGGCCCGGTCACGGCTGCCGTCCCCGACTCGGTGTACCTCATGGCCTATAATGTGCGGGCGGACGACGGCTTGCATTTTGCATGGAGTGCAGACCGACGAGTGTGGAAAGGAATCGGCTCCGGCCATGCCTTCGTCAAGAGCGACTTCGGGGCGTGGGGACGGGAAAAGAAGATGTACAGTCCGGACTTGTTGCAGATGCCGGACGGGACGTGGCGCTGTGTGTTCCAAGTGAACGATTACACCAACCGGTTTGCCGTGGCTGAAAGTGCCGACTTGATAAAATGGCAACCGCAGGATTATCCTTTCATGGAAGGAGTCGGCAGTTGTGTCGCTCCCGTCTTGTCGTATGATGCTGCCACGGCTACTTACAGGGTACTGTTCAAAACCAAGGACGGCGGAGTGTACGAAACGGAATCCAAGGACTTTTACAATTTCGGCAAACCGCGCAAGGTCGACGCTTCCGCTTACCCGTCGGTGACGGAACAAGCATCAGTGGATGGGCGGACGGTGGACGGACGGGTGTTCAAGGTGTCGTATGCCGGAGTGGAGCGTATGACGGAGGCCGCGGAGAGCGCGGCATACCGGACTGCGCTCGACGGAGAGTTGGCACGCGATAACGAGGCGCGTTTCCAAGGGTTGAAACCTCTCGAAGCGACTATCAAGATAGACGCAGGCAGGACGAAGAAAATCAGCGACAAGTTGATTGGAATCTTTTTCGAGGACATCAATTACGCGGCGGACGGCGGTCTGTATGCCGAACTGGTGCAGAACCGTGACTTCGAATATTCACAAGCCGACGTAAAAGGCGGAAACAAGGAATGGAAAGCCGACTTCGCGTGGACGTTGGAAGGCGACGGGGGAACATGGGAGATACAGACTTCCGAACCCATCCATGAAAACAACCCGAATCATGCCGTCGTGGACGTGAGCCGACCGGGGCGCGTGGCCTTGCTGAACGGCGGTTTCGACGGCATTCTCATCCGCAAGGGAGAAAAATATGACTTGTCAATGTTTGCCAAGCAATTGGAGGGAAAGGGCGGAAAGATACGGGTGAGCCTCGTGCAGGACGGACGGGTAGTGGCTCAGACCACGCTCGGAACGCCCAAGACGGACTGGAAGAAAATGACCGCAGTGATGGAGGCTGATGCCGATGCCGATGCCGCCTCGCTCAAAGTGGAACCGACGGGGGCGGGCAAAGTGGCCTTGGACATGATTTCCCTGTTCCCGCAACGGACGTTCAACGGGCGCAAGAACGGCTTGCGGCCTGATCTGGCCCGGACGTTGGCCGACTTGAAACCGAAGTTCATGCGTTTTCCCGGAGGTTGCGTGGCTCATGGTGACGGTCTGCACAACATATATAATTGGAAAGAGACGATAGGGCCGCTCGAAGCCCGCAAGCCGCAACGTAACATCTGGGGTTATCATCAGACGAAAGGATTGGGATACTACGAATACTTCCAGTTTTGCGAAGACATAGGATGCGAGCCGTTACCCGTTTTGGCCGCCGGCGTGAGTTGCCAGAACTCAAGCGACCGGGGCGACGGACAGCAGGGAGGCATCCCGATGGACAAGATGCCGGAATACGTGCAGGACGTACTTGACCTTGTCGAGTGGGCCAACGGGGATGCCGAGACTACGAAGTGGGGCAAGTTGCGTGCCGAACAAGGTCATCCCGCACCGTTCAACCTGAAGTACATCGGCATAGGTAACGAAGACTTGATATCCAAGACGTTCGAGGAACGCTACCTGATGATTGTCAGAGCCGTGAAGGAGAAATACCCCGACATTACAGTCTGCGGCACGGCGGGGCCGTGGTCGGAAGGCAGTGACTACGAAGCCGGTTGGCGGTTGGCCAAGGACAACAAAATCGACATGATAGACGAGCATTACTATCAGCCACCCGGATGGTTCATACATCATCAGGACTATTATGATCAATACGACCGCGTCGGCTCCAAGGTGTATTTGGGCGAATACGCGGCGCACGGTCTTGGTCGACACAGCGACATCGAGACGGCATTGTGTGAAGCCCTGCACATTTGCGGCTTGGAGCGTAACGGCGACGTGGTGGCCATGAGTTCGTATGCTCCCTTGTTAGCCAAGGAACACCATACGCAATGGAATCCCGACATGATTTATTTCAACAACAAGGAAGTGAAGCCCACGGTAGGTTACTACGTGCAGAAACTTTGCGGCAACTATTGCGGCGACGAGTACATGGAAAGCACTCTTTCGGTGAACGAAAGCCGGAAAGGAGTCCGCGAGCGTCTGGCCGTCAGCACGGTGCGCGATTCCAAGTCGGGAAAGGTGTACATCAAGATGGTAAACCTCCTGAACCGACCCGTGAAAGGGAAACTGGACTTGTCGAGCCTGAAAGACCGTTTCGGCGAGGCGCGGAGCGTGGATGCCCGCCTGCACCTTCTGACTGGCAATTGGGACGACCGCGACGCGCGTCCGCAGGAGAGCGGCATCAAGGTGACACCCGAATTCGACTATGAACTTCCGGCCTACTCTTTCAGCCTGATTGAGATTTAAGGGGTTGTCCGGTAGTGGAAAGGAACCTTGCAAAGGACGGAATTTGTTTTCTGCAAGTTTTTTGTATTCCTTAAACGAGAGGGAGGGGAAGATTACAAGCCGAATCAAACTGAAAGAATGCGATGATGAAACGAAGTTTATCGAAAAGAATGTCACAGGTGGTTATGTGCGGTTGTCTCCCTTGCGGAGGGCTTCCGCTTGCCGTGCAACTTTCCGAGTACTTGTCCAAAGTCTGGTTGCTCGTTTTGGGCAACGGTATGTACAAGAATCCTGTGATTCATGCGGATTATTCCGCCCCCGATGCCTGTGCCGTGGGGAATGATTTCTATATGACGACTTCAGCTTCTCCTGTGCGTCCGGCTTGCCCGTTCTTCATTCTAAAGACTTGTTTCATCCTCGTTCAGAGGATTTGCAAGGATGCCGGGAAAGGCGGAAAGGAATCTGCGGAAAGGTTGACGGGTTTCGGACTGTCCGAACGTCAGGCTATCATATCTTCACCCACGGCGAGCCGTCCAGCCTGTTTTCGAGTGCAAGTATCCAGAAAAAGCGTGTGCCGTTTTGCTTACAATTTCGATGAACAGACGTTTTACCCCTTACGGCAAGCCGTTCAAAGTTCGTCAAGGTAAATGGATTTTTTCAGAATGTGGCAATGAAACGAGTAATTTATGGATTATTTTTGTTGGTATTGTGTTGTCGTCCGGTAGTAGCCCGACAGCGGGTCGATGTAGAGGGCGACCTGCAATATTGTCATCGTCAGGTGGCACGCGCACTGGCGGGTTTGAAAAAGGACGGCGGATGGGACTATGCCCGGATGCCGCGCAATATCCTTGCGGAAGATTTGAAGGAAGGCCGGAAGGAGTGGAACTGTCGTCCCGCCGTGCCCGGAGAGTGGTGTAGCGGCTTTTGGCCGGGCGTGTTGTGGTATGACTATGAATATAGCGGCGAGGCTTATATCGAACGTCAGGCTCGGAACTATACGGCTTCGCTGGCTTATCTGGCCGACCGCGACCCGTTCGACCATGATTTGGGCTTTCTGGTGTATTGCAGTTTCGGTAACGGAATGCGTGTCGTTCCCTGCGCGTCCTACCGGGATGTCATTGTGTGCACGGCCAATCAACTGGCAAAGCTTTTCAATCCCCGCATAGGTACAATTCTGAGTTGGCCGCGCGAGGTCGAAAAACAAGGATGGCCGCACAATACCATCATGGACAACATGATTAATTTGGAGATGCTTTTTTGGGCATCCCGCAACGGTGGAGGACAGAAACTGTACGATATTGCCGTGCGCCATGCCGAGACGACGATGAACAACCATTTCCGTGAGGACGGCTCTTGCTATCATGTGGCGGTCTACGATACGGTGAGCGGTAAGTTGATAAAATGCGTCACGCGTCAAGGGTATTCCGACCAGTCGATGTGGGCGAGGGGGCAATCTTGGGCTGTTTACGGTTACACGATGGTGTATCGCGAGACCCGTGACCCTCGCTTTTTGGCCTTTGCGCAAAAGGTGACGGACGTGTACCTCAAACGTTTGCCAGAACGGTCGGACGATTGGGTGCCGTTGTGGGACTTCGACGACCCGTCACCATCGGCATCCAAGGATGCTTCGGCAGCCTGCGTGACGGCTTCCGCCTTGTTGGAGTTGAGCGGTTATGTGGACGGTGTGAAAGGACGGCAATACCGCGAGGCGGCGGAGAACATGTTGTATTCCCTGAGCCGGAATTACCGGAGCGGGGAACGTTGCGTGTCTTTCCTGCTTCACAGCACGGGAAATCATCCAGCCGGGAGCGAGATAGACGCTTCCATCATCTATGCCGATTATTATTATTATGAGGCGTTGTTGCGTTTGCGTCGTTTGCGGCAAGGATGCCCGGTGTTAGGCATTGGATGATGACTTTAGAATTATTTGGTTTCCTCTTTCATATTGTACTGTGATTATGTTGAGTCAAGATGAGCGAAAAGCCCTGTCGGATGTCAACTGGCAAGTGCAAAATTAGAGGAGATGTTTGAAGGAATCGCATTTCGGTGTTGAGAAATCGCGTTTCTCCCTTGGCCTCGCGTTTATCTTGGCCTGTACTTCTTTGGAGGAACGCATACCTTTCGCGACAAATTCAGGATTTGTCGGGAGGCGGAAGCTCTTGCCTGTGCGGGTATCTGTCTGTGCGGATGCTTGCCGCCTTGGGGAGATGCCGCTTGCTTCCGACGAGGCATTGACGGGCATTTGGTCCGAGGGGGCGCAAATATCATGCTTTTCACGGCGGGCCGCACGTCACTCGTTCTTTTCCAGGAACAGGCTTTGCGTGATGACGTCGGGCAGTTCCTCGGCGTAATGCGTCACCATGATCATGGTCTTGCCCCTCCGCCGGCAAAAGGCCGAGATGACCTCCTGCGCCAAGCGGCGGTTGCGGTCGTCCAGACCGTGCAGCGGCTCGTCCAAGATGAGCAGTTCCGGGTCCTTGACGAACGCGCGGGCCAGCAGGCAGAGCCGTTGCTCCCCGCTGGAGAGCTTCA
>CAYXQT010000070.1:1224-10485 GCA_964466445.1 uncultured Paraprevotella sp. | reverse complement strand
CGTGTATACGGAGACCGAAATCAAAGAGAACTCCGATGACTATCATAATACTACTACCTATACTCTCAAAGGTGTGGACTATAACGAGGACGGTTCCGTAAACAGGATAAATTCGAGTGGAGGTACTGTCCGCTTCGTCTACGGCAACGCGAGCAGCATAAGCTACAAGTCCGCCGCGGGCTACAGTCCCGTGAAGGAGAGCGTCACGGACGGAAGCCGCCGCGGTCGGAGGGGCTTGCACAAGAGGATGAAAGAGAGAATCGCGCAAAGGAAGAACGCGCGATAAGGATGCGGCGGAGGGCATCAGTCCCCGCCGGGATGTCCGCCGCCCGCCTGTTCCGCAGAAGCGGCAGGCGGGCGGCTTTCCTGTTAACCGACCGGAAGAAACAGTTTCCGCAAGCCGTCTTTTGAGTGGCCGTCCGGTCGTTCGCCGCACCCTCGAAAAATGCGGCTTCCGCCGAATGTCGCCTTGCCAGAATGTCAGGCGGCCTTCCGGCGGCTCACTTCAGCTTGGCGTATTCCTCTTCGTCCACGGGTTCGAGCCACTCGTTCGCGGTGTTCTCGCCGGGGACTTCGATGGCGAGGTGGGAGAACCAGCTGTCGGGGGCGGCCCCGTGCCAGTGCTTCACGCCCGCCGGGATGTGGACGGTGTCGCCGGGGCGGAGTTCCACGGGAGCCTTGCCCCATTCCTGATAGTAGCCGCGCCCGCCCACGCAGATGAGGGTCTGTCCGCCGCCCTTGTCTGCCTTATGTATGTGCCAGTTGTTGCGGCAGCCCGGCTCGAAGGTCACGTTGGCCACGGGTACGCCTTCCTTCACGATGGGGGCGAGGTAGCTCCGGCCTACGAAATACCGCGCGTATGCGTCGTTGGGCTGTCCCACCGGGAAGAAGATGGTTTGCGCGTAGGCTTCCACCGAGCCGGCGGCCACGCTGTCGGCCTCCCCGCCCCATACTTCCTTGGCCATGCGGAATGCCGCCCATGCCTTGGGCCAACCGGCGTAGAACGCGGCGTGGGTGAGGATTTCGGCCATCTCCGTGCGGGTCACGCCGTTCTTCTTTGCCGTCTCGAGGTGATACCTGAAAGAGGAGTCGGTCAGCCCCTGCGACATGAGGGCCACCACCGTGACGACGGAGCGGTCGCGGAGCGAAAGCAGGTCGTTGCGGCTCCATACTTCCCCGAAGAGGATGTCGTCGTTCAGGTGCGCGAACTCGGGCGCGAACCCGCCGAGCGCGTCGCGTCCGGCTGTCTGCCGGATTTTCACTTGTGATTTTGCCATGATGGGAAAAATTAAAGTCAACAATAGGATGAATGAAGTCTTTCTTGTTTTCATGATGATATGTTTTCGGTTTGTACATCTTGCGTCCGTCTCCCCGGCGGCGTTTCCGTCCCTTGAGGCCGACGGGAACGTAATCGACGTTGCAATTGCCCCCGCACGGCTTACACTTGCGCCGCCGCACCCTCTCATAGGATTGCCTTTGACTCGTTCCGGACATTTGCATTCAGGGCATCCCATGTTCCCGGCGATTTGGAGCGAAATTAATAAATGTATGGCAAGTTACCAAGTTTTTCATGTATTTTAGGGAAGCGCGGCAGGCTTTTGAATCCCGCACGGGGACAAGCCTCCGTCGCTTCCTTCGGCGGAGTCCCGCTTGAAAGCGGACTGTTTATGAATATTCGTGCGGGGCGGAAAGGGTGAAGTACGGTTCACTTCCGGAGTGCGGGGCGCAAGAAAGGGCTGGCCGTTGCTGACTATCCCTTGCGGAACGTTTTGACGTGTCATTTGCCACCCGTCATGCGTGAACGACAATGTCCAAGTTCCACCTCGACGGGATAAAGCGGAAACGCGCTTTCCAAGCGCGGCTGTCCCCTCTCTGCCGTCCAAGTGAGGGAAAGAGAGGGTTTGCCGGAAAGCCATCGGCGCATTCATTGCCGCCGGGTGCCTGAAAACGGGCGGAGGGGTTAAAGTGCGGGAGGGGAGAGAAGCAAGGTATCCGGGTCGTCCCGGAAAAGGATGTATGGAAGAGGAACGGGAAAAGGGTGCCGTCCGCACGGCAAATCCCCTTTTAGTCTCGTCGGTATTCTTCTTTCACGACAATCTTGTCGCCGGTATCGTCCACGTTGAAGAGGTGGGGCACGCGGTGATAGCGGCCGCGGACGTTTTCATGGCTGTGGACGGACATGAGCAGCCTGCCGTCGAACGTGCGGAACAACATGCCGTGACCGAAGTCGGGCGGGGTGACGGGTTTTTCTTCCTGCACCCACGGACCGTCCAACGTGCCGCTCTCCGAATAGGCCGCCCCTTGGGTATAGGCCTCATAAACCCAACTCGTCCATATCATGCCCAGCCGCCCCGTCCGCGTGCGGAACAAGTAAGGGCCGTCCGTCACGCGGTTGGGGAGCGTATCGCCTTCGACGACTTCCCGGCTCCACGGCGACGCGCCGGCCTTGAACAACAACCGTCCTTTGCCGACGCTGCCGCTCAGGTCGGGTTTCAGCTCTATTTTTTCGATTGTGCCCTCCCCGTTCTGCAGCCATTCGTGGCAGTAGACCATGTAAGGCTTTCCGTCCGTGTCCGTCCACAAGGTGCCGTCGAGCGTCAGCTTGTCCGCCGGGAGGTAGACTTCGTCCTTCATCGGGCGGTAGGGGCCTTCGGCTTTGTCGCTGACCAGCACATGGCAGGCCCGGCGTTCCAGATTGTTTCCCTTGTAACGTCCGAGGCTTACGGCGCGGTTGGTGAAAGTGGCGAAATAGTAGTATTTGCCTTTGTAACGGTGCAGTTCGGCGGCCCAAATCATCGGTTTCGGCCCCATCCAGGAGGCGGGGTCGGTTTCCGCCACGTCGTAAGGGCCGTCCCAATACTTCAAGTCCTTGCTTTTCCACAGCTTTCCGCCCGTTCCCGTCATGTAATAAGTCATGGTGGCACTGTCGGGCAGGATGCAGGGGTCGCTCAGGACGATGGAGTCCAAAGGCACGTGGGTTCTGACGCGGGGCTGGCACATGCCGCCGCACGCGGCGAGCAGGAGCGTCAGGAGAGTCGGAAACTTTTTCATGATGAAGAGGTTTAGCGGTTTTGCGCGAGGGCAAAGATAGTGTTTTTTTCGGCTTCCGGACAGTTTCCGGTAGTTTTTCGACGGTTGCGCTGTCCGCGTTTCCGGCGAACCGGGAGCGCGGCTTCCCGCGAAAGGCCGGAACCGCGCTCCCGGAAGCCGCCGTACTAACGTTTCTCGCCCAATTTCTTGCAGAGTCTGCCGCCCAGCATGCAGTAGCCGCCCACCAGGATGAAGGGGATGCTCAGTATCTGCCCCATGTCGATGGGCATGGAGGCTTCCCACGCTTCCTGCACCTCCTTGGTATATTCGATGAAGAAACGCGCCGTGAAGATGGTGGCCAGACAGAAACCGAAGTAAAATCCCGTGCCGACCTTCTGCGGATACTTGCGGTAGAGGACGTATCCGGCGACGAGGAACACGAAATAGCAGACGGCCTCGTAGAGCTGGCCGGGGTGACGCGGCAGCATGTCGACGCGCTCGAAGACGAAAGCCCAAGGCACGTCGGTCTGCCTGCCGATGATTTCCGAGTTCATCAGGTTGCCCAGGCGGATGAACGTGGCGCTGGCCGGGGCGGCGAGGGAGATGTTGTCCAGCACGCGCATGATGTTCAGTTTCGTTTTCCTGACGTACAGCCATAGGGCGAATATCAGTCCTATCGTGCCGCCGTGGCTGGCCAGCCCGGCGTAACCGGTGAACACCCACCCGTTTGCCGTCCGCCGCATGGGCAGGAACATTTCCA
Organism: uncultured Paraprevotella sp.; assembly: GCA_964466445.1. Lineage (GTDB taxonomy): Bacteria > Bacteroidota > Bacteroidia > Bacteroidales > Bacteroidaceae > Paraprevotella. Next base: position 6,695 of record CAYXQT010000070.1, on the reverse strand, counting down.
GAGGATGGGCGAGGAAATAGTCCGGTTCGTAGAACAGGCAGTGCCCTAAGCGGGCGCCCACGAGAACGCCTATGAAGCAGTAGAAGAACAGCGGGTCGAACAGTTTGTCCGCGATGCGCTGTTGCCGGTACTGGCGGCGCACCAGCATGTAGGCGGCCAGCAGGGCGAGGCACCAGCAGAGCGAATACCAGCGCACGCCGAACGAGCCGATGTGGAAGGCGAACAGGTCGGGGTTCCACGTGATAAATAGCAGGTTGTCCATGGTGTCATACGTTGAAACGGAAGTGCATGATGTCGCCGTCCTGCACCACGTAGTCCTTTCCTTCCACTCCCATCTTGCCGGCCTCGCGCACGGCGGCTTCCGACCCGTAACGGATGTAGTCGTCGTACTTGATGACTTCCGCGCGGATGAAGCCCTTTTCAAAGTCCGTGTGGATGACGCCGGCACATTGCGGGGCTTTCCATCCCCTGCGGAACGTCCACGCCTTTACTTCCATCTCCCCGGCCGTGATGAACGTCTGCAAGTCCAGCAAGCGGTAGACGGCCTTGATGAGGCGGTCGCATCCCGATTCCTCCAGTCCCATGTCTTCCAAGAACATCCGCTTCTCCTCGCGGCTTTCCAGTTCGGCGATGTCGGCCTCCGTCCGCGCGGAGACGACGAGCAACCCGGCATCTTCACCCTTGACGGCCTCGCGCACGGCATCCACGTAAGGATTGCCGTTGGCGGCTGAAGCGTCGTCCACGTTGCAGACGTAGAGCACCGGCTTGGCCGTGAGCAGGAACAGGTTTCTGGCCGCCCGCCGCTCGTCCTCGCTTTCGAGGGAGACGGCGCGTGCCGGCCGCCCTTGTTCCAGAGCCTCTTTGCATCGCACCAGCACGTCGAGTTCCGTTCCGGCTTGTTTGTCGCCGCCCACCTTGGCCACCTTTTCCACGCGCCTGATGCGGTTTTCCACGGTCTCCAAGTCTTTGAGCTGAAGTTCGGTGTCGATGATTTCCTTGTCGCGCACGGGGTTCACCGACCCGTCCACGTGCACGATGTTGTCGTCGTCGAAGCAGCGCAGTACGTGGATGACGGCGTCGGTCTCGCGGATGTTGCCGAGGAACTGGTTGCCCAAGCCTTCTCCCTTGCTGGCTCCTTTCACCAGTCCGGCGATGTCCACGATGTCGCATGTGGCGGGGACGATGCGGCCGGGACGTACCAGCTCCGCCAGTTTGTTCAGACGCTCGTCGGGCACGGTGATTTGTCCCATCTGCGCGTCTATGGTGCAGAACGGGAAGTTCGCCGTCTGCGCCTTGGCGCTCGACAGGCAGTTGAAAAGGGTCGACTTGCCCACGTTGGGCAATCCCACTATACCTGCTTTCAAAGCCATAGTTCGTTTCGTTTTGTCGATTACTTCACTTAGTCGGGTGCAAAATTAAGAATAAATGCGGGATGCGGGAAATGACACGTTCATGTTCTTGCTTTTTTTGCGTGCCGCCCCGCGATGCCGCCCGCGCTTCCTCGTTTCCGTCCGCGCGTCCCCCGCTTCCGGTGTCCGGTGCCTCGCCTCCGGGTTGCCGCGGCTCAATGCGCTTCCAGCCAGTTCTTGCCCCAGCCGTAATCGGCTTCGAGAGGGACTTGCATGGCGTAGGCGCGTTCCATTTCCTCGATGACGATTTGCCGCACACGTTCCTTTTCTTCCGGATAGACGCTGAAGTTCAGTTCGTCGTGCACTTGTAAAATCATTTTGGAGCGCAGGTGCTCTTCCCGGAAGCGCCGGTAGATGGCAATCATGGCAATCTTGATGATGTCCGCCGCGCTCCCCTGTATCGGGGCGTTGATGGCGTTGCGCTCGGCGTAGCCGCGCACCACGGAGTTGTGGCTGCCGATGTCGCGGAGGTAGCATCTGCGGTGGCAGACGGTTTCGGCATAACCCTTTTCGCGTGCCGTCTCGATGCTCCTCTGCATGTACTCCTTCACCTTGGGGTACGTGGCGAAATAGCCGTCAATCAATTCCTTGGCCTCCGTCACGCTGACCCCCATCCGCCCCGCCAGCCCGAAGGCCGTGATGCCATATATGATGCCGAAGTTGGCCGTCTTGGCCTTGCGCCGCTCTTCGCGCGTGATGTCCTCCAAGGGTTTCTTGTAGATTTTCGCGGCGGTGGCGGCGTGGATGTCGTGGCCTTCGCGGAAAGCCTCTATCATGTGCGGGTCGCCGCTCAGGTGTGCCATGATGCGGAGTTCTATTTGCGAATAGTCGGCGGAGAAGAACTCGCAGCCCGGCTCCGGGATGAACGCCTTGCGGATTTCCTTGCCCTCCTCGTTGCGCACGGGGATGTTTTGCAGGTTCGGGTTGCTGCTGCTCAGCCGCCCCGTGGAGGTGATGGTCTGGTTGAAAGAGGTATGGATATGTCCCGTCTCGGGATTGACGAGCTTGGGCAAGGCGTCGATGTACGTCCCTAACAGTTTCTTCAGCCCGCGGTGCTCCAGGATTTTCTCCACGACGGGGTGTCGCGTGCGCAAGGCTTCCAAGACTTCTTCCGAAGTGACGTACTGCCCGGTTTTGGTCTTCTTGGGTCTTTCGCTTATTTTCAGTCTCTCGAACAGGAGCTCTCCCACTTGCTTGGGGGAGGCTATGTTGAAAGAGCCGCCGGCCAGATCGTGTATCTCCTCTTCCAGACGGTTCATCTCTTTCGTGTAGAGCGCGGAAGTCTCTTTCAATGCTTCGGCATCGATGCGCACCCCGTTCCGTTCCATCCACGCCAGCACCGGCATGAGCGGCATTTCCACCTCGCGGAAAAGGTCGTAGCACCCCTCCTCCTTCAGCATCGGCTCGAACACGTTTTTCAGCTTCAGGGTGACGTCGGCGTCTTCGCAGGCGTATTCGTACACCTGCGCCGGCGGGAGGTCGGCCATGCTTTTCTGGTTCTTCCCTTTCGGCCCGATGAGTTCTTCGATGTGGATAGTCCGGTAGTTCAGGTACGCCTCGGCCAGGAAGTCCATGCCGTGTCGCAGTTCCGGTTGCAGGAGGTAATGGGCAATCATGGTGTCGAAGATTTCGCCTTCCAGCGTGATGCCGTAGTTCTGCAATACCATCAGGTCGTATTTGATGTTTTGCCCGATTTTGAGAATCCGCCCGTCTTCGTACACCGGCTTGAACTCGTCGACTATCTTTTGCGCCTCTTCGCGGTCTTGCGGAACCGGCACGTAAAAGGCTTGGTTCTCCTCGACGCTGAAGCTCAGTCCCACCAGTTTGGCGCCGATGGGGTCTGTTCCTGTCGTTTCCGTGTCTATACTGAGAAATTCCTTTGTAAGGAATAAGTCAATAATTCGTTGCCTATCCTCTTTCTTCTCAATGAGTTGGTAGTCGAAATCCTCCCTTTTGTACTTGCTGAGATTTGAATATTCTTCCGCTCCTGCCCGTTCGTCCGCAAATTCCGCAAAGAGAGAGCCCTGAAAAAAGCTCGATTCCGCGCTCGGCTGCCTTTTTGGGAACTTCCGATCCAGCAGGGTCCGGAACTCCAAATCCTCGAACAGGCGTTGCAAAGCCTCCGCGTCCGGCTCTTTCGCGGCCAACGCTTCCAGGTCGAGGGTGACGGGCACGTCCGTCCGGATGGTGGCCAGGAACTTGGAGAGGGCTATCGTGTCGCGGTGAGCCTCTATCTTGTCCCTTAAGCTGCCTTTCAGCTCCTCCGCATGTTCCAGAAGGTTTTCGACGCTACCGAACTGCCCGACGAGCTTAGCCGCCGTCTTCCCGCCCACGCCGGGGCAGCCCGGGATGTTGTCGGACGAGTCTCCCATCAGGCCGAGAATGTCGATGACTTGGGCGGGGGAGGAGATGCCGTATTTCTCGGTGACCTCTTTCACGCCCATGACTTCAAAGTCCTTTCCCCCGAACTTCGGGCGGTATATCTTGACCCGCTCGTTCACCAGTTGGCCGTAGTCCTTGTCGGGGGTCATCATGTAAGTTACCAGATTCCCGTGCCCGGCGGCCTGCGCGGCCAACGTGCCGACCACGTCGTCGGCCTCGAAACCGGGCGCTTCGAGGATGGGGATGCGGTAGGCGCGGATGATGTCCTTTATGACAGGCACGGCGGCGCGGATGGCTTCCGGGGTCTCTTCCCGCTGCGCCTTGTATTCGGGGTAGGCTTCATGGCGGAAGGTGGGGCTCGCGGGGTCGAAGGCCACGCCGATGTGTGAGGGACGCTCCTTTTCGAGCACCTCTTCCAACGTGTTGACAAAGCCGAAGATGGCCGACGTGTCAAGCCCTTTCGAGTTGACGCGGGGGCTTTTGATGAACGCGTAGTAGGCTCTGTAAATGAGCGCGTAGGCATCGAGCAAAAAAAGTCTGTCCATGCGATGTGATGATTTTCCCCGTAAATTTACGCAAAAAACACGAGAGGCTTCTGATTTTTATGTAATTTTGCATTTCGGAATCAGCTGATTGTATGGACGCGTTATCCCAAATCCGGAAGCCGGTGGAGCGTGAAATGAAAGATTTCGAGTCGCTCTTCGACATCACCTCGCAGTGCCGGAATCCTCTCCTCACGATGGCTTTGCGGCATGTTTCGACCCGCAAGGGGAAGCGGATGCGCCCGATTCTGACCCTGCTGGCCGCGAAAAAGTACGGTGAAATCAACGATTCCGTGCTCCATGCCGCCGCGAGTCTGGAGATGTTGCACACGGCGAGCTTGGTGCACGACGACGTGGTGGACGAGAGCGCGGTGCGCAGGGGGCAACCCTCCGTGAACGCCCTCTTGGGCAACAAGGCCGCAGTGCTGACGGGCGATTACCTCCTGTCCACGGCTCTGAAGCACGCGGCGATGGCCGGCGACCTGAGAGTGGTGGACTTGGTTGCCCGCTTGGGGCAGACCCTTTCCGACGGGGAACTGCGCCAGTTGTCGAACGTGAAATCCGATGAAATCAGCGAAAATCAGTATTTCGAGGTAATCCGGCGCAAGACGGCCTCCTTGTTTTCCGTGTGCGCCGAAGTGGGTGCCTTGCTGTCGGGCGCGTCGGAAGATGAAACCCGCCGTCTCGGTGAATTCGGCACTTACGTGGGTGTCTGCTTCCAAATCCGCGACGATTTGTTCGACTATTATGACGTTGAAGTGGGCAAATCCACGGGAAACGACATGAAGGAGGGCATGCTCACCCTTCCCGTGGTGCATGCCGTGCTTCAGTCCGGGGAAGAGGCGTGGCGCGAGATGGCGTTGAAAGTGCGGGCGGGCAGAGCCACGGAAGAGGAAATCTCGGCGTTGGTGGATTTCACCAAGCAGTCGGGCGGCATAGAATACGCCCGCCGAAAAATGGACGAAATTCGCGGGCAGGCGGTCGGACTGATAGGCTCGGACGGGAACGGGGCGGTAGGCGAAGCCCTGCGCCTGTACTTGGATTTCGTGATGAAACGGGCGTTTTGACGAATATCGGAGGCGCGGCTCATGCCTTAGGTCGTCGGCTCGTTCTTCTGGGGCAGTGTCATGAACAGTCA
>CAYXQT010000070.1:0-1124 GCA_964466445.1 uncultured Paraprevotella sp. | reverse complement strand
TTCTTTATCAAATTTAGCTAATGGAAAATATACTTATCAAAGGCGATAATCTTTCGGCTATGAACTGGCTGATTGATAATGGCTATAAGAACAAGATAGACCTCGTTTATACAGACCCGCCGTTTGCGACGGGAGGGACATTCGGGGTTGATGATGACGGACGTGCTTCAACCATCAGCAAGTCGGGCACTTCACAAATGGCTTATTCTGATATTTTGCAGGGGAAAGAGTTCATCGAATTCCTGCGTGAAAGAGTTACATTGATACGGGAGCTTCTGTCTGATTCGGGGTCGTTATATCTTCATACTGATTACAAGATAGGGCATTACGTAAAGGTGATGTTGGATGAAGTGTTCGGGATTGAGAATTTCCGGAATGACATTACAAGGATTAAGTGCAACCCCAAAAACTTTGCAAGGACAGGATATGGGAACATAAAGGACATGATTCTATTCTACTCGAAAACAAGCAGCCCAATATGGAACAATCCTACATTCCCTTGCACGAAAGATGACATTGAAAAACGGTATCCGAAGATAGATTCAAAAGGAAGAAGATACACGACCGTCCCGATTCACGCGCCGGGCGAAACATCCAACGGGGAAACCAACCGGCCTTTCAGAGGAATGTTGCCGCCGAGAGGGAGGCATTGGCAGTGTAGCGTCGCTGAATTGGAGAAATTGGACAATGCAGGATTGATTGAATGGTCGTCAAAGGGGAATCCCCGGAAAATTAATTATGCCGGTGAGCACTTGAACAAAAAAGCGCAAGACGTATGGGAATTTAAGGACTCTGCATACCCCTTGTACCCGACAGAAAAAAACCTTGACATGCTCAGGTTTATCGTCAAGGTATCGTCAAGGCCAAATTCTATTGTGATGGATTGCTTTTGCGGTTCTGGTTCCACACTTCAGGCGGCACAGGACTGTTCGAGAAAGTGGATTGGGATTGACCAGTCGGATGTCGCGATAAATGTGACGAAGAAAAGACTGTCGAAAGACATAAGTTTGTTTTCCGACGCTCAGTTGTTCGTCTATAAAGAAATCTTATGAGATACGACAACGCGCCCGACGAGGACGGAATACGTTTCCTATACGGGAACGATTGACAGTATCGGTGATGAA
>CAYXQT010000069.1:0-10553 GCA_964466445.1 uncultured Paraprevotella sp. | reverse complement strand
CAGGATTGGCGGATGTCTTACGTGTCCGATTTGATGTAATCCACAATCCACTGTCCCACTTCCGTCGTTCCGTAACGTTTCCCGCCTTCCACCTGAATTTCCGGCGTGCGCACGCCAGCATCCAAGGAAGCGTTCACGGCCTTGCGTATCGACGCACCCTCTTCCTTCAAGCCAAAGTACTCGAACAGCATGGCCGCGGAGAGAATCTGCGCCAAGGGGTTGGCTATGTTCAGCCCCTTGGCCTGCGGCCAAGAACCGTGGACAGGCTCAAACACGGGAGTATGCTCACCCGTGGAGGCCGACGGCAACAAGCCCATGGAACCGGTAATGCAAGAACCCTCATCGGTAAGGATGTCGCCGAAAGTGTTCTCCGTCACCATCACGTCGAAGAAACGCGGGTCTTGAATCATGCGCATGGCCGCATTGTCCACAAACATGTAGTCAGTCTCCACGTCAGGGAACCGCGAAGCCATCTCCTTGGCTACCTGACGCCACAGCCGACTCGACTCCAGAACATTCGCCTTGTCCACCACCGTCAGGTGTTTGCGGCGGCGCATCGCATATTCGTAAGCGACCTTGAGGATGCGTTCGACTTCCGGGCGTGTGTAAGCATTCGTGTCGTAAGCCCTTTCGTCGTCCCTGTACTTCTCCCCGAAATACATGCCGCCGGTCAGTTCGCGGATACAGACGAAGTCGGCTCCGCGCACCAGCTCGTCCTTCAATGGAGACTTGTGAATCAGACAGTCGAAAGTCTCCACGGGGCGGATGTTGGCGAACAAGCCCAGTTTCTTGCGCATCGCCAAAAGTCCTTGTTCCGGGCGCACCTTGGCCGTGGGGTCGTTGTCGAACTTGGGGTCGCCCACGGCCGAGAACAGCACGGCATCGGCATCCATGCAGACTTTATAAGTCTGTTCGGGAAACGGGTCGCCCGTCTTGTCGATGGCTTCCGCACCGCAAAGTGCGTATTGGTAACTTGCGCGATGGCCGAACTTCTCGCATACGGCACTCATCACCGCCACTCCTTGTTCCGAGATCTCGGGGCCTATGCCGTCACCCGGCAATACGGCAATCTTCAAATCCATGATATCCAGTTTATATTCGTCGTTTCAAAAGTCAAGCATGACATGCGGAGGCCTTATAATCCTCCTCGATGAGGTTCAGCATCTTCACCGTGGCTTTGATGGCGGCTTCCGTCTGGTCTGCATCCAAACCGCGCGTGCGGTATACCTTCCCGTTCCAATTCCAGGTGATGACGGCCTGTACCAGAGCATCCGTCCGTCCGCCCGGCGGGATGCTCACGCCATAATTGGCCAGCCACGGGAACTTCCGTGAAAGGTGGTTCTTATAAATATGGCGGGCGGCTCGCATGAACGCATCGAACTGGCCGTCGCCGGAGGGCATCCTCTTCGTATGCCTCTCCGTTGATTTCCAACTTTACCTGCGCCATCGGTTTCAGGCCGTATGCCGTGGTGACCATATAACTCAGCAGGCGGACATGCTCCTCCACGGTGTCATGTTTCAGCACGTCAGACACGATATAAGGCAAGTCCTCCCGCGTGACCAGTTCTTTTTTGTCGCCCAGTTCAATGATGCGTTGCGTCACCTTGCGGGTCTGCTCGGGCGACAATTCCAAGCCGAGTTCCTCCAGATTCTTGAGGATATTGGCCTTTCCGCTGTTTTTGCCCAAGGCATACTCTCGCTTGCGACCGAAGCGCTCCGGCAGAAGGTCGTTGCAGTAAAGGTTGGCTTTGCTGTCTCCGTCGGCGTGTACGCCTGCCACTTGCGTGAACACGCTTTCGCCCGTTATCGGGCGATTGGGAGGTATGGGGATGCCGGAGTAGCTTTCCACCATCCGGCTCACTTCGTTCAACCGGCTCTCGTCGATGTCCGTCCGCGCATTGAACTGGTCTTTTAATATAGCTTGCACGCTGGCCAGCGGGGCATTCCCCGCCCGTTCGCCCAAGCCGTTGACCGAGGTATGGATGCCCCGGCAACCACCCAACACGGCGGCCAACACATTGGAAATGGCCAAGTCGTAATCGTTATGGGCATGGAAGTCGAAATGCACGTCCGGATAACGTCTCACCATCTTGCGGATGTAACCCAGCAAATCCAAGGGATTCAGGATGCCCAACGTGTCCGGCAACATGAAACGGCGGATTTTCGTGTCCTTCAAGGCATCCATCAATGCAAAGACGTAACCCGGCGAATGCTTCATGCCGTTGCTCCAGTCTTCCAGATAGACGTTCACCGCAATGCCTATCTCTTCGGCATAATCCAGAAAACGGCGGATGTCGGCCACGTGTTGCTCCAATGTCTTTTTCAGCTGGTTCGTACAATGGTTCTCCGAACCCTTGCACAACAAATTGACGCTTTCACACCCGCAGGCATGAATCCAATCCAAGGAAGCGTGCCCGTCCACGAACCCCAAGACCTCCACGCGGTGGATTCGTCCAGTCCGGCGTGCCCAACGGCAGATGTTGCGCACCGCGTCCACTTCACCCTCGGACACCCGCGCCGATGCCACTTCTATGCGGTCTACATTCAGGTCTTGGAGCAACGCGCGGGCTATCATCAGCTTTTCATGCGGCACGAAACTTACGCCGCTGGTCTGCTCCCCGTCGCGCAAGGTCGTGTCCATGATTTCTATCTTCACGGGATTCGCTTTCATCCTTATCCCCGCCGTCAGGCATTACGACGCTCCCACTCCTTCGTCTTCTCCTTGTTCTCCAACAGGAAGTCGATGTCGTCGAGCGCATTCATCAGGCAATATTTCTTGTATCCGTTGATATCGAACTTCTCACTGCGCCCCGTGGCCTTGTTGGTCACAGTCTGGTTGGGCAAATCCACTTCCACCCGCGTTTTCGGGTCGGCTTTGAGGGAGGCGAACAGTTCGTCAAGGAAATCTTCGCTGACTACCACGGGCAGCACGAAATTGTTCAGTTCGTTGTTCTTGTGGATGTCGGCGAAGAAACTGCTGATGACGACCCGGAAACCGTAACCGGCTATTGCCCAGGCCGCGTGTTCGCGGCTGGATCCGCAACCGAAGTTCTTCCCGGCCGCAAGTATCTCTCCCCCGTAGGCGGGATTGTTCAACACGAAATCCTTGTTTGCCGTTCCATCGGCATTGTAACGCCAGTCGCGGAACAAGTTCTCGCCGAAAAAGCTCTCTTCTCTTGTCGTGGCTTTCAGGAAGCGTGCCGGGATAATCTGGTCGGTGTCCACGTTCTCCAAGGGGAGAGGCACACACGTGCTCGTTAAGACATTGAATTTCCGTTTCATGGCTTTATCGCATTAATATTCTCGGATCGGTTATCACTCCTGTCACCGCGGCGGCTGCGGCCACCAACGGGCTGGCCAATACCGTGCGTGCGCCGGGGCCTTGACGGCCTTCGAAATTACGGTTGGAAGTGGACACGGACAATTTTCCCGGCGGAATCTTGTCGTCGTTCATGGCCAAGCAAGCCGAGCAACCGGGCTGACGGAGCGCAAAGCCCGCCTCTTCAAATACCTTGTCCAGACCTTCCGCCTTGATTTGGCCGGCCACCGACCAGGAGCCGGGCACCAGCCACGCCACCACATGGTCTGCCTTCTTGCGTCCTTTCACGATGGAGGCGAAAGCGCGGAAATCTTCGATGCGTCCGTTGGTACACGCCCCAAGGAACACGTAATCCACCCGTTTGCCCAGCAACTTCTCGCCCGGTCGGAAGCCCATGTAGCCTAAGGATTTCAGGAACGATGCCCGCCCGGCCTCAGGCACGGCATCTATCTCAGGCACACTTCCCGTAATGCCGATTCCCATGCCCGGGTTCGTCCCGTAGGTAATGCGGGGCTCGATATCCGCCGCGTCGAAGGTCAGTTCCTTGTCGAACACCGCATCCTCCCCGCTCCTTAAGGTTTTCCAATAGGACACGGCCTTGTCCCACTCCTCGCCTTGCGGAGCGTATTCGCGCCCCTTGACGTACTCGAAAGTCACTTCGTCCGGGGCGACGAAGCCGCCGCGGGCACCCATTTCGATGGAAAGGTTACACAGCGTCAGACGTCCTTCCATGGACATGTCGCGCACCGCTTGCCCGGCATACTCCACGAAGTAGCCCGTGGCTCCCGAAGTCGTCAGTCGCGACATCAGGTATAGGGCCACGTCCTTGGCGGTCACACCTTTGCCCAACGCGCCTTCTATGTTGATGCGCATGGATTTGGGTTTTTGCTGCAAGATGCACTGGGAAGCCATTACCATTTCCACTTCGGATGTCCCGATGCCGAAAGCCACGGCTCCCACGGCTCCGTGCGTGGACGTGTGGGAATCGCCGCACACAATCGTCATGCCGGGCAACGAAAGACCGCGTTCCGGCCCCACGACATGGATGATTCCGTTCTTCGGATCTGTCATGCCGAAATGAGTCAGGCCGAAGTCTGCGGCGTTCTTGGCCAGCGCGTCTACCTGCGCTTTGCCGACGGGGTCTTCTATCGGCTTGTCCTGGTCGTGCGTCGGAATGTTATGGTCTGGCATGCAATAAATCTTGTCGGGGCGAAAGCACTTCAAGCCCCGGGCACGCATGCCGGCGAAAGCCTGCGGAGTGGTCACCTCGTGGCAGTAGAGCCTGTCGATGTACAGCTGTTGCGGCCCGTCTTCCACGTACTGCACGACGTGCTTGTCCCAGATTTTGTCAAACAGAGTATTTGCCATTGTCGTCTTGGATGTTTTTTATTTCTTAAACTTGTTGATGCAGTCGATATAAGCCTCCACGGAAGCCGTCACGATATCGGTATTCGCCCCGAAACCGTAATAGACATGCCCGTCGTGCTCCACTTGCATGTGCACCTTGCCCACGTCGTCCGAACCTTTGCTGATGGCCTGTATGGTGAACTCTTTCAGCACCATCTGGCGCTTGATGATGTTTTTCAACGCCCGTATGGCGGCATCCACCGGGCCGTTCCCGCTGGCCGAGGCTTCAAACTTCTCGCCGGCGATGTCGAGCCCGATGCAAGCCACGGACTTGACTCCCATTCCCGTCGTGACTTGCAGGTAGCCGAGTCTCACGGCATGGGCGGCGGCGCGATCCGCACCCGCCAGCATCAGGATGTCGTCGTCGTTCACTTCTTTCTTTTTGTCCGCCAGTTTCAGGAATTCCCGGTAAGTCGCGTCAAGGCGCTCGCCGTCCAGTTCGACTCCCAGCACGCTCAAGCGGTGCTTTAAGGCCGCCCGCCCGCTACGTGCGGTCAGGACGATGGCGTTGTCGTCGATGCCCACGTCCTTGGGCTTCATGATTTCGTAAGTCTGCGCGTTCTTAAGCACGCCGTCCTGATGGATGCCACTGGAATGGGCGAACGCATTCCGCCCCACGATGGCCTTGTTGGGCTGTACCGGCATGTTCATCAAGCCGGACACCAGACGGCTCGTGGAGTATATCCTTTGCGTATTGATGTTGGTTTCGACACCTATCCCTCTGTGGCACTTGAGAATCATGGCCACTTCTTCGAGCGAGGTGTTCCCCGCACGTTCTCCTATGCCGTTGACCGTGACTTCCGCCTGACGGGCACCGTTCATGATTCCTGCAACCGTGTTGGCCGTGGCCATACCCAAATCGTTATGGCAATGCGTGGACAAAACAGCCTTGTCGGCCGGAAGCCCGTCCACGTGTTCCATCAGGTATCTGATTTTAGCTCCGTATTCCTGTGGCAGACAGTACCCCGTCGTGTCGGGGATGTTCACCACTGTGGCACCGGCTTTCACCACGGCATCCACCACACGTGCCAGATATTCGTTGTCCGTACGTCCCGCGTCCTCGGCGTAGAATTCCACATCCTCTACATAGCGTTTCGCATATTTCACGGCGGCCACGGCTCGCTCGATGATTTCCTCGCGGTTGGAATTGAACTTATATATAATATGTGTATCCGAAGTCCCGATGCCGGTATGTATCCGCTTGTGCTTGGCGGCCTGCAACGCCTCGACCGCCACGTCGATGTCTTTCTGCACCGCGCGGGTCAACGCGCAAATCGTAGGCCACGTCACCGCCTTCGAGATTTCTATCACCGAATTGAAATCGCCGGGGCTGGAAACCGGGAAGCCGGCCTCTATCACGTCCACCCCAAGGGTTTCCAATTGACGTGCCACCTGTATCTTCTCCACTGTGTTCAGCTGGCAACCGGGAACTTGCTCCCCGTCACGCAAGGTCGTATCAAAAACAAATAGTCTGTCGTTCATATCTCTTCGTTTTACAATCCGACAAAAAATAAGCCTTTCTCACCGGAAAGCGGGAAAGGCCTTGTATGTTTCACTCATCACGACTACGCACAAGCCGCCTTTCCCACTACAAAACGCAGTCGAATATTCCACATGACCCATAGCGTAACCGTCGTGCCCGTCATACTTTCTTTTTATCACCCGTGTGCAAAGATAAAAGGATTTATCGAGTCTGACAAATAAATTAAAAGGAAATATGCGGCCAAACCGCGATTTTATTATCGCCTGTAAAATCCAACGGCAAATGAAACAGGGTTACGTGAAATTTTTGAAGAACCGGAGGTTGGGTGAATCGAAATTGGGCTTCTCCTTTGGTTTTCCGTTCAATTTGTATTGAAACCGACCTTCTGATGGACGTATCTTCTGATGGACTTGTCGGCATTCTCGATGCTTCCTTTCTGCCGGGAACGGTAGGAACCGGCAAGACAGGCTGTGATTTTGTCCTTTCCTTTGGGGTGAGTGCCTTGGTGATGTCCACGCAGACCGCGAACCCACATCCGTCGCGGCAGTTATGGTCTTCTCACCAATCATCCTATCCACGCGCCACCGGAAAACGTTGCGTCTCTATTCGGACTTTGCTTATTTTATGGAAATCGTTTGGTGGAAGTGGGCAGAGCGACTTGCGCCACTGACAATGTAAACGCCCGGACGGAGCGGTATCCTCATGGTCTCGTCCTGAAGAGATGTCCGGTAAATGCAAATCCCCGCGGAAGTGTGGATGCCGAGGATGCAAGGGGTGTCCGAAAGTTTGTCCACCCGGAGTATGCATCCCGGTTCGCAAGCGAGACGAATGAGAGGCCGGGACGTACCGTCGGGAAAGGAGACGGGTGGGATGGCATCCGGGCTTCCGCTATCCGGTTGACGCATGAAAAGCCATTGGCGGTGGCAGGCCGTCGGGGAGGAACCATATTCCCACAAGCCGACCGTTGTTCCGGCAGTAAGATGTTCTCCTTCCAAATCGAAAGATTTCTCCCCGTCTTCCGTTGTGATTTTATAGAAAAGCCTGTCAATGGGCGTGAGGGAAAAGATTTGCCCTGCGTGGGGTGAGGGCTCATATCCTAAGGGATAGTCCGGCAAGTGTCCGGTTAGGGTGTTACCGTTGCCGTTGGTAAAGGTATATCCGTCCCCGTCCGACCGAAGTTTCCAGGCTTGTTCAGGCGAATAGGACAGAGGTTGTAAAGTCACTTTTCCGTCGGATGCTTGCAGGGCTTGGTCTGCCGTATTGCGGGGGCATACCCAGTAAAGAAGTCCGGGCCGTACGGAGTTGTCGGCATCCTCAGCCTCTTTTACGGGGATGACGAACGTGACGATGCTGTATGCGGGCAGTTCGTAGGTCAGTATGCGATTTTCGAGCGTGTAATCGGCTGTCGGAGACAAGTCTTCCGTTTCCGAGGTACGAAATGCCCTCAGTTCGCTGCTTATGGTTTCGTAAAAGTTCAAGTCCGCACGATGCACGAGTGGTGAGGCTCCCGGGTTGACGGCCACTATGATGAGGCTGTCTCCTTCCGGGTTGCGGGCGGCCAGCGTTTGTGCGTTCAGCGACGTGAGAAATGTATAGCCGGGGCGGATGAACTTACTGAAATGCTGTCGGATGGTATAGTTCTTCACCTTATGATAGGTCTGCCGGGTGAAATCGCCTTGTACCAGACACCATTGGTCGTTACCTTCCTCCACGTATTGCCAGTCCACCCATGCCACGGGCATGATGTAACGTATGTCATCCATCAGCTTCTGTGCCATGTTCAGGTTGCCCGATATTCCGTTGCCTCCCGATCCTACCTCGCTCATCCATAAGCGGATGCCGTATTCGTTGCAGAGCGCGTTGATTTGGCTGCGTGATTGGTTTGTGGCAGAATAAGTATGCGTATTCCATTGGCCGACAAGTGGCAGTACGCCGACCCCCCGATAGCCTTCGAAATCCCTTACGGACTGCGCCGCATCGGTTTCTTCAGAGGCCGAGATGACGGTGTTCAGGCCGGATGTTTTCAGGATAGGCTCCAGCACTTTGAGGAAAGCCGCTTGCGAGGCGACGTCGAAATGGCATCCCTCCTGTCCGCCGTTTGCGCCCCAATAACTCGTCATCGGCTCGTTGAAAGGCGAAAGCGTGCGGAACTCTATGCCATATTCCTCTTTATAATGTTTGCACACGTCCACCAGATAACGGGCGAATGCCTCATAGTATTCGGGTCTCAGGTTGTCGGCCGACGCGTCGGTATGACCTGCGCAACATCCGCTGTAAGTCATGTAATAGGGACAAGAGTTGCTGAAAGCCTCGAATATGGCATCCGGACGCCTCTCTTTGATTTTCAGCATTATTTTCCGTTGTGCCGCATCGCAATCCCAGACGTATTCACCGTCCGGGCTGTCCTTGAAGCCTTCCATTTCCGCACGTAGGCCTTTCCCCCGCCCCATGTGATGCGGCGTACAATTCCGGTTTTGCGGGTCATCGCCTCCGCCGATATTGTATCGGAAAATACGGTAGTTCAACCCGTCAGGACTGACCAACCAATCCACAAGCTCGTCTATCTTCTCGTCGCTCCATTTTCCGCATACGTTCGCCCACCAGCAGAGCGAGATGCCCCATCCCTCGAACTCCTGCCGAGTGGATGCCGGATTGATGACGTACACAGACGTGTCGGGGGCAAGATACCACAAATGCCGGGTGTCCGTTCCGTCCTTGTCCGAATACACGGCAGACGACGGTTCCATCCCTTCCGTCCTTAAACCCTTGCCGTCGTGTTTGTAACGTCGTTTGATAAATGACTTCCTTGAGTTTCCTATGGGAAACGGGGTTTTTGCCGACGAGGAATCGGTCATGAAAGACGTGTTCCATTGTCCTTCCTGCGGCAGATAGCCTTGATTGTCGGACGATTGCAAAGCATAATACCCGTTTCCACTGGGGATGAACGTGAGTTTATGAGGTGACGAGACATCGGCGGCTTCCAGCACTGCGCCTCCTTGTGTGCCTTTGGCCAGATGATTTCCTCCAAAGTGCATGAGGAAAGGTGCAGTGGGACTATCGATGGCCTGTGCCGAAAGAAGGGTCGGCAACCACAGGAACATCCAGCTGGTCAGGTATGCGCAAGGTCTGTTCTTCATCTGTTATGAGTCTGAAATCAAGTTGACAAGGTAAAAGTACGACGAATCTGCAAGAATGGCAAGCAAAGAGGGGATAAAAGTTTACGGAAGCACGGGAAGGTTGCGAATGCGGCTATTTTGTCTTACCCATGACGGATATCAGGCAGAGAAAGGATTCTATTTCATTCCGGTTGGACATTGCCAAGAATCTGACTTGTCCTTACGACGATAAGGACGGCAGGACTTTCGTCTTGATGAAAAGATAAGACGAGGCAGTAGAAATGCCTAACCATGAAACACGCTGTCTTAATCTTATCCCGCAAGCCCCGGCTTGTTTTCAGGGGAGGGAGAGAGGAAACAGCAAAGACTTTTGGCCGCGCCACTCTTTTTCCATAAATTTGCAACGACCCGCATGATAATGGAAAGCCGATGAGAAACCTGAGTGTTTGTTGCACCTGTCACATGGATGGACAACTCGAACAATTCAAGTTGCGCGAGAATGGCGTGATGCGCCTCTTTAAGGGTAACGACCTCGGAATCAAGGGAAAGGACATCAGCCTCAATTGTCGCATCTTCAGACACCCGGGAGATTCTGAAGTCAGAGATGGCCACTGTCCTCCGGTTCCTCCCATAACCGGAGGAAGCCATTTGTCTTCCAAGGAAAAGGCACTAAATAAAATCAATTCTTTTGATAAGAATGGAGAAGCCAGTAAGGTCTTCACAAAATTACCTAAAGAAAGGTTTGCTGAAGGCGTTCGCCTCCATATAAACAACCCTGCGAAAGTAAATCAAGGCTCGAACGGAACGTGCGGTGCCGCTGTCATTTGCAAATACCTGGCCGAATCCTTACCGGAAAAATATGTGGAAGCGGCAATATCTCTATATACAACTGGCAAATATGAAGAATGGAAGCTCAAACTGCCCGAATCCTCCGGGAGTGGGACTATGGAACAAGTCCGTAAAATCGGGACTACCGTAGCCGATGTGCTCATACAAGGAGCAATTATAAATTCCTATAATTATTACCTTGACTACAACCCGTTTAAAGACGGAACCGGCATACGTTCATTCATGTGGCCACAACGTATAGATTCTTTTTTTGACAAGATTGGAAAAGCCGGTTCTTTCCACTGGTGGACTGATTTTGATGAAATCAAGTCTATAGACTTTTCACGAAATAACATCATTGCCTGTGTTGTCCTTGAGCACGTCCATAATAACGAGTACC
>CAYXQT010000068.1:0-10602 GCA_964466445.1 uncultured Paraprevotella sp. | reverse complement strand
GACGGAAACCCGGCGGCTGATGGAAGAAACAGACAAGGCCGTCCGGCCATGAAAGAGAAAAGGAAGAACCGCCGCCGGGCAAGGCGCGTGGCGATCGGATTCCGCCTCCGGAACCGTCCCGCCGGACCGCGGCCGACGAAGGGAGAGGACGACTTCGTGGAGGCGTTCTGCCGCTTCGTGGCGGACGCAATCCGGCGGGGGAAGCTCCCGTGTACTGCCGGGAGGGCGTCAAGATAGCGGGCGCACGCAGCCACGCCTCCTTAGATTCTACACCGAAGCCCGAACCGCGTGCCAGCGGATCGGCGAAAGGACACGCGCCTCACGGGAGGCGGGACTGCAATATCCCGCACACGCGAAAAACCGCCGTTTGACAAAAAGTACGGAAAAAGCCGTTTTTTGTAGACAAAAGACAGGATTACACACTTCTACCCTTTACTGTGCAATGCGGGGACAAACCGCACAAAAGGGAGAAAATTGCGCAAGAAATGCCCCTTGCGGACAGTCTGGACCGTTTCACTTGCAACCAAGAACCCCGGAAAACGACTTTGTCTGAAATACAAACACTTGGATATTGCAGGACGGCGCAACGGGCTGTTTTTATTGTTTAAAAGTATTTTAAAATGAAACTTTCTTGTCTGTTTTGACAAATATACCTTATCTTTGTGTAGGCGGCAAACACCAGCAAAGATGGATATACAAAATGAAATCGGCAGAATGTTACGCGAAGGGCGAATCGACGAGGCCATCTCGCGAATAGGCGAACAGATTCAAGCCGCGTCCGCCCCCCGCGACCGGCTATATTACCTCTTGGGTAACGCCTACCGCAAGCGCGGGGATTTCGCGCAGGCCGTGAACTGCTACCTGGAAGCCACGTCCGTCAATCCCGACAGCCCGGCGGCCGAAGCCCGTCTGATGCTGATGGACATCATAGAGTTTTATCACAAGGATTATTATAACCCGTAAAAAGGATTTTAGCACCAAGGCATCATGGGGAAATTCAGAGGTGTAATCGCAGTAGACCGCGAACGCTGCAAGGGCTGCAGCCTGTGCGTGGCGGCGTGCCCGTCGCATATACTGGCGCTCGCGGAGAAACAGGTAAACAAAAAGGGATACCATTATGCGGAACAAGTCCGGCAGGACTTGTGCAACGGATGCGCGTCCTGCGGCATAGTGTGCCCCGACGGATGCATCACCGTATATAAAAGGAAAGAAGAATAAGCCATGGCAGAAGAAGTTGTATTAATGAAAGGGAACGAGGCCGTCGCCCACGCCGCGATACGTTGCGGGTGCGACGGTTATTTCGGATACCCCATCACTCCGCAGTCGGAAATACTGGAAACACTGGCTTGGGAAAAGCCGTGGGAAACGACGGGAATGGTCGTGCTGCAAGCCGAGAGCGAACTGGCTTCGATAAACATGGTGTACGGGGCCGGCGCGGCGGGCAAGCGCGGCATGACCTCGTCCTCAAGCCCCGGCGTGGCTCTCATGCAGGAAGGCATAGCCTACATGGCGGGGGCGGAAATACCCGGACTGATTGTCAACGTGCAGCGCGGCGGCCCCGGGCTGGGCACCATACAGCCCAGCCAGTCCGACTACTTCCAGGCGACGCGCGGAGGCGGGAACGGCGACTACAACGTGATAGTGCTGGCACCGGCCTCGGTGCAGGAAATGGCCGACTTCGTGGACTTGGCTTTCAAGCTCTCTTTCAGATACCGCAACCCGGCCATGATACTGAGCGACGGCGTAATCGGGCAGATGATGGAAAAGCTGACGCTCCCGCCGTTCAAGCCCCGACGCACGGAGGAGGAAGTGCTCCGGGAATGCCCCTGGGCCGCGACGGGACGAAGCCGGGAACGGCGTCCCAACATCCTCACGTCGCTCGACCTCGACTGCTCGAGCATGGAGCGGAGGAACCTGCATCTGCAAGCCAAGTACAAGGAAATAAGGGAAAAGGAAGTGCGCTTCGAGTCCATCCTGTGCGACGACGCGGAGTATCTGATCGTGGCCTTCGGTTCCGCGGCCCGCATCGGGCAGAAGGTCATCGAGATGTGCCGTGCCGAAGGCGTCAAGGTCGGCTTGCTGCGTCCCATCACCTTATGGCCTTTCCCGTCGGCGGAAATCGCCCGCCTGAGCCGGCAAGTCAAGGGAATACTGAGCTTCGAAATCAACGCCGGGCAGATGGTGGAAGACATCCTGTCGGCCACGAACGGACGGACGCCGGTGGCTCACTACGGGCGCATGGGCGGAGTCGTGCCCGTCCCCGACGAAGTGATACGAGCCCTGAAAGAGAAACTCATTAAATGAAACATCATGGACCGCGAGGAAATCGAGAAACTGATAGAAGAAACCTCTCGCCGGGAACGCTCCAAGAGGAAAGGGGTGTCTGTCCGGAAAGCACGCGCCATATTGAACGCCGTCTTCATGCTGTGCGCCGCCGTCGGCCTCATACTTTATTTCGCCTGGCCGGACAACCGGACGGCGGGCCTGGCCGTCATCGGCGCGGGCATGTTCTTCAAGATTATCGAATTCTTTTTGCGCTTCCTGTTTTAACCGCTTGAACCATGAGAGAAGAAGAAATCATGCGACCGGAGTACCTGGTCTACAAGAAGCCCAAGTTGCTCAACGACACTCCGATGCACTATTGCCCGGGGTGCAGCCACGGAGTCGTCCACAAGCTGTTGGCCGAAGTCATCGAGGAAATGGGCATGGAGGACAAGACCGTGGCCATCTCCCCCGTCGGTTGCGCCGTCTTCGCCTACAACTACATAGACGTGGACTGGGTGGAGGCGGCACACGGGCGCGCCCCCGCCGTGGCCAGTGCCATCAAACGCCTGTGGCCCGACCGCCTGGTCTTCACCTACCAGGGCGACGGCGACCTGGCGTGCATCGGCGCGGGCGAAAGCATACACGCCCTGAACCGCGGCGAGCACATCGCCGTCATCTTCATCAACAACGCCATCTACGGCATGACGGGCGGACAGATGGCGCCCACGACGCTCATGGGGATGAAAACCACGACGTGCCCTTACGGAAGGGTGGCGGATCTGCACGGCTACCCCTTGAAGTTCACGGAAATCGCCGCCTCGCTGGAAGGGACTTGCTACGTCACCCGCCAGTCCGTCCACACCGTGGCTTCCATCCGGAAGGCAAAGAAAGCCATCCGGAAAGCCTTCGAGAACTCCATGAACGGCAAAGGCGCCAGCATGGTGGAGGTCGTGTCCACCTGCCATGCCGGGTGGAGGCTCTCCCCGGAGAAAGCCAACCAGTGGATGGAAGACAACATGTTCAAGTTCTATCCGCTCGGCGACCTGAAAGACACCGCCTCGGCGGGCGACCCACATTAAAGGAACGAATGGTCATGAAAGAAGAAATCATCATAGCCGGCTTCGGAGGGCAGGGCATACTCTCCATGGGGAAGCTGCTGGCCTACGCGGCCATGACGGAAGGCAAGGAGGTGACCTGGATGCCCTCCTACGGCCCCGAACAGCGCGGCGGAACGGCCAACGTCACCGTAATCGTCAGCGACGACAAGATATCTTCCCCCATCCTGAGCGCGTTCGACACGGCCGTCATCCTGAACCAGCCCTCGTTAGAGAAGTTCGAACGGAGCGTCAAGCCGGGCGGGACGCTGATTTACGACGGATACGGCATCAGCGTGCCGCCGTCGCGCCGTGACGTCACGGTCTGCCGCATCGACGCCATGGACGCGGCGGCCGAGATGAAAGCCGCCAAGGCTTTCAACATGATTGTCCTGGGAGGGCTGTTGAAAGTGCGCCCTATAGTAAAGGTGGAAAACATATTCCACGCGCTCCGCAAGATGCTGCCCGAACGCCACCACCACCTCATCCCGATGAACGAGGCCGCCTTGCGCAAAGGAATGGAAATCGTCCGCACGGCGGATTAGGCGGACTTCCGGACGGGAAAAGGCGCGAGGGGACGCGCCCCCGAACTAAGGGGACGCGCTCCTTTTCCCGTCGGCTTTGTCTCCGCGAAGACAAGCCGCGGGCGGAAGGGGACGGCCTTGAAAAACTTCGTCTTTCGTTTGTCCCTGCACCCTCCTTTCACTATCTTTGCACCCGTCATGAGACTGAAACTTACTTTTTTCCTATACGCCTGCCTGTGCGCGGCTCTTCCCGTCATGGCACAGATGCCCGTCAACCCCCCGATTTACGGCACGGATGCCAACGGCAACCCGCTCGACGCCAACGGCAATCCCGTCCCGCTCGACGCCAACGGCAACCCCGTCTTCGACGGATACGGCGACGACGCGTACACTTGGGGGCGCGACACGACGCAGGCCGAAGAAAAAATCATCCCCATCGGCTCACACGCATGGAACATAGACGAACGCTTCGGCAACATCACTCCCGTGGACGTGGACACGCTGCCGGACAACTTCCAGAACTTCAACCTGACGGCCGGCCCCACGGGACAGTACAACTTCCTGGGAAACCTGGGCTCCCCCCGCTTGTCCCGCCTCTTCTCGGACCGCAAGCCCCACAGCAATTTCATCTTCGCCGACCCGTTCGACTATTTCTACACCCCGGTGGACGAGTTCCAGTTCACCAACACGCTGAGCCCCATCACCAACCTGTCCTACCACTCCTGCGGCAACAGGCAGGACGGGGAAGACCGCCTGAGAGCCTATTTCGCCAGCAACATCAACAGGATTTCGGGCATCGGGTTCAAGTTCGACTACCTGTACGGGCGCGGATACTACAACAGCCAGGCCACCTCCCTCTTCAACGGCTCGCTCTACGGTTACTATCTGGATGACCTTTACAACATGCACGCGTGGATCAGCGTGAACCACATGAGGCTGGGAGAGAACGGCGGCATCGAGGACGACGGCTACATCACCCACCCGGAGGATTTCACGCGCTCCTACGGCACGAGGGACATCCCGACCGTCCTGTCGGAAAACTGGAACCGCAACGAAGACCAGACGTATTACCTCACGCACCGCTACAACCTGGGCTTCTACCGGGACATCGAGCTCCCCGATTCGCTCCGCCCGGTGATGCCCGACGATTCCGTCTTGCTGAAAGGACTGCGCGACAGCCTGCTTGCCGTGTACCAGAAGGCGGACACTGCCTACCGCCACGCCGTCATGGACTCCTTGCGCGGCGACTTCATGGCCCGGCAGGACAATCCGCAGGAATTCGTGCCGGTCACCAGCTTCATCCACACCCTGCGCATCCGGAACGCCAAGCACACGGCATATTCCCACAATACGCCCGAACACTACTATGCCGACTTGTTCTACGGCGACCCGAACGACATGGCCGACCGCACGCGGGGCTACTCCGTCCGGAACACTTTGGGCATAGCCCTGCGCGAAGGTTTCAACAAGTGGGCGAAAGCCGGACTTACGGTCTTCGCGGCCCATGAATACCGCCATTACACCATGCCGGACTTGAACGGAGGGAACCAGTTCATACGGAAATATTCGGAAAGCAACCTCTCGGTGGGCGGACAATTGAGCAAGCGCGAGGGGAAGACCCTGCACTACGACGTGACGGGCGAAGTGTCGCTGCTGGGGGAAGACCTCGGACAGTTCGACGTGGAAGGACGGGCAGACCTGAACTTCCGGCTGTTCAAGGACACCGTTCAACTGGCCGCCCACGCGTTCGTCAAGAACCTGAATCCGAGTTTCTACATGCGCCACTACCATTCCCAGTTCGCCTGGTGGGACAACGACTTGGACAAGGAATTCCGCACGCGGATAGAGGGAACGCTTTCCTTGAAGCGGACGGGAACGTCCCTCACCGTCGGGGTGGAAAACATCAAGAACTACGCCTACTTCGCCACGGACAAGATAGCCTACAACGACGAGGAGGGGCAGTTCGCCGGCTACGGCAACCGCATCTCCGTCAAGCAGTACGGCAGCAGCGTGCAGGTGTTCAGCGTGCGGATCAACCAGAACTTCAGGTTAGGCATCCTGCATTGGGAGAACGAGGCGGTCTACCAGAAGACCGGCAACGAGGACGTGCTCCCCTTGCCCGACCTCTCCGCTTACAGCAACCTCTACATCGTGTTCCGCATCGCCAAGGTACTGCGCGTACAGTTGGGCGGCGACGTACGCTACTTCACGGAATATTACGCTCCGGACTATGCCCCCATCGTACAGCAGTTCACCGTACAGTCGCCGGTGACGCGGATGAAGCTGGGCAACTATCCCGTCTGCAACGCCTACGTCAACCTCTTCCTGAAGCACTGCCGTTTTTATTTGAACGTGAACCACGTGAACGAGGGGACGGGAAACAAGAACGCGTTCCTCGTCCCGCACTACCCCATCAACCCGATGAACATACATTTCGGGCTTTCGTGGAATTTCTTCAACTGAAATCCTCCCTTTCCGCGACGGGCGCGGACGATGCCGCAACGCCGCTCCCCTCCGCGCCTCCCGGAGCGGAACGCGCACGGCAAGCGGGCGGACACGGGGCAAGGCGGTCCCGCACGGAAAGACTACCGCAAGCCCTGCAGGCGGCGTTCTTCCTCCTCGAAAGAGGCTTTGTCCCGTTTCCGCGTCTCGACCGAGCCATACAGGTATGCCAACGGGAACAGCGCAAGCCACTTGAACACGTTCGTTATCACCGAAGCCAGCATGAAGAAGAACACTATCAGGACCGGGACGTATGACGGGAGGTCCGTCGCGTCTCCTCCCAACGTCCCCATAAGGGAGGCATGACGCGCGTATGCGAGTACGCCCGCCGGCAGCCAGCTCACCAAAGCCGACATCCCGACGGCAAGGACTCCGCAAAACAGGACGACGAAGAAAGCGCTCCAGCATTGGTAACCCTCCTTCAGACGTTTCAGGCTATGCCAGAAGTCATGGCGTTCCCCCAACATATAGTCCACGAACACCATGCCGTAGGGCACTCCGAACGCAAGCAGCAGGACGAACGAGACCGCCGCCGCCCCCACGGCACCCGCTCCCGACCACAAAGCCACGGGCACGACGAACACGGAGAAGACCGCGGCCGCCGCCATCCTGCATGCCAAAGCCCGCAAGGAAGTGCCGAGCACCTCGCGCCCCGCCTCCCTGAACCGCAACGCGGGCCACGCGCCCGCCGCGGCAAAGCGGGAAGCGGCCGTCATCACGTTCCCCATATAGAAGCTGTCGGCCAGCAAGGTCAGCACGGACAATGCCAGAAGGGTGAACAAGGGCAGGGAAAGCACGACCGGCTCGCTTGCCGCCATCCAGCATGCGAAAGCCACGGAAATCTGATTGAAGAACACGCCCCACAGTCCCGCCACGACCGCGCCGGCGGCGAGCGAGGGACACAGGAAAGACAGCAGGGGCAGGATGTGCCGCGTAGGCAACTTCATCCCCTCGTTCAGGCATTTCAGACTGCTGCGGCTTTTGAACAAGCCTTCATCCATTCCTTTCTTCTCTTCCATGGCCGAATTTGAAACTTTAATGTTTTCTCGCAGGCAAAAATACCATATTTTTCCATACTCCGCGACAAGATAACATTTTTTATACCTCCCCGCGCGCCGCGCCTCCGGGTTTTCCGGGACGGGGCCGATACGAGGCACGGAAGTCCCGGCACGGGCAAACGCCGCAGCGCGTCCCCTCCGGCTTCGCGCCTGCCGGTCGATTCTGCCGGCCGCTTTTTTCGTCCGGCACGTTCTTTTTCGCCTCCGAAGGGCGGGGGTCTCGCGAAAAAGGACTATATTTGTACGCCGTCACGCGGGCGTTCCGTCCGGACGCGCGGGAGACGCTGACCATGGCAAGGGAATGCACAAGGTAGAATGGGACAATGAGACGGGAGGGGTCATCCTTCGCGCCGGGGCGACGAAGGACACTCTGGGCTTCTCGCCGCGCCCGGTCTGGCACGAGGAACTCGACCTGCTCGGCCTCGACAAGGCGGGCTGGACTTATCCCCGTTGCGCCAGGCCGCTGATGTGGGCGGTGAACAAGCAGTACTTCTACCGCGGGCGGCTCATGTTCGAGGTCAAGGGTGCCAACATCTACGACGCGCCCTCCGTCGTCTTCCATGCCGGGAGCCGCGGCCCCGTGGCACTCCTGCCCGTCGACGTGCCGGAGATGTTGCACCGCAACAAGGAGCAGATGTTCCTCTTGGAGAGCGAGGCCATGGAATTCATCCGCGACACCTACGTGGCCTATTCGGGCAAGGCGGACGAAGCGCGTGCGGACGAAGTGGACTACGAGGCTTTGGCCGAACGCGCGGAGAAGCGCGCCGGGCGGAAGATGGCGGTGGTGAAGGAGGGTTGCGACTCGTTCGACATCGTGCCGTTGGACGTGGCTAAGGAGGAAGGTCGGCGCGTGATGCTTTCCACTCGCGTGGACTGCTTCATAGCGTCGTTCTCCGGCGGCAAGGACTCGCAGGTGGTTCTCGACCTCGTCACCCGCACTTTACCCCCCCTTGTTTCGAAGTCGTATATGCCGACACCGGCTATGAGTTGCCGCCGTCGTTGCGCCTGTGGGAGGAAGTCAGGCGCCACTACGGCAAGCGTTTCCCCTCGCTGAAGTTCTCCACGGCGCGGAATCACGAATCCGTCCTGAACTACTGGGACAAGATCGGCACGCCCTCCGACACGCACCGTTGGTGCTGTTCCGTGATGAAGACCGCGCCCCTCTACCGCTCGCTCAAAATCGAGGGAACCAACAAACAGGCGAAGGTGCTCGCGTTCGACGGGGTCAGGGCAGAAGAATCTGTACGGAGGAATAGTTACGCTCGGATTGGCAAAGGAGTTAAACACAGTTTCGTTATAAACGCACGGCCAATCTTCGAATGGAACACAGCGGAGATATACCTTTATTTATTATTATACAACTTACCGGTCAATTCTGCCTACCGGTTTGGCAAACCAAGAGTGGGATGCATCTTTTGTCCTTTCGGTTCTCCTTGGGATGACATGATTGTAAGCAAATGCTATCCGAACGAACTCAAACCATTTCTCACCGTTGTAGAAAATATAGTTGCGGAGCGGAAAATACCCAATGCAAAAGAATACATCAAGACACGACGCTGGAAACTTAGAGCAAGCGGCACTAATGTAAAAGACAAAACAGCCGTCGAATTTAATTCAAACGCAACGGACTTTATAGCTGAAATATCTTTCGCGAAAAAAAACATCCTCGACTGGCTTCCTGCATTAGGCAAGCTCTCCCTATCTCAAAAAGCCTCGGAGTGCCATGGTAACCTTGAATACGACAAGAAAATCTTTGCATTCTCCGTATATGCAAACGGTAAAAAGACCATTTTCCGCCTAAACGACAATGACAACATAAGGCTTAGATACCTCTTGAAAAGGGTCGTCTATAAGACATCTTACTGCATAAATTGTGAGGCTTGCGAGATAGAATGTCCAACGGGTGCGCTTTCAGTTTATCCAAAAACAGTAATAAACAATGATAAATGCGTTCATTGCTTAAAATGTATCGAGTTTCATCAGCATGGATGTATTGTCGCAGATTCATTAATAACCACAATAGGAAATATGACAAACGAAACAAAAATCTCGCCTTATGGCACTTTTGGAATCCAAGAAGCATGGGTAAATGAATTTTTTTCTGCGCCAGAAGAGTTTTGGAAGTCAAACGGTCTCGGGAAAAAACAAGTCCCAAGCTTCAAAGCATGGCTTAAAGATGCAGAAGTCATTGACGCGAAAGGGAAACTCACGCAAATGGGAAAACTACTTTCCGAAGTGCGAGAGGACAGTCCGATGTTAATATGGGAGATAATGCACATTAACTTGTGTTACAACAATTCTCTGATGAAATGGTTTGTCGGTGAAGTCAATTTCTCTACGACCCTTTCGAGAAAAGAGTTAGAAGCTCTTATCCTTGAATATTTTAATGGGGCGTTCACAACGAACTCGATAACCTATGCCTTGCAAGCTCTTCTTCAAGTATTCAAATATTCACCCATTGGAACAGAGTTCAAACAGCTTGTTAGTGAAGACGCAAGAGGGACATCCTATTGCCGCAAGCCTTACAACGACGTTTCGCCCGAAGCTATAGCTTTTTCATTATATAAGTATGCGAATTTCTTAAATGTGGATATGTTCCGTGTGTCAGACTTATATAAGCCAGACAATAAAACAGGCGTTTACAGGGAATTCGGCATTTCAAAGAACGAACTTCTAAAAGGGCTTCGTTCGCTTCACTCTGATGTCGACCGCGTCCTTACGGCAGAACTCAACATGGGGTTGGAGCATATTACAATCAGAAAAGACCTTACGCCTTACATCGTATTAGAAAAATTAGCGAAGTAGATGAATTACAACTTAGAATTGTATAAGAACATGTTTATTTCTTTGAGAAGGGGAAAATCGTGTTCGGGTAGCTCAAAAGCAAAACCTATTTTCATCGTTTCGCTTTTGGACTTTATTCCTAATTGTGAAACCAACGCAATACCGTTCGATTCCAAGTTGTTCGTCAAACAATACAAGAGAAACGTGGAGCTTTATGACCCTAATTGTAAGACACCATTTGGAGTTCCTTTCTTCCATCTCCATACAGAACCTTTTTACACTCTCGTCTGGGAAAACCAAAATGCGGTTTCTTCAATTAAACATACGCCCTCCGCGAAGTTCCTCCGCGAGAATCTTCTTTACGCGAAGCTCGAC
>CAYXQT010000067.1:0-10667 GCA_964466445.1 uncultured Paraprevotella sp. | reverse complement strand
GCCGCACGCGGCAATGACGCATTCATACAAGACTGCCCCGTCGTTTACGGATTACCATTCTTCCATATTCCAATCCCATACCACCATATTCCCCGGCAGACGGACACGCTTGGCCTCGCCACGGTTGCCCGTCACGTAATAGTATTCCGCCAGACGGTCGTCGAACTCGCGGACAAACGCCTCGCGGATGCGGGCGCATTTCTCGTTGATGGAGTTCTTGCAGGGATTCGTCACGTCGGCGATGCTCTGCATGACGGCTTCATTGGACGAACGTCCGGTCAGGTGCGTGTAGATGCCGTAAAGTTCCTGCCGGTAATCGGGCAACGATTTGAACACGATGCCTTCGGGGTGGCGCAGGAACAGGAAATATATGGACTTGACCAGAGGAGACATCTTGATTTCCATGTTCCCGTAGCCCGGCAACAAGATTCGCCCCCTCGCGGCGACTTGCATGCGACTCAGCTTCAGCTGGGGGTTCAGCAACGAACGGAGTACCATCTCGTTCACCCCGCATTGGCGGAGACGGTTCACCTTGTCGCGCACGTCTTCCATCAGCTTCGTCACTTCTTCCGGGAAATGCTCGTCCGCATAATCGTCCCCCTTGTCCTCACCGAGAATAAGACCCGTTGCACAACGATATACGACATAGTCGTTTTTTCCCTTCCATTCACTCAGGTAACGGACAAAGGCTTCCATCAAAGGGTGCAACTCTTGTCCGTGCCCGTCGAGTTTCAAGGCGCGGAACGCGTGGCTCCTGCCGTCCGACGCATCTTTGTCGTACACTATAAAGGCGGCCTTGGCCTCATATCCGTTCTGCAAAAACGGAATCAGGCAAGTGCTGTCAAGCGACCGGTATATCATGCTGCCCCGATAAGGCGTAAAATAACGCACGAACTCCTCCGCCCCCAACTTGCGCGACAAGTCGGGAAAGTAGCACAATTCATATCCTGCACCGCCAAAGGCCGTGCGGAGTTCGCCATAGTTGTCTTGCAGGAATTCGTTAATCCGGGCATCATAGCGTTCCTCCACGTAAATCACCTGCCTTTTGTCCGGGGAAAACGGCAGGGAGGACTTGAACCGCAGTATGTCTGTTCGTATATCCGGCATCATCGGTACGAGTATTGCTTTAAGTTTCTGCAAAAGTATAAAAAGATATTTATTCCGGAAAAATACTGCAAGGCTTGCAGAAATGCCGAAGCGTTCCCGCCTTGTCTTTTTCCGGCATGTTCGGGAATGTCCCGTTCCGAGACACATTCCCCTTGTTCTTCCGCGCGGCAGCTGCCACGGAAGATGGCCGCCGCTATGCTTCCTCCGGGGAAAATGTACGTTCCACGCCTTGCTCGCGGTGGGAAAGCCGCACCTCTATCCCGAACTTGGCATGCAGGTGCTCGGCCAGGCGTTGCGCGGAATACACGCTGCGGTGGCGGCCTCCCGTGCATCCGAAAGCGAACATCAGGTCGGTGAAGCCGCGGCGGAGGTAACACTCCACATGAGCGTCCGCCAGCTTGTACACGCTGTCCAGGAACGTCAGGATTTCGCCGTCCTCTTCCAAGAAACGGATGACGGGTTCGTCCAGGCCCGTCAAAGCCTTGAACCGTTCATACCGTCCGGGATTGTGCGTGCCGCGGCAGTCGAACACATAGCCGCCTCCGTTTCCGCTCGCGTCGTCGGGTATCCCTTTCTTCTTGTAGGAAAAGCTGAACACGCGCACCACCAGCCTCCTGCGGCCGGCATGTCCGGCAACGGCATCTGAGCCGGTGTCTGCACGGGAAGAAACGGTTTCGCTCACCTCTCCCGCATTCCTTCCTCGCCGGCATTCCCCCTCCCGTACGGAATGCTCCGGCCGGAAAGCCGGCAATTCCGCCATCCGTCTCAACACCTTATATAAATAGGTATAAGGGCAACTGTCCTCCGCGAGCCATTCGCGCAGGTTCCGGACAGCCGGAACGATGCTGTCCAGGAAATGCCTCTTCCGCTCGAAGTAACCCCGGAAACCGTATGCCCCGAGCACTTGCAACGTGCGGAACAAGACGAACAGCCGCATGCGCTCGCGGAAACGCTCCTCGTCGATGCACGTGTACCGTCGCGCCGCGTTGAGATACACCGTCGTCAGTTCGCGGCGCAATTCAGGAGTATAATGCGCCGAAGCCTGCCACAGGAAACTCGCCACGTCGTACTCCGCCGGGCCGCGCCGCCCGCCTTGGAAATCGATGAAGAAAGGCCGCCCCTCCTTGTCGAGCATGACGTTACGCGCCTGGAAGTCGCGGTACTGGAACACGTGCCTGTCCGCATCTTCCGTCAAGTCTCCGGCCATCGCCGAAAACGCCTTTTCCAACTTCACCTCGTTGAAATCCAATCCCGTGGTCTTCAAGAAGCAGTACTTGAAATAGTTTAAGTCGAAAGAAACGGACATAGCGTCCATGGATGCCATCGGGTAGCAACGCCCGAAGTCCAGCCCCTCCGCCCCCGCGTATTGCAGGCGCGGCAGTTCCGCTATCGTCCGCCGCAACAGCTCTTTCTCTTCAGCAGAGTAGCATCCGCCTTTCCCGCGCCCGGCGGACAGTGCGTCGAACAGGCTCCGGCTGCCCAAATCGGTCTGCAAGTAGCACCGGCGGCTCGGCGAGACGGCCACGACGGACGGCACGGGCAATCCGCCCTGCCCGAAATGTCCGGCCAGATAGATGAAAGCCTCGTTCTCCTCGCGCGATGTCCCCACGACACCTATCAGCGAAGCCCCGCCGTCGTCCCGCATCCGGTAATACGTGCGGTTGCTTCCGGCTCCGGGCAGTTGCTCCACGCTATGTGGCGCACGGCCCTTGCAGTCACCGTACAAGCGCAACAACTCTTCCACGCCTCTCAGTCCTTATGCTTCCAGATGGCCGCCACCTTGCGCCGTATGGCACACACGTTCAGCACGCTGACCGTCAAGAAGAGCAACACTCCCGCGACACAGGCCGACCCTATGCCCGCCTCCTTCATTTCCGGGAACAGCAACAATATCATGTCCATATAATAACCGCGAAGCCACGTCAGCAGGACTACGGTCAACGACAATACCAGCACGTTCATCCCCACCGTCAGGACTTGGTAAGGCAGGCAGACCCTCCGGGGGCTGTAACCGACGAGCAGCAGGTTTTCCAGCTTCGTCGTGTTCTTCTGCACCAGCAAGTAAATGCTCAGCATGAGGATGTAGAACGACAAGGCACTGATGAGCAGTCCCACGCTCATCACCACGCCCGACACGATTTTCAGGAAATAAGTGGTCTTCCCGGCATCCAGCTTGTCCTCTTCCGTCTCATATCCCTTTTGCCGGAAGAAACGCGCGATGGCATCGTCGGCCGGATTGCTCACCTCGACGACAAGCCGCGTGGGGGCGGTGTCCGCGTCCGGGGCGTACAGGCTGTTGCTCCACGTCATGAATTTCTCGGGCACGAGTATGGTATTCAGCCTGTTGCTGAATCCGATGACCCGCCCTTTCATCATGTCGTCGCGCCCGTTTCCGCGCAGGCGCACGTTCAAGTCCAGCATGCCGACAACCCCTTCCGAGAGTTTGGGTAGCGAACGGCTTTGGGCAAAGCCGAAATTATATATTGCCAGATAGTTGCGCGGCAAGATGATGGGCACTACGGCATCGCCCTGCTCGAAGTGCCAGTCCTCTAAATCCACATCGATGAAGCGGTCGGGCACGGATTCGAAGAACATCTCCGTGCTCATGTAAGCCATGCCTTCCACTCCCAAGCCCGCGCTTACCTTGTACCGGCTCGAAGTGAACGTCCCCACGCTCTTGCAGAACTTCTGCGCCTTGATTTCCCCGATGTCCGCCGCGGAAAACGCGCTGCTCCGCCCGCTGAAGGTGCCGGCCATGCCGATTCGCTTGGATACAATCAGATAATCTTTCTTGATGAAGCTGTCGCCTTGCGTGAACACGGGCAGGACGTCGCGGTAGAACTGTATGCTCAACAAGACGATAAGCATCCCCAGCAGATTGGCGAAGAAGAAGCCCGCGAACTGAGGTACGCTGACATGGCGGCGCAATAGTTTCCAAACCAAACTCATAACCTGAATGTCTTTTCGTAGTCCAACGCCACATGCTTGCCGACGCTCGTCACGATGACGCCCGCTCCTTGCGCACGAGCCTCTTCCATCATGATTTCACCCATCGCCTTGCCGTTCTCCTCGTCCAAGTGGCTTGTCGGTTCGTCGGCCAAGAGGAAGTCGAACGGTTGCACCAAAGCCCGTATCACGGCCACGCGCTGTTGTTGCCCGAAGCTCATCCGCCCTATCGGGGCGTGCAGCTTGTCGCCGATGCCGAGCGCGTCGAACCATCTCTCTATCTGTCTTCTCTTCTTGAAGCCGGTCAGGTTGTTCTTGATGGCCACGTTCTCGTAGGCCGTCAGTTCGGGGAACAGGCGTAGCTCCTGAAACATAAGGCTCAACGAGCGTTTCCGTATGTCCACCCAATCTTTCACCTTGTAGTTGCGGATGTTCTTCCCGTCGAAGCTGATGATGCCCTGATAGTCTTTCCGGTAACCGATGAGATAACTGCAAAGCGACGACTTCCCCGTGCCGCTCTCCGCCACCACCAAGTACGAATGCCCGCGCTCGAACGTTACCTCCCGGTGCCAAATCTCGCTTTGGATGTCGTCGCGTGTGGCGAACACTTCCGGCAACGTGTTCTTCAATTCTATTTTGTCCATTATTTCAGCAAGTCCCTCAGAAGGTTCCGGTTTTCGCGCGTATGAAGCTCCAATGTCAGATGACGGGCATCGGACAACCGCAACACCACGGCATCGAACAAGTCCAGCTTCTCGCCGCCCGCGCGACCTTTCTTCAGCAACGCTTCTGCCCGCGGATGACGCTTGGCTTGTTCCAAATTCAGCCACAAGAAGAGGCGACTGTCCTTTATCCGGCCTTTCCACTCCGAGAGCGTCTTCGTCTCCGGCGCGTCCACAAGTCCCGTCATTCCCTCGTCCGGCGTGACGTAGAACGTCTCCCCGTCCACGCCGAAATAAGCCTGCGTGCCGGGAGTTGCCATGTAAAAGCGATTGTTCCCGAAATCCCGGAATTTCAAGCCGTTTCTCTCCGCGCTCTCTTTCCAATAGGCGGATTCCTTCAAGAAGTCCTTTTCGGTCAGGCGAGCCGTCAAGAGGAATCCGGGAGAACCTTGAAGCGCGGGGGCGTTGAAAGTGACGGCCACGTCCCCTTTGACACTTTTCAACATCATGTCCGCGTCCACGGCCATGTTCAGGCCGATGAGGAACGTCCGTGCCGTCGGGTTCTTCCGCAGGTTTTCGAGCAAAGAGGTGCCGTCCACGTTGACGCACGCCCACGCCAGGGCATCCGTCGGCACGTTGTCGGCATAACTGCCGTCCAAGGGGTTGGAAAACTGCGCCATCTTCTCGAAATACCGTTCGACATCCGGGTTCTCGGACTCGATTTCCGCCTCCAAGGTAATCCCGCGGGAAGAAATATTTATGTCGGCGCAGATTTCCATGTCGCTCAGGTTCGCTTCCTCCGGCAAGTCCGTCAGGAAGTCCATGCCTCGGAAAGCCGGCAGCATGTCCAAGCGCGAGACCAGCCGGAAAGAGGCATCCTTCTGTTCCAATTTCTTGAAGAGCGGCGAGGACTTACCGCTTTCCTCCTCGCCTTGCTTGAAGCAAGTCTGCATCTCGTAGCGCAAGGCGTTCTTGTCCGCGCCGGTCGCGGGTCCCGCCACCAACAAGGCCCGGTGGTCGAAACCTACCATCCAGACATCGTCCAGTATCGTCCAGCAACAACCCCGGCTCTCTTCCACCGGGGTGCATTTCCCTCCTTTCGCGAATTCCTCGAACGTGCGCTTCAGGTCGTCTTCGTCGCTGACGGGCATCAGGAAGCCCAAGGTCTCTTCCGACGAGACGAAGGCATAAAACTTCTTCCCCCGGTCGATGCCGCAACTGCCGAAATCCACTTCGTCGGGAAGCAGTTCCTTCCAATCCTCCCCGGTCATCCCGCCCTCGTCCGAAAGCCGCTGCCAGTCGACGACGGCCAACGCTTTCGGGTTCGCCGGCAGTACCTGCAAGTAGTCTTCTCCGCCTGACAACTTATATCCCGCGTACAACCCGGCACATGCCAGCACGACCCCTGCGCCCCATAGTAATTTCTTTTTCATCTTTTTACCATAGATTGTCGTTCTACTTCTTACGACTTCACGGAATGCTTGATGTTCATCAGATGCACGGCCACCAACGCCGCCGTCTCCGTGCGCAGGCGGCTTCGCCCCAGACTGACGGGACGGAAACCGAAGGCTTCCGCCAGACGCACCTCGTCGAGAGTGAAGTCGCCCTCAGGCCCCACCAACACCAAGGCATTCTTCTTGGCATCCAGCACGTCCGGCAGGAAAGGCTTCCCGCCGTCCAGCGACTTTCCTCCGGAAGCCTTTGCCGTGCCGGTCACGTCGGCCTCGTCGTAGCAGTGCGCGATGAACTTCTGTCCGTCGAACGGACGGGTCACGAATTGCCTGAACGTCTCCATCTCGTTCAGCAAGGGCTTGAAGGCCTTGTGGCTCTGCTTCATGGCCGAAATCAGGATTTTGTCCATGCGCAACGGGTTGATTACCTTGCGTCTCGAATGGCGGCAACTCAGGAACGTCAGTTCGTCGAAGCCGATTTCGGTAGCTTTCTCCACCAACCACTCTATCCTGTTCATGTGCTTGGTCGGCACCACGGCCAGATGCAGGTGTCCGCTCCACTCCTTGGGATGCGGGATGGTCTCCCGCACCTCGAACCGGCACCGCTTCCCGTCGGTCAGCGTTATCTCGGCCTTGTAAAACATGCCTTTCCCGTCGGTCAGGACTATCTCGTCGCCCTCTTGCAGCCTCAAGACCCGCAGGCAATGTGCCGCCTCATCGGCCGGCAACTCTCGGTTTTCGGAGATGTCCGGCACATAAAACAAATGGATTTCTTTCATTTTCTTCGTTCTATTTCGTCACGCAATTGCGAGGCCAGTTCGTAGTTCTCTTCTTCCACGGCTCTTTTCAACGCTTCCTTCAATGCCTCTATGTTCACCGAGTTTACCGGGATGGAATACATCCCGTCTCCTATTTCCCGCATGTACTGGTGCTCCAGCAACGCCTCTCCGATGGTAATCGGGCAATTGAACGTATAGGCCAGGATCAGGCAATCGGAAGCCTTGCAGTAACGAATCATGTGATAGGCGTTTTCTTCCCGGTAAAGGATGTGGCAGAAGGTTACCCCTCCCTCCACGGCGGCGATGCGCACTTCTTCCATGCTCATGTTGCATTGCATGAAAGCCGCCCGCATGATGTCGGCCGTGGAAGACGGGAAAGCGTTCTTCTTGTTCCCGTTCATCTTCATCAACAAGAGGAAGGCCTCGCCTCTCCCTATCAGGATCGGCAAGATACGTTCACCGTTCTTTTCTTTCAGGACGGCTATGTATACCGAACCGTCTTCCGTGCATTTGGACACGGTCAGCACTTTCAGTTCCCTTACCGCCTCGTTCATCTCCCGCATTAACCTTTGACTACATGTTTATACTTGAAAAATATGGCGAACAAGACTGCCACGGCGCAGGCGTAGGCCGCGAATATGTACCAGCTCGTGTCCCATCCCGCAATCCTTTCCTGTCCCGAAGCCGTAGCGGGCAAGGCATAGACGAAACGGTTGATGACCGCCTGCGCCGACAGCGTTCCTATGGTGGCGCCCAAGCCGTTGGTCATCATCATGAAAAGCCCCTGCGCACTGCTGCGGATGCCGATGTCGGTCTCCTTGTCGACGAACAGGGAGCCGGAGACATTGAAGAAGTCGAAAGCCACTCCGTAGACTATCATCGACAGCACGAACAGCCACACGCCCCCGCCCGGATTGCCCAAGGCGAAGAAGCCGAAGCGGAACACCCATGCCAGCATGGCGATGAGCATGACGCGCTTGATGCCGAAGCGGCTCAGGAAGAAAGGTATCAACAAGATGCAACATGTCTCGCTAATCTGCGAGATGGAAATCAAGATGTTGGCATGCTGTACGCCGAACGTGTCCGCATATTCCGGGATGTCCCCGAAAGAGGTGATGAAAGGGTTGGCAAAACCGTTGGTGATTTGCAGGCAGATGCCTAAGCACATGGAGAAGATGAAGAACAACGCCATGCGCTTCTGACGGAACAGCGTGAAGGCGCGAAGCCCCAAGGCTTCCGCCAGACTCTTGTGGCCGGTGTCACGGCTCACGGGACACGCCGGAAGCGTCAGCGCGTAGGCCGCCAGCAACATGCTCAGTATGCCGGAACAGGCGAACTGCCCCGCGTTCGCCTGCATCCCGCCCAAATCGACCGCCCACATGGAGCAGATGAAGCCCACCGTGCCGAACACGCGTATCGGGGGGAAGTCCTTCACCGTGTCCAGACCGGCACCCTCCAAGGCGGAATATGCCACGGCGTTGGCCAACGCTATGGTGGGCATGAAGAAAGCCACGCTCAGCGAATAAAGGGAGAACAGGATGCCGAACGATGCCTCCCCGCCGACCCTGAAGCCGTAGAACGAGGCGCAGAGCATGAAAACGCCCGCCAGGAAATGGCAAAGACTCAACGCTTTCTGTCCTTGCATCCAACGATCCGCGATGATGCCCACCAGCGCGGGCATGAACAAGGACACGATGCCCTGGACTGAATAGAACCAACCGATGTTTCCCGCCATCCCGATTTTCACCAAGTAGCTTCCCATGGAGGTGAGGTAGGCTCCCCACACGGCGTATTCCAGGAAGTTCATCACCGCCAAGCGCACTTTTAATTCCATTGCTCTCACGTTTAATGCGGACTACAATATATATTGGTATGCAAACTTACATAAAAAAATCCGTTTCCATGCCGTGCGGACAAAAAAAGCGGCACAATATCCGTTAAAAAACATTCGTGCGCATATCCTCTTTTTCCGGAGAGGAGGCCGCCTTTCTCTTGCCTCATGCGACGGGAGACGGGTTTCATAAGGGCGGATTCGGCCATGGCGGAGGATGGCGAGCGTTCGCGGTAGGATATGAAATGCAAGGGAAATCGTAGGCTGAGCGGGCGAACCGTGTCCGCACATCGGGAAAATGAAAATTTATTCGGTTAAACAAAGTTAAATGGGGGGTAACTGCAAAACCGCTAACTTTGCGCAACGAAACGTCCGGGGCAGGCGGAGAAAGGGTTCCGCCGCTTGTCTTGAGGCGACAGAGAAGAATCTACGGGACCCGCCTGAACAAAGAAGCGTTTGCTTATGCTTATGTCGGAAATCGAAGGAAGCTACCGGAGGTGCAAGGAAAGCGGAACGTCCTCACGCCGCCGGTGCGGGCCGCTCTTCCCGCGTCGCCGGGTCTCCTCCGTCTTCCGGCAGGGCGCGGCAATCAGCCCACGCTTTTCACATTAAAATGTCCCGAGGGCTGTGGGACGGAGGAATATCAAATCATGAAACATTTGTTTTTGGCGATAGGTGGAGCAATCCTATGCGCCGGAACGGTATCCGCCAAGGATATCAAGATTGTGGTTGTCCCGTCGGAGGCGACAATCAAAGTGAACGGTTCTTACTACGGAGAAGGGAGCGCGACCGTCAAGATCAAGAAGGATGACTTCGTCTCCGTCGAATGCAGTTGTTCGGGGTATGAGCCTCTCAACGTCCGTGTCTATGGCAATGACGAGCGCAAAACCATAGAAATCAAGCTCAAGGAAGACATGTTGCTGAAACAGACGTTAGAGTCGTCGGTAGCCAACAACTTCTTCTCTGTCAAGGTCGACAAGTCTCTCTACACCGATGACCCCGTCACGGGCAAGCGCAACTCGGAGGAGGCCTGGAAGATGGCGCACAGCGTCCTCCTGAATTACTTCGACGAGATAATGACATCCGACATGGCTTCGGGCTTTATTCAGACCCCGTGGTTGTACAAGAACTATGTGGAAGCCGGGAAGACCCTCCGTTGCCGTGTCACCATCAAGGAATCCAACATAGGGGGAGACCTTACTTTCCAGATAAAGCTGACTTCGGAGGTGGCACCCATGCAAGGACGTAGCCGGGAAGAGGCTTACATGGAGACGAACCGAATCATGAAGGAGTTCGAGACATTGGTTAGCGAATTTCAGACCCGTTTAGGCGAAAAATAAACATCATGGATTATGGAAAAGCGGTTAATGATGCTTCTTACGCTCGTTGCTGCCTTTGCGGCTTCGGCGTACAGCCAGGTGAAAGAGACGTTCGATTCCAACTCATGGCAATGGACTGAGACTTTTGTTAAGGAGGGAAAGGCATACATCACGGATGGCGTGATGCGACTTGAGAGCAAGTCGGATGGCAACACCACGTGGCGTGATATGGTTGACAAAGTCGCGACCCACGCGTTCATACCGATGGACCCCACAAAGGGTTTCGATATCAAGTGCGCCGCGACCGTGGAGAAATTCGAGGGCGAGAAACTATTCGGTATCATCTTGGACTACGTTGACGACATGAACTTATGCGCTTTCATAATCCAGGGCGATTTCGCGTATATTTTCAGGATGAGAGAAGGAAATGTCGTAGGACGGCAACGCAACCAGTTCAAGATTCAGAAAGGCAAGAAAGACACCAATCTTGACATGGAGATTATCTACGAGGGCGGCGAACTTGAGTTCAGGGTAAACGATGTGCAGGCTCTTCTCTGCAAATACTTGCCAAT
>CAYXQT010000066.1:0-10744 GCA_964466445.1 uncultured Paraprevotella sp. | reverse complement strand
TGCCGAGACATAGGCAGTTCGCCCCCGAACGGCTGATATGCCGTTCGGGGGCGAACCGTCTTGTATGGGGTTCGTCGACATCCCGTGACGAATCATCTTTTGTGGAAAGCGACAAAGCAGAAAGTCCGTTTTGATTTCGAGGCGAACACGTAAAAAACGCCCGCAAGAGGCGGGGAATGAAGATTTCAATCGCGACGGAACGCCTCCGTTTTCTCCTTGTCCGGCTTCATTCGTCCCGACAAGGTGTGTTTCGTGCCCACGAAACGGAGAAACAACATAGGAATTGGTTAAAATATATTAATTCGGGGGGGGGGTAAAATTCAAAAGTATTATATTTGCAAGCCGAAATGCGGTGCCAGATGAGTGCAAAGCTGAGCTTGCTCGATTTTTGCCGAACCGCCACCCGCATGGGACGAGGTCAATGCCGGAAGCGGACGGATAACGAGTCCTGCCGCCTTGCTTCCGGAAGCGAAAAAACGAAAGGACTCGCCTTGAAACAAAAGAACTTTTATGAATCAAAACGGTTATCTTAAAGTCGCCTACGTCGTGGCTTTTCTTCTCCTCGCCGCCGTCAGCTGCTGGGCCACGGCGGAGTCGCTGCACCTCCTGCTCCCCTCCTGGCCGTCGGCGATGTGCTGGGCCGTGACCGTCAGCTTCTTCTTCATCGCCTCCTGGGGGACGAAAATGATCGCGGACAGCCTGAACCAGAGAATCTACATGGAGAAGCGCGGGGCGTGCCTTGTCGGGGGCGTGGTCATCGTACTCCTGTTCTGGTTGCCGTGCAGCATGCCCACCAACACGCATACGTTCTTCTACCGCAACGCGATAAGCCAGAAGGTCGGCAGCGACATCGGCACGACGAAAGCCTATCTGGCGCAGATACGCGACAACACGAAGCCGGAAAACGAGATACGGGAAAAGCAGCATGAACTCGAAAACGAAGTCAAAATCAAGCTCAAAGATTTGGAGGCCGAGATTAAGGTCGAGACGGCTCCAGGGTTCGGCCCGAAGTCAAAGGAGATACTGGGCCAGTTGGCGGATATACTCGGAGTGCCGAAAATCGAGCCGCTGACGTACCGGCACAAATCAGTCGAAGACCTGAATAAACTGTGTACGGCATACAGGGAAAAGATATACCTCATGATGGAATCCAGAAAGGAAAACATCGCCGCACAGCTGACCCCGAAGAGCGACCTTCACCGGAGACAGGCGGACAAGGACTACAAGAACCTCGACCTCACACAGAAATACATCTCCGAAGGCAAGATTGACCTCAACGACGCGGAAGACATCAACGTGGTCTGCGACAAGCTGAACGCCGGCTACACCACGATACGGACGTACAAGGAGTTCGTGAATTTCAACGGCGCGGCGGACAAGGCCGCGTACACCTCCCCCAACGCCGTGACCAAGGTAAGCCGCATGCTGAGCGTGTTCGACGTCTGGGAAGATTACTTCAAGGGCGATTTCGCGGGGCGCGGATTCATCTTCTGGATTATCCTGTCCGTCCTGGTCGACGTCGCCGCCTTCATCTTCTTCGACATCGCCTTCAGGAAGAGCGAGGAATGACTTGGTTGGAAACTTAAAAAAACACACAAATTTATGGCAGAATTTAAACCTGGGGAAGACCCAACATTGGAAGCTGAAGAAAAGGACGAACCCACTTTGAGTACGGGAGGGAACAATGAACATGGGAATGGCGATCTCAATTCAACCCCACCGAAACCCGCAGGGAATTCGGTTCCGAAAGGGACGGGAACTGTAAGTGCCAACATACGCGGATTAACCCAAGCGGAGTCGAACGACCCAGAGCAGATTAGTGTATACATTACCGACAAAAAAGCCCCGTTGGTGATTTTGTTCGGCCCGCCTGCATGCGGGAAGACGATGACACTGGTGCGAATGACGCGTTTCCTCAGAAGCGAAGGATACACAGTCCAACCTGACCGTAATTTCCGCCCGACAGCGGACACGTACTACAAGGATATATGCGAACATTTCGACGAGACCATGGATAGTGTTTATGCCGCAAGCTCCACAAATCTCATCAGTTTCATGTTGGCACAAGTATTGAAAGACGGCCGACGCCTCTGCCAGATTCTTGAAGCACCGGGTGAACACTATTTCAATCCGCAAGAACCAAGAACCATATTCCCGAATTATGTGAATACCATAATTAACAGCGAAATCAGAAAAATATGGATAATTATGCTTGAACCTGATTGGAAAGATCTTGAAGACAGGAGGCATTACGTCGCACAGATAAGACGTCTGAAACTAAACATAAGACCAAGGGACAGCGTAATCTTTCTCTATAACAAGATAGACCTTACAAGTCTTGTAATACACATAGGAAAGGTACACGAGCATCAGGCCATAAAAGATGTGCAGGACCTTTTCCCGGGGGTCTTCGTTCCGTTCGAAAATGACCACCCAATTACGAAATTTTTCAAACCATACAATTTTGATTTCGTCCCGTTCTCGACAGGTACCTACGGGAAAGACATGGACGGGAAGAGTACATATCAGGAGGGTCCTTCCGTATACTGTGCCAAATTGTGGAAAGTCATAACGCACAAAATAAGAGGTTGAACGTCATGGATATCGAATTATATGCCCACGGCATACCGAATGGAAAGGGTTATTGGAAAGTCCCCGAAAACGATAAAAAATACATAGAATCATTTTATTCTGGAAAGGCTGGAGTTTCCGTTCCTGTCATCTTGGAAGTCAACGTAAGAAAGTCAGGAGAAAGAACATATTGCTATTACACGTATATCCGCACAAATATACTTGATAACGAGGGCAGAACGGGCAGTTATTTT
Source organism: uncultured Paraprevotella sp. (assembly GCA_964466445.1). Lineage (GTDB taxonomy): Bacteria > Bacteroidota > Bacteroidia > Bacteroidales > Bacteroidaceae > Paraprevotella. The sequence goes on along the minus strand of CAYXQT010000066.1, from coordinate 7,919 downwards.
GCTTTGACCGTTCGTTTGGATCATTATTACAGAAATATCCGATTCTTATACGAATTTTTGGATGACGCATACAACGGTTTAATAATTGGTAACATACTGACAAACACAGGCGGTGGAGTAAAATACTCAATTGATAAATTTAGTCTGAAAGATGACTTTCTTAACAACCTTGGAAAACAAATACAAAAATGCCTGATACCGTGGACAAGAAAAACCGATTTCATCCCGCTGGAAGGTTTTAATACTTCAAGTTGGAGTGGATTGAAAATGAATTTATCTGACGGTGGAAACGAACGTATCAAAGAACTTGTACGCGAGAAAGGGAGCATATCGGTTTCACCTGAATTTCCCAGTAAGGAAGTTCTAGATTTACGTGGAAAGATAGACGATATGGAAAAAGAAGCAAGCCGGAAAGAGAGCGACATCAGGAATGGTTATGAGGCACGCATTGAAAACGAAAAAACGGAAAATGAACGGGAGATTAGTAAGTTGAAGCAAGAAAGGGAAAAAGAGCGGGACAAATACCAAGAATTAGAAAACAAGCTTTCTTCCATAGAAAACGCAAGAAAGGAATTCAACACCCAATGTAATAAGATCTTGAACATCTCCACCCAACATTTGGATGAGGGCTCTTTCGAAAGGGGAAAAGGAACCCCTCACGGTCCACAGGGACGGAACGGCAAGACAAAACCGGTTGAACCGGAAAAAACAAGTAACGATTCAGACAAGTATGCGCCTTATCAAAAAGACACTTCGTGGGAAAAAGCTATAAAGGCTATAAAGGAGGGAATCCATACGTTAAAACCGTGGGTGAATTTCATTTTATTAATCGCAATTTTATACGTAGTAGCTTCTCAAAAGATTAACGGCTTTACTGGAAGACAGGAATACAGCCCTACTACGGAGGAAGAAACATCCGAATTTCCGGAAGACCACAAAGAGGATGTTAAAGAATCCAATCCGAACGAAATCATAGAGGAATTTTTCAAGAAACACCAACTGTTGTCTATAGACGTGGAGGGTATCTCCAGACACAACCCGCCGACTACTAAAAGAAAATACCCTCTAAATATAATAACAAAAAATATTATTGGAGGAGAGTGGACAAGCAAAGACAGCCTTGTAATATCGGAAAATCAAATCGAAGCAAAGCAACCGGGTAAATACGAGATAATATATGAAGTTGGCGGCATACCGATTGCTTCCAGGGAGATTGAATTTAAAGAAAAATAAACATATGGAAGCCGGACATCGGATAATAATCATGGCATCGGTTCTCCTGATGTCGTGCGGCGGCAAAGGTGGCGAAGAGAAGAGCCTGGCGTTTTACGATAGCGAAGACGAGGTTAGTTCCGACTCCGAGGATATTTCCGACGCTTCCGCCGTATCCGTGCCTTTTGAGGAAAAAGGGGGCGTGAAGTACGTGGACGTGACGGTCAACGGACTTGAATTCAAAATGATATTTGACACGGGCTGTTCCGGCACGCTGATTTCCGTCGCCGAAGCGAACTATCTATACCAAAAGGGCCGCCTGAACGCGGAAGACATCATAGGCACGTCGAAATCGCAAATAGCGGACGGTCGCATCGTCGAAAACATGGTCGTCAACCTGAAGGAAGTGGTCATCGGCGGACAAATCGAATGCCACGACGTGGAAGCCTCTGTTTCCGAAAGCGTCAGCGCGCCGCTCCTGCTGGGGAACGAAGTGCTGGACAGGGCTGCCTCCTATTCCATCGACAACAAGAACAAAACCATAAACTTCAAGCTGAAGCAAGAATAGATGAACGCCGCCGTGTACTTTTTCGGGGAATTCAGCGATGGCTATAGCCAATATCCCGACGACCATACGTCCGGCATATTCAAAAAATTCCATGAAAACGCGAAGGCCACGACACAGGTCGTCATCCACCGGGACGCCGACCTGATGTATTACGGCTACATCCGGAAGTTGGACGGGAACGGGTACATCGGGCTTTGTGTCGTCTTGAACGGGTTGTACCTGACACAAATTGACGGGCTGTTCTCCTTGTACGAGAACAGCATATCGAACTGGATTAGGAAGGGATGGCTCATTCATTTCAACGAACGGGGAGAGATTGTGACGGATGTCGAGAAACTCCACCGCCACAAAGACGAAATAGAACTTGCCGCGGGAATGCTGCGGGCCGGGTTCAACCATCTGGGAAGTCATGCTAAAGTACTGCCCGCCGTAAGCTACGGCTTGTCGAAAGATTCCGTAAAAGACTTCTCCGTGTCCGACGACAAAGCAGAAATCATCAGATCAAGTTACCAGAACGGTTATACTTGCATTTACAAGTCAAAGGAGTTTAATACGGCTGAACTCGACGGGTACAGGAGTGTCCTTGCGCGGGTTTCCGGGGAGAAGGCAAATCTTGAAAAAGAAATATCAAGCCTGAAAACGGAGTTGCAAAAAACCAGACGGCAGAAGAAGCAAATAACCAACGTGTTCTTGCTGGCCTTGGTGATATTGGGTTGCGCTGTGGGAATATATTTCCTGAATGAAAATCTTGCCGTCACGCAGAATCGACTGGATAACGCCACTGATACAATAAAATCCATGAAGAAGGAAATAGAAAACAAGGACAATAAGATATCTTCCCTTGAGGTGTCGAAGGATTCCCTGCAACTTATCTACAACCATGAACAGGCGAAACGCCAGCAACTGGAAATACAGATTGGGAAGTTTTGTGAACATCAGCCGTTTATTATAACAAGTTGCAACGTTAGTGGCACGACGTTTTCATTCGATTATTATGCGGCAGAAGATAGCGAGATGACGGTGACTTTGAAAGCGGTTGACGAGAATAACTTCGAAATCGAATCCGGTGATTATGACTTGACATTTGACAAAGGCGGAGGAGTACATAATCTTATTCTTGAAAACAATTTCAACAGATTTAATCACTACGATATTTTTCTAAAATACAAAGGTGGGATTGTCGCGGGAAAGAGCTTATGAGTAGACAGCCCTCTACCGACGTTGGCAAGCCCCGCAACATCCAGACTCCCTTGTTCGCCGACATTCAAAAAACGGCGGCGAGACATATTACGGAATCAGCCCTCTATCGGGTCAAAAACTGCCCCGGATGTTTTTCTCCATGGCCATCACCGGTGTCTTTCTTTGGCCGCCCCGTCCTTGTTTGAGAGGCTTGTCCTTCTCCTCTTCGGGAATCTCCGTGGCGAAGAAGCCCTCATCAAGCCCGATTGTGCCGTCCAGTTCATACTGCGAATCCCGTTTGCCCGTGACATCACGCAGCTTATGAAACATCGTCCATGCGGGATTGCAGTCCTTGCGTCCGAGTTGCCGCCGAAGTTCCTTGGCGGAGATGCCTTTCTTGGTGGAGGTGAGCATTTGTGTTGACATGAACCAGTAGCAGAAAGGCAACCGGAAACCCTGCATCACGGTGTTGGACTTCAGGCTCTGCCCGTAGCCGCACTTCTTGCATTCGTGGCGTTCCTTGTCCGCTTTCCAATAGTGTTCTTTACAGCCACACAATGCGGGCAGGTGTCACCGACCCTGTCCCTGTATTGCTTCCACGTCGCCTTGCAACTCTCCTCGTCGGGGTAGTTCCTCTGAAAACCCGTCCACTTCATGGTGATATATCCCTTTTTTTATGAGAGCACAAATACAGCAAATCACGCATATTAGGTAAAACTTTTAGTAATCATTTTCCATATACGCATTCGTATCCGTGGGCGTAGCCCTCCGTCCCTTTCGGATAGCCACGCATCCCGCAGGTCGGAAGTGTGAACATTTGTCCTTATGTCTTTTTCTGTCTCGTCATCCCCCCTGTCGGAAAAACAGCTGTCACCCACGAGAATCTTATCTTTCCACTTCGATTTCCACTCCGGCTTCGCGGCATTCGGCTTCCATGGGCGGGCTTTCCTTGGTCAGGGTCAGGCGGATGCGGCTGATGGAGGGGAATTCATCGAAGAGCCTTCGAAGAATCCTTCCCGCCACATGTTCCAGTAACTTTGAAGGAACATTCATCTCCGCCTTGACGCTCTCGTATAGGTCGGCGTAGCTCACGGTGTCCTCTATCCGGTCTGTTCGCATGGCTTCACCGAAATCCGTGTCGATTTCTACCCCGACGCGGAAATACGCGCCCGTCAGCCGTTCTTGCGGGTTCACCCCGTGATAGGCGTAGAAACGCACCTGAGGCATCAGGATGCGGCTTCTCTTGATTTGCATAAGCACTTGACTACCCGCATCTAGAGGCACCGCAGTGCTTGCAGATGAGGCAACCCTCCTGATATACCAAGGCTTCGTGTCCGCAGTTCGGGCATTTCAAGCCCTTGGCCTCCGTGCCGTCCGTGATGTATTTTTTCAGGGCGCGTTCCACGCCATTCTTCCATGTGTTGATGCTCTCGCTTTCGAGTTGGAGCGAGCTGACGAGCTTGATGACGTGTTCAAGCGGCATACGGTAGCGCAACACACCGGAAATCAGCTTGGCGTAGTTCCAATATTCCTTGTTGAACTTCTCGGAGAGACCTTCCACGGTAGTCTTGTAACCTTTCTTGTTCTCAAACTGGAAATCGTAGCGTTTGTTGCCATTCTCGTCCGTGTTCTTGATGATGCGCCCTTTCATGACGCTCTTCGGAAGTACGATGCCCTCGTCGTCGTCCTGAATTCCCGTGAAGATTTCGTAGGGGTAGCCGTCCAACAGACCAACGAAAGCCACCCATTTTTCCTTGTTGTTCTGGAAACGTACCACGTCGCAATCCAGCACTTGCGGGCGTTTCTCCGTCACTTCAGGTTGCTTGCAGGGCGGTTTCGTCTGCTTCTTCTCGCCTTTCACGGAAATCATCACTCCCGAACGCGACCCCTCGCGGTAGATGGTGCAACCCTTGCATCCGGAACGCCAGGCCTCTACGTAGAGTCGGTTGACCAGTTCTTCGTCCACGTTGCTGGGCAGGTTGACGGTCACGCTGATGCTGTGGTCTACCCATTTCTGTATGGCACCTTGCATCTTGACTTTCATGAGCCAGTCGACATCGTTGGCCGTGGCCTTATAATAAGGAGAACGAGCCACCATCCGGTCGATTTCATCCTGTGTGTATCGTTTATGCGTGTCGTAGCCGTTGACTTCCATCCACGTGAGGAATTGGTGGTGGAAGACTGTGTATTCTTCGAAAGCGTCGCCCGACTCGTCCACGAAGTCGACACGCACCTCCGGGTCGCTGGGGTTGACCTTGCGCCGACGCTTGTATACAGGCAGGAACACGGGCTCAATGCCGGACGTAGTCTGCGTCATGAGGCTGGTCGTCCCCGTCGGGGCGATGGTAAGGCAGGCGATGTTGCGGCGTCCGTATTTTACCATGTTTTCATACAGTTCCGGGTCTGCCTCGCGCAAACGCCCGATGAACGGGTTATTTTTCTCGCGTTCCGCGTCGTAGACCTTGAACGCGCCGCGTTCCTTTGCCATCTGCACCGACGAACGATAAGCCTGAAGAGCCACGGTCTTGTGCACTTCCACAGCGAAGTCAGTGGCCTCTTGCGTGCCATAGCGGAGACCGAGTGCGGCCAGCATATCTCCTTCCGCCGTGATGCCGACACCCGTGCGCCGTCCCTGTCCGCTTTTCTTGTATATCTTCTCCCACAGATGGCGTTCTGTGCCTTTCACCTCTTCCGATTCCGGGTCTTCGTCTATCTTTTTTAGAATCATTACGATTTTCTCCAGTTCCAGGTCTATGATGTCGTCCATCAGACGCTGGGCGAGTTGCACGTGCTTCTTGAACAAGTCGAAATCGAAATGGGCTTCCAGAGTGAACGGGTTGACCACGTAGGCATAAAGGTTGATGGCCAGAAGGCGGCAACTGTCATACGGGCAGAGCGGAATTTCGCCGCAGGGATTCGTACCCATGGTGCGGAAACCGAGGTCGGCGTAGCAGTCGGGCACGGACTCGCGCAGGATGGTGTCCCAGAACAGCACGCCGGGTTCCGCGCTTTTCCACGCGTTGTGCACAATTTTCTTCCACAAGCCTTGTGCATCGATATCCTTGACCATCAACGGAGACGGGCTGTCGATGGGGTATTGTTGCGTGTAAGGTCTGTTTTCGATGGCGGCGTTCATGAATTCATCGTCAATCTTGACGGACACGTTTGCCCCCGTCACTTTGCCCTCGGTCATCTTGGCGTCGATGAAAGATTCCGCGTCGGGGTGCTTGATGCTGACGGTGAGCATCAGTGCGCCACGCCGCCCATCCTGTGCCACTTCCCGGGTCGAGTTGCTGTAACGCTCCATGAAGGGGACGAGGCCGGTGGAAGTAAGGGCCGAGTTTTTCACTGGCGAGCCTTTCGGGCGGATGTGCGACAAGTCATGACCTACACCGCCGCGCCGTTTCATGAGTTGCACTTGTTCCTCGTCGATGTGTATGATGCCGCCGTATGAGTCGGCTTGCCCGTCCAGACCGACGACAAAGCAGTTGGAGAGAGACGCTATCTGGTAGTTGTTGCCGATGCCGGTCATGGGGCTGCCCGCTGGGATGATGTATTTGAAGTGGTCGAGAAGTCCGAATATTTCCTCCACCTTGAGCGGATTCTCGTACTTGTTTTCTATACGGGCGACTTCTCTGGCGATGCGCCAATGCATGTCTTCGGGCGACACCTCGTAGATGTGCCCGTATGAGTCTTTCATGGAGTACTTGTTCACCCACACCCTTGCGGCCAGCTCGTCCCCGTCGAAGTATCGAAGGGTTGCCTCAAAGGCTTTGTCATAACTGTAAGTCTTCTCTTTCACGACTATTCGGATTTAATGGTTTTACCTTAAGACCCCGTTATCGGCATTCTGCGGAAGCAATAGCGGCCAATCCGGAAAGGATTTGCAAAACTACATATGTTTTCTGATATAGCCAAAGGGAAAACTTAAAATCTTGCCTTCTGGCGCAAAGTTCTCCATTCCTACGCGTTATTCGTTTGATTACAAGTGTTTTTTGTAATCTGTACGAATCGGGAAAGTTATCCGAAAATGAAAATCTCGTGAAATAAAAGATTTTGAAACCTAATCCAATATGAATCATTTTGTGTATCTTCGCGTGAATAAAAAACGAGTGGGTCATGGAAACAGTAAAGAACCGTAGGAGTATCAGGGAATATGCCCGGAAGCCGGTGGACGAAGCGTTGCTGCGAAGACTTCTGGAAGTGTCGGAAAGGACGCAGACTATGGGGAACTTGCAACTTTACAGCGTGGTGGTGACACGTAGCGAAGAGATGAAAAAGCGTTTGGCACCAGCGCATTTCAACCAGCCCATGGTGACGCAGGCTCCTGTGGTCTTGACGGTATGCGCGGATTTCAACCGTACTGTCAAATGGGCGGAGCAACGCAAGGCACAGCCGGGATATGACAATTTTCTTTCATTCTTGAACGCAGCCACGGACGCACTGTTATTTACGCAGACGTTTTGTAATTTGGCCGAGGCGGAAGGGTTGGGGGTTTGTTATTTGGGCACGACATTATACATGCCGTCCCGGATTATCGACATCTTGCAACTGCCCCGTCTGGTGATACCGGTGGCGACGCTGACTGTCGGATGGCCTGACGAACGTCCCGTACAGACCGACCGTCTGCCCTTGGAGGCTGTGACACATGAAGAGACCTATCATGATTATACATCGGAGGCTATTGACAAATATTACGGACTGAAAGAACAATTACCTGAAAACAGACATTTTGTGGATATCAACCGCAAGGAAACACTGGCTCAGATTTTCACGGATATCCGTTACACTCGCAAGGACAACGAAGCTATGAGCCGGGGAATGTTGGAGACATTGAAACGTCAGGGCTTCTTAGGTTGACAGTCATGGGCGTGCGGCGCAATAGATGCGCTTGGTTTTATCGGGGTTTCTGTGGTTTGATTGTTACATCATCATTTCCAATACCACGGATAAAGTATGA
>CAYXQT010000065.1:0-10860 GCA_964466445.1 uncultured Paraprevotella sp. | reverse complement strand
CCGGGAGCGACACTATGCGCTCCCCGTTCCTGAAGCGGCTGTCCAGGTCGGCGGCAGCCCTTCGGAGCTCCGCGTCCTGGTATTCCCCGAACCCGCGCACGCCCGTGTCGTTGCTCACTATGCCGCGCACGTCGCCGCCGTTGGCGAAGCGGTTCAACGTCTCCCTGTCGCCCGTGCTGCTTATGTCCAGCGCGGTGCGCGCGTAGCTCAGGGTCGACACCCCCGTCTTCCCGTCCGCGCTGTAGTTCTTGAAGTGCAGGATCTCCCCCTCGCCGTAAGTGCCGCTGACTCCCGCGCTGAAGTCGCAGACCGCGTAGGTGTCGGCGACAGTGTCGTGCGCCACGGCGGAAGGGTCCACCGGCACGAGCCGCGACACGGACATGGCCGCGTAATCGTACACGGGCACGACATAGGCGTTCCCCCGCAGGAGGACGTGCCGCACCAGCATCTGCCAGAAGTCCACCGCCGAGAGCCATTCGCACGGCTGCACGTTCAGGAGGTAGTGCAGGCGGTCGCTCCTGTCCTCCACGAATATGCCGCCCTTCCTGCGCATGTACTGCACGGGCAGGCCGGCCACGCTGTCGGCAAGGAGGTTGACGCAGCGGTACACGGCGGCCACGTTGAGAGCGCCGGAGGGCGGGAGCAGGAAGTGGCCGCCGGCGCGCGGCGCGCTTCCCGCGCTTGCGCCCGTCCCCGCGGCCACGCCGCGCCTGAAAAGTCCCCTAATGCGCCTGATAATTCCCATCGCGAAACCATGCCCTCCTACATTGCGCGCGGAACCGCGTTCCGGGTACCAGTTCCCGCGCGGAGGGTAGCTTTTGGAGAATTAACATTTTATTTTCCGCTGTAGCTACTTGATATCAAACAACTTGCAAGAGCCGCCCAAAAACCTATAGTCTTTATGGATATCATAGAATCCTCAGCGGACGTAGTCGATGAACAGCCGCATGCACATCAGCATCGTGATCACGCCGTCTATCTTCTGCGCGGCGCTCCTCTTCACGGGCTTGCAGTTCTCCAGCCTGTCGAAGTCCAGCACCGCGTTGCCGAAGCAGTAGGCGTTTATCGGGTTGTCGTTTATGAAGACGTGCCCCGTCTTCGCCCCGTGCTCGAAGCTCTCCACCGGCGCGGTGAACGTGCCGTAGGTCTGCCGCACGCCCCTTATCACGCCCCCTGCCCCGGACGCCGCCAGCATGTTGACCACCTCCTGGCTCTTCCACGGGTCGTAGCCTATGCCCAGTATCCGGACGTGCCTGTTGAGGTACAGCACGTAGTCCACTATGCGGCGGTAGTCTATGACGTCGCCGTCCGTCAGCGTCAGGAAGCCCTTCTCCGCCCACGCCCTGTACAGCCCCTCGTTCGGGTGCCCGGACAAAGCCCCGGACGGGAAGAAGTAGGCGGTGTGGAAGTGGAAGGACTTACGCGCCGCGTCGTACACGCCCGCGGTCACCGCGCTGAAGTCGTCGCTCTCGCTCAGGTCTATCGCCACCATGGCGTCCGGCCGTCCCCCGATGCCGTCGACGCTCATCGGGCGGCTGATGCGGCGCGCCAGCGTGCCGCTTATCCAGCTCCGCCGCCCGTCCTCCGCGTAGGTGTTCAGCAGCTTGGTGCGGAAGGCCAGCATGGCCTCGCCGCCGTCGCGTAGCGCTTTCCTGTACTCTCCCCGGTAGAACTCCGGGCTGACCGTGACGCCCAGGTGCGGGTGCACCTTCCGCCACGTGCTTTCCTCGTCTTCCGGGTCGTCCACGTCCGGCTCGAAAAGGTGCGCGAACAGGCTGTCGTCCTCGTGCTCCCCCAGCAGCACCGACTTGCAGCCCCGCAGCATCCCGTAAAACGGGCCGTCGAACACGTCGGACGCGGTGGTGATGATTACCGTCAGCGGGTTCTCGCGCGCCCCCATGGACGTGGTCAGCACCGTCAGGAGCTCGCCGCTGCGGGCCTGGCTGAACTCGTCCATGATGACCGTGCTGGCGTTCAGGCCGTCCTTCGTCCGCGCGTTGGCGGTGAGGCACTGGGCGAACGCCTCGCGGTCCCTCCTGCGGCTCTTGATCGTCTGCTCGTTGATGACGTACCGGCGCCCCCTGGGGTCCAGCCCGCGCATGTAGCCGCGTATCACGTCGAAGCATTTCTTCGCCTGGTCGTTGCTGTTCGCGCCCGTGTAGCTTTCCGCGTTGTTGTCCCCGTACAGCAGGTCGTAGGCGGCCAGGGACGCCGTGCCGGAGGTCTTGCCGAACTTCCGCGGCACGTACAGCACCGCCTCGCGCACCACGCGCCTGCCTCCCTGCCAGAACGCGAAGATGCTGGCGAACTGGAAGTACTGCACCGGGGTCAGCCTGTAGCGCCGCCGGCCCTCACTGCCGGGGAAGTACAGGCTCTCGTAGAAGTCGCAGAACTGCCACACCTCCGTGGCGTTTATCCCGTACCTCCCGCACAGGCCGAGGAAGCGGGACGCGGCAAGCTGCTCGTACAGGTTGTGCCCGTCCGGGTTCCCGGCCACCTCGCGCACGTACGCGTCCAGCCTGCCGTCCACCTCGGACAGCCGGTAGCGGCCTATGTCGGAGGCCGCCAGCCGCGCCGTCACTTCCCGCTTGGCCCGCCGGAGCCTGTCCCTCTCCTCCTCCGTCATCCGCCGCCCTCAGGCCTGATTATCTCCGGCCGCCCGCGCTTCCTGGCCAGCTTCCTGGTCAGGCCTACCAGCGGGTCGTCTTCCGCGTCTCCCGCCATGTCCGCGGCGGTCAGCCCCAGCGCCTTCATCTGCCGCGTCACCATCTCCTGCGCCTCCTTGGCGACCTTGAATGCCGGGTGCGGCGCCAGCTTCTCGCCGTACCGGGTCTTCTCCAGCACGGTGGTCTCCTCCAGCCCGTCTATCTGGCGGTTCGCGAGTTCCAGGTTGCGCATCGCGCTCGCGAGCGAGAGGGCCTGCATTTCCAGCCCCTTGCAGTAGGTCTTCTGCGCCTTCAGCGCCTTTATCACATCCGACTTGTACTCTTCCACAGTTTTCATCGCCGTTTCGTGTAATTTCGTGCCAAATTCCCCCGAAGTTCCGCAATCCCGAAAAATCCCGCGCGCAAAAACGAGGGTGGCGGCGAGGTTTAACGGGGGCGCCCCCTCTTGAAAAAAGGCCCCCGGCCTCTTCCTCACTCCCCGCCGAAGAACCTCTCCGACACCTGCCGCGCCCGTTCGGCGTTGCGCCTCTTCGCCGCCTCCCTGCCGCACCTGCCCGCCTCCGCGTGCGTCCTCACGTGGCAGTCGTGGCACAGCGCCCGCAGGTTGCGCGGGTCGTACATGAGCCGCGCCTTGTCGGCAAGGGTCAGGGCCTCCTCCACGGGCCGCACGTGGTGCACCTCCGCGGACGGTGTCAGCCTGCCCTCCGCCTCGCACCTCTGGCACAGCGGTTGGCGCGTCAGCGTGTCGCGCCGCAGGCGCAGCCACCTGGACGTGTGTATCAGCCTGTTGTAGTCCTTGTCCTTCGCCATGCCGTGTTGTCCCTATCCAATATGCCGTGACTTCCGCCTTGCCGGTACCGCGCCGTCCCGCTTCTCGGCGTCGCCCAGCTCGGCGAACATGCCGTCGATGTACCGCCAGTCGTCCTCCGGCAGGTCGGGCGTCCTCCCGCCCTCCGGGTCCAGGCGGCCTATCAGTATGCGCGCCATCGCGGCCAGCATCTCGCAGGGGTTCTTGAAGCCGTATTCCCGCTGTATCCTGCACAGGCGGTCGTAGCTTGCGGGATCCAGCGACAGGTTCACGCGCCTCCTACCTTTCCACACGGTGCTTGCGCATAAGGCAGCCGAGCCCTCCATGAGGCCCTGCCGCACGCCCTTCTTCCCCTCCAAGTCCGCGTCCGCTCATGTCATTCCCCCCGAACGATAGTAAGCTATCGTGAACAATACGACTGCGACGGCGTTCATCACGCAGTGCAGGACGACCGCGCGGATGCCGCTTTCATCTGCCAGGTCGCGCATCGATGCGGCGATGCCTGTCAGCCCCCTGATCGATATGTGTATCAGCGCGACGGCCAAAACCGCCTTAAGGACTGGCTTTGGTATCTCGTTCATAAACTGTCTCCCCGATTTTTAGACCCTTTCAGTAGGCCTTGCCGTTCCTCGCGGGGCGGCTTTCGTTGTACTTCATCTTCATCGCTATGTGCCGTTTCAGGTCTATGCCGAGCGATTCCGCCCACACGTACAAATATGCCAAGTTCGCTTCAATGCTTAATTCTTGCGGAAGATAAGACCCGCACAGGTAAACGCACAACACAAAAGCGTTTTCAGGTATTGTCCGAAGAACGAAACATCGCCTTATCAATTCAATTCTTGAATTTACACGGATGGAATAACCGTGTTTCCCGACAAAGTCTAAAAGGCGTATGGCGATGTCCGTCATTTCGTCCTCCACGGTGTCCTTGTAGTATTTCTCAAAAACATTCTTGTCGAAGCCGTCTTTCATCATGTCCTCTTTCGGGGCGTATTTCCCTTTCCTATCCGCTTCCACCATTTCGGCAACTTCGGTTATCACAAGCATCAGACAATGTTCATCGCTTGGGTTGTCTTCCCAGAAGCCGTGCTTCACGGCGTTCTCGTGGCATCTCCTTGCCAGTTCTCCGAAATCCTTGTCTTCCATGTCCTTGTTTTTTAATGTCTGTCTTTTGTCCCAATCCCTTTCAGGTACTTCTCCGGCACGAACCGGCGCAGGTCGGGGCGGTGGACGCGCACGAAATGCATCCACGCCTCCCACCTCTTCCCCTCCGTGTCCCTTGTCGGCTGGGAGCAGACCTGCCCGTGGCACGTCCCGTTCCTGCCCTCCGCCCGGCACTTCTCGCAACAGCGGGGGCATTCGCTACTAAGGTGGCACATGATGCAGGCCATTTCGCGCGTCACGCCGTAGTCCATCCGCAGTTCGAGCTGTATGCCCCTGTCCATCACTCCTCCTTTCCCGAGTTCAACTTCCTCAGCTTACCGAGCCCCCTCATGAACTCGGCGTAGGCGTTCCTTTCCGGGGCGTGTTCCTTGTAGTTCCCGATGCCGGCCTGCATCTTCATTACGAACAGCACATCTTCGTCGGAGAGCTTGTATTTCACGAACAGCTGGATGTCTATCAAGAACACTTCCGGGTCGCTTCTCCTCCAGCTGTGGTTGCCCCTCTCGAAGTCGATGCACAGCTTCCCGATTTGGATGCCCCTGTCGGAATCCAAGTAGCGGTTGTTCCGGGGGCGGTTCAGCATCGTTTCCCTCAGCCACTCGAGCCAGTCACTCCTCCGCCTACTGCCGCTCATGTTCGCCATTATCTTGACACCCGCGATTCATATAATGCCCCGCTCCCTGCGCAGTCCCAGTGCCCGGGCCTTGTACCTCGCGGAATACCAGCTGCGTCCCGGGAGGGCGGCGAGGATATTCCTCTGCGGCGCGCGCGGCCACAGGGAGCGCAGGACTGCCTCCTCCCCGTCCGTCCAATAGTTCGTGCGGAACTTCGCCACATCAATCCTGCCCGCCGCGGCTCTTATGGCCGTCCACTTGTGGCGCGGCAGCGCGGCGGCGATCTCCCCGCGTGACGCTGTGGGGTACAGTCTCCCGAGGAGGGCCAGCTCCCTGCCCGTCCACCAGGCGCGTCCCCTGCGGCCTATCCCGAGGATGGTTGCCCTGTACTTCACGGCTTCCGGCGTCCTCCCAATGAGCCGCGCGAGCGCCTTCGCGCCCTCGTCGGGATAGCGGGCGGCGAGGAGGGCCAGCTCCTCTTCCGTCCATACGCGGCACTTGTTTCCCTTGCCGGTCGTCCCGGCTTCCACTTTTCCATCTTCCATGTCGTTTCTCCTTTCCATTTTTTTCAATGCTTGTAATTCTTACTTCCCGTGCGTTCACAGGTACCGGGGCACGAAGTGTCGGCAGGCGGGGTCTTTCAGGGACACCCTTCTGTAGCCCGTGCCGTCGCCGCCGCGGACGTTCCAGCATCCGCAGTAGAAGCCGTTGAAGCCGTCCGGCATCCGGCGCGTCCTGCGGTGCGCGCACTCCCCGCAGCGCGAGGAGGGTCCCTTGCCTCCCTGCCCGCCTTATCCTCTTCCTTCGCCATCCCGTTTCCCCCTTTCCCGGTCCTTCATGTCGTTCTTCCTCTTCGTCTCCATGTAGCGCGCCATGTCCTCGTCCACCCTGTCGAGCATGAGCCGGACGGTGAAGAGGGTCTCCCCGTCGGCGGGTTCCCCGCCGCCGAAGGCGTAGTCCATCACGGCCTCGTAGGCCGCCAGCCTCCGACCCTTGTCGGGGATGGAGCCGAGGTAGTCGCGCCACCGCCGGTAGAATATCATGGAACGCGGACGTTCCGCGTCCTTGCCGGGCGCGGCGTGCGCGCCCCCGGGTGTGCTGTCTGAAACCATGTCCGTTCTCCTTTCTTTCGTTTTACGTTTTAGTTTTCCTTGTCGCCTTCTTGCCCGCCCGGGTCAGAACGGGGCGCCGCCGTCTCCCCCTCCTCCCGCGCCGTCCTCCCTGAGCGGCGGCTCGTCGAGCCAGCGGAAGGAGGAGGTCGGCGCGTCGAAGGCGGTGACGAACTTCATCGTGTCGATGTTGCGTCCCTTGGCCACGTCTATCAGGGCGGTCCCCTTGACGGAGACGTGCCCGAACGGGTCGGGGTACCGGGAGCGGCCTTCCGCCTCCGGGCGGTAGACGAGCATCACCACGTCGGCGGCCTCAGCTATCTGCCCGCTGCCCCGGAGGCGGAAGAGGTTGGGCACGGGGTCGGCCTTGTCCCGGTTGAGCTGCGAGACGGCGATTATCCAGATGCCCAAGTCCTTGGCGGCGTTCTTGAGCCTCCTCGCCGCCTCTCCCATCTGCTGCTCCCTGTTGGCCTCGCGGGCGTTGACGGAGAGGATCTGGAGGTAGTCCACCACCGCGCCCCCTATGCCGTGGCGCGCCCTCATCATGCGCATGGAGGAGAGGATGGACTCCAGCGTGGAGCCGGACCGGTCGTCGAAGTAGACGGGCATGGACTCCACCACGGCCACGCCCTCGTCCACGGCCTTGAGCTGGGAGGGAGAGAGGGGCGAGTAGAGTATGCGGTTCGCGGGCACGCCGGAGCGCGCGGCGATCATCCGCGCGGCTATCTCCTCCTTGCGCATCTCCATGGAGTAGAACGCCACGGGGCATCCGGCGGCGGCGGCGATGCCGGCGGCGAGGGAGGTCTTCCCGCTGGAGGTGTTCCCGGCGACGACCACGAGGTTCGCGGGCTGGAGGCCGCCGCTCCTCCCGTCGAAGGCGGCGAGCCCGGTGGGGCTTCCCGTGAGCTCCCGCCCCCCGGCGAGGTTGCGCCCGACGCACTCGTAGACGCCGCGCACGGCATCCGCCATGGTGCAGGCGCCGGGGCTCTCGGGGAAGGCGCCGCGGAGCCTCCTGACGGCCTCCTCGCAGACGTCCAGCGGGTCTTCCGCCTCGTTGAAGCAGTTGGCCCTGAGGTAGCACGCTATCTCGAGGAACTGCCGCCTCTTGTACTTGTCGAACACGGCGGCGGCGTGCTGCTCCACGTAGGGCGTGGTGTGCCCGGCGATCTCGGCGACTTCCCAGGGCTCCATGCGCGCGCCCCGCCGGAGGAGCTCTTCCGCGACGGCGACGGGGTCGGGGAAGCCGCCCTTGTCGGCCACGGCGAGGGCGGCGCGGTATATCTCGCGGTGCTTGCCGGAGTAGAAGGCCTCCGGCGTCAGGAGGGAGCGCACGGCCTGGAGCGTGTCCCTCTCGTTCATTATGGTGCCGAGCACCAGCCTTTCGGCGTCCTCCGATCTCGGCAGCGGCTTGTCTTCCATGTCTTTCCCCTTTCGTTTCAGTTTCCGTTTCCCCCGCTCACGCCGCCGTCCCTGCGTCCGAAGTCCCTTTCCAGCCACTTGCGGCAGGTGAGGTACGCGGACTTGTACCTGTCGCGCAGGGAGGGCTTGTTCTCCATGTCGGTGAGCACTGATTCCAGCTCGTCGAAGTCGTAGAGGGAGCGCAGCTTGAGGAACTCCCGCTCCGTGAAGGGCTTCCTCATCCCCAGGACGGAGGGCGCGTTCCGCTCCAGCCATTCGGTGAACCTCTCGAAGCGGCGCGCGGGCGTCTCTTTTCCGCCGATAGGCGGTTTCTCTAAAGTTATTTCTTCTTCTTTCTTTTTTTTTGTGTCACCGCTGTGTCGGCTTCCGGCGGCGTTTTCCGGGCATTTCCCGCCGACCGCCTCGAGCAGGCGTGTCGCGATTTCGCGCAACTCGTTGTAGTCCAGTACGTTAGTTGTGTCGGGCTGTGTCAATCGCCGTGTCAATCGCCGTGTCGCTTGCCCGTTCAACGTGTTGTCGCACAGCCCGTTAGCTGTGTCAACCGCTGTGTCAACCGCTGTGTCAGCCGCCGTGCCGTCCTCCGCCGCGTATGTCCCCGCGTAGCCGGCGACGGTGATGACGCCCGTTCCCTGCGAGTCGTCCACGGAGATCCGGCCTTCCCGTTTCAGGCGGGCGAGGAAGCTCCTCACCCAGCGTTCCGGCCTTCCCCATTTCCTGGCGAGGAACCTCACGGATGCCGGGTACTGCCCTTGTCCCCACGCCACCTTGCGGCCTCCGATGCGCGACATAGTCGGCGAGGCCTCAAATCGTGCGGACTGCAACAGGTCCAGCCACGCTTCGCACTCGCTAAACGCCCGGGCGGTCTTCCATTTTGAGCCTTCAAAGAAGGCGCGGGGTATCTTCAGGAATCCCTTTTCCATGAGTTTTCCTTCCTTTTCACGGTGTCACTTCTCCCTTTCCTTTCCCTCCGGCGGGGTTCCGGCGGCGCGCGCCCTGGCGGCCAGGAGCGGGAACTCCTCGTCCATGACGTCGGCGACGAGCCGCGGCTCCCGCCTCTCCTCCGTGACGGTGAAGACGACGCGGGGGTCGTCCCTGTCGACGAGCTTCCGCGCCCTTATCTCCACGCACCTCCTGTCGTCGCGTACCGCGCCGCATCCCTGCAGGCAGTCGAGCACGACCTTGAGGGCGTTGTCCAAGTCGGGGAGCATGCTCCGGAAGAACACGTCCGCGTCGAGCCGGAAGAGCCCGTCCACGCCGGCTCCCCTCATGGGGCACTGCATGAAGAAGGCCCTCTCGTACTCGGCGAGGCCTTTCCCCTTGGCCAGGGCGCCTCTCCCCCGGATGCTGACCACCCTGTAGGTGTTGCTCTTCGCGGGCGGCTGCCCGTGCACGGTGTAGGGCCCGTGCGTGCCCCTCGTCTTGTCCTTGCTTCCCGTTTCCATTGTCCGTGTTTCCTTTTTCCTTTCTCCGTTGTCGTGTCTTTCCGCCGTTCAGGCGGGATTCCCGGCGCGTTCCGCCTCGGCCTCCATCAGCAGGACGAGGCGGCGTTCCTCGGGCGCGGGGATGTATATGCCGGCCTCGGCGGCCGCCCAGTCGCGGAAGCGTTCTATGGCGGCGGCCATCTCCGCGCTGTCGAGGTCCCTCGTGGAGCGCAGGTACCTTGCCGCCTGGCCCGTGGCCGGGTCGCGCGCCTCGCGCAGGAATATGTCGCGGTTGCAGGCCAGCTTGAAGAGGCGCGCCTTGACGTCCTCGGGCTCGTCCCCCGTCTGCGATGCGAAGTAGGCGATGCAGACGTGCAGGTAGGCGTTGGCGGCGAGGCTCCGGCGAGGCCTGCGCTCCTTGAGCTCGAAGGCCTTGCCGTCGCGTATGAGCTTGTCCAGCCTCGCCCGCGCGGCGCGGGCGTGGAGCCCGTTGGAGCCGTCGTAGATCATGGCTCAGAAGGGGACTTCGTCCCGCGGCGGCCATGGGGACTGCTGTTCCTGCGCCCGTCCCCGCGGTTCCGATGCGGGCTCCTCCTGCCGTTCCTGTCCCCGTGCGGGCTCCTGCGGCCGTCCCCGCCCGTCTTCCCGGAGCATCCTCACGGCGTACCCGCGCACGCGTGTGAAGTACCTCTCCGCGCCGTCCCTGTCCGTGTAGGCCGCCCCGGAGAGGACGAACGACGCCTCCACGAGGTCTCCCCCGCGCAGGGGGTCCAGCAGGCCGCACGCCTTCCCGCCGAACTCAATGGCGGGGAAGTTCGCGCGCCTCTCGCCCGTGTAGCGGTCGTAGGTGGAGGCGTCGAGCACGAGCTCGCGCCTCGTGAATTCCCTCGTGCCGTCCTTGCTCCGGACGGCCTCGGCGCGGCCCACCTTGTGGACGCGCCCGATGATCGTGTTTGCCATTCCCTTTTCCTTTCCTTTTATGGTTCCGTGTCCTTCCCGTGTCCTTGTCCTTTCACCCTCAGCACGGCGCCGCCCCTCACGGGCCTGCGCTCCGCGTATTCCCGGTAGAGCGCGGGGTGGTCCCTCGCGAAGGCCTTGACGTCGAACGTCTCCCTCCCGGCGTCGGCCTTGAGGGTGAAGGCCACGCGCGCGCCGGCCCACTTGCGGACGCCGGCGGCGGCCATCTCCGCGCCCACCCCCTCCATGAGCTCCCTGCGCCTTCCCGTCCAGTAGCGGCACTGCGCGTCTATCTCGGCTATGGCGTCCTCCATGGCGGCGTACTTCGCCGGCAGCGGGAGCGCGTCGCCGGCGGGCGCGGGGAGCCCCCGGAACTCCCTGCCCTCCGCGTCGCAGGCCATGAGCTCCCTGACGTCGCCGTCGGGGACGCGCCCGACCTCCACGATCCTGCCCTCGTCCCCGCGGAGCCAGATGGCGAGGAGCCGGGAGGCCTTCGCGCCCGGGTTCTGCCCCTCGAAGAGGAGGGCGTAGACGGAGAGCTGCCAGCGCACGTATTCCGTGTCCAAGGCCCTCGTGGTCTTGATGTCGGCGAGGGTGAACCCCGAGGCGGAGTCGCGGTAGACCTTGTCGACGAAGCTGGCGTACCGCCGCCCGTCCGTGACGAGGTACTCGCTCGCCTCGTGGACGAGCCCCTCCCGGTCG
>CAYXQT010000064.1:0-11118 GCA_964466445.1 uncultured Paraprevotella sp. | reverse complement strand
CCCTACCTTTCTATCCGCCGAAGTTATCGTACATGATAGACTCCGGATCCACGCCCAGATTGTCGAGCATGGCAACCACGGCTTTCGACATCGGACCGGGACCGCACATGTAATATTCGACATCTTCAGGCGCGTCATGATTCTTCAGGTATGTCTCATACATCACGTTATGCACAAAGCCCGGAGTGTATTTCACCCCTGCCGCATCCGCCGCAGGATCCGGACGATCCAAAGCCAAATGGAAATGGAAATTCGGGAAGTCTTTCTCCAAACCTAAGAAGTCTTCCAAATAGAACACCTCGTTCAACGCCCGTGCCCCGTAGAAATAGTGCATCTCGCGTTCCGTCGTATGCAAAGTCTTCGTCATGTGCATGATTTGCGCGCGCAAGGGTGCCATGCCGGCACCGCCGCCCACCCAAATCATCTCTTTCTTGCTGTCAAAGTGCGGATGGAAGTCCCCGTAAGGGCCGCTCATCGTCACCTTGTCGCCCGGACGGAGCGTGAAGATGTATGAAGAAGCTATGCCCGGATTGACATCCATGAAGCCGCTACGGTCGGGCTTGAACGGCGGCGTGGCAATACGGACGGTGAGCATGAACACGTCGCCTTCGGCCGGATAGTTGGCCATGGAATATGCACGGACGGTCTGTTCAGTGTTAACACACTTCAAGGGGAAAAGGCCGAACTTCTTCCATGCCGGCAGGTATTCGTCACCGATGAGCCCCTTGTCGATGTCCTTGTCGTAGTCTATCGTGAACGTCGGTATCTTGATTTGGGCGTAAGAGCCGGGTAGGAAATCCATGTGTGCGCCCGCCGGAAGCTGCACCTTGAACTCCTTGATGAACGTGGCCACGTTCTTGTTGCTGATGACCGTGCATTCGTATTCTTTCACGCCCATCACCGATTCGGGCACTTTGATTTGCAGGTCACCTTTCACCTTGCACTGGCAACCCAGACGCCAATGGTCTTTGATTTGCTTGCGAGTGAACTGCCCCTTTTCAGAGTCCAAGATTTCGCCGCCTCCTTCCACCACTTGGCATTTGCACTGTCCGCAAGAACCTTTCCCGCCGCAGGCCGAGGACAAGTAAATTCCTTCGGAAGCCAACGTGGAGAGCAGGCTTCCGCCTTGTGCCACGGAAATCGTCTTATCCCCATTGATGGTAATGTTCACGTTCCCGCTCGGGGACAAGTACTTCTTGGCCACCAGCAGGATAATCACCAAAAGGAGTATCGTGACGAGGAATACGCCTATACTCGCTAAAATGAAATTCATATCCATCATTCCGTTCCTTTCCTTTTAAATGCTTAAACCCGAGAAACACATAAAGGCCATAGCCATCAGCCCTACCGTGATAAAGGTGATGCCCAACCCCTGCAAGGGCTTAGGCACATCGGTATAGGCCATTTTCTCGCGGATGGCGGCCAACGAGACGATGGCCAACAGCCAACCGATACCTGAACCCAAAGCGTATGCCAAAGAATCCCAAACGTCGGAGATTGCCTGCGTACTGGTGGCCGAATCCATGGTGATTCTCTGCTGCATGAACAGCGAAGCTCCCATGATGGCACAGTTCACGGCAATCAACGGAAGGAATATGCCCAACGCGGCATAAAGCGAGGGCGAAAAACGCTCCACGACCATTTCCACGAGCTGTACCATGCCGGCTATCACGGCTATGAATAGGATGAACGCCAGATAGGACAAGTCTATGCCGAGGAGTCCATCCTCGGACAGAACCTTGGTCTGCAACAGGTAGTCCACGGGTACCGTCACGCAAAGCACGAATGTCACAGCGACACCCAGTCCCAAGGCAGTCTTCACATTCTTGGATACGGCCAAGTAAGAACACATACCCAAGAAGAAAGCGAAAATCATGTTGTCCACGAAGATAGAGCGGACAAACAAACTTAACATATGTTCCATACTCTTTTTCTTTCTGTTTCCGGTTGTGATTCGTTACTTTTTCTCTTTTCTTTCATTGTAAGCGCGGTGCGCCCAAATGAAACAGCCCAAGAGAATCAACGCCATGGCCGGCATGGTCATCATGCCATTGTTCATGTAGCCCATGTCGTAGAAGCCCTCCGGGATTATCTGGAAGCCCATCAGGGAACCACTGCCGAGGAGCTCGCGCACCGTTCCGACGACCACGAGGACGAAAGCATAACCCAGCCCGTTGCCGATGCCGTCAAGGAAACTTTCCCACGGGCCGTTCATCATGGCGAATGCCTCCAAGCGTCCCATCAGGATGCAATTGGTGATAATCAAGCCGACGTACACGGACAGCTTTACGCTCACGTCGTAAGCGAAAGCTTTCAGCACCATGCTTACGATAGTCACCAACGCAGCCACGACGACCAACTGGACAATGATGCGGATACGGTTGGGAATCGACTTGCGTATCAAGGATATAATCAAGTTGGAAAAAGCCGTAATCACGGTTACCGAAAGCCCCATGACAATGGCCGGCTCCATTTGGGAAGTGACAGCCAAGGCGGAACAGATACCGAGCACCTGAACCGCAATCGGGTTGTTGAGGTTAAGGGGAGACGAAAATACTTCTCCATTCTCTTTAGAAAACAACTTACTCATATCTTACTTCCTTTATTCGTTAGTGTTTAAAAAAGTCATATAACGCGAAATGCAGTCGTGAAGCATGTTGTTCACGCCTTCCGAAGTCAAGGTCGCGCCGGTGATGGCATCGCAACGGCTCTCGTCGGGAAGTCCGTTCACCACTTTGCGTTTCTTCACCACGCTGACGGCCACACCAGACCTGTCCTCGTTCATCAGTTTCTTGCCCTCGAACTGTTTCTGGAACTTGTCGTACTCCGTAATGACGGCTCCCAAGCCGGCCGTCTCGCCCTTGTGGCTGAAATAGACCCCGTAGATGGTGTTCTTGTCCGCGTTCAACGCCACATATCCCCAAATCGCGTCCCATAGACCCTTGCCCGTCACCGGGATGACGTATTTGGTTTCCCCGTTCACCTTGCACACATACAGCGGGAGGTTGCTGTCCGAGATGTTCTTGTCCTCCACGGCGAAACCGTCCGCATCCTTGGATGCCCCGTCCTTCACGACGTTGCCGTCCTTGTCGATGATTTCGTCCGCCGTCACCACCTCGTCGTACGTTTTCTCCACTTCCGCCTTCTCCACGTCGCGCAGGTTCAAGGCGGCGAGAATCTGACTTTTCTTGTCGATGCGCACGTTGGCCATTGACTGCGGTTCCAAAACTTTGGAAACGAAAGCCAGCAAAAAAGCTACGATAACGACCACGACACATGAATATATAATGGTATAAGTATTACCGTCGGTGTTCAGCCCTTTTTCCGTCGGCTTCCCGATTCCTCCGGATTCCACGATTTCTTCAAACTCAGAGGTCGGAGCCTGGCACACCGGACATTTTTCAGGCGCGGTGTCGCCTTCATGGACGTAACCGCACACTTTGCATTTGAATTTCTTTGTAGCCATAGTTCCTTCGTTATTTTTTTATTGCACGTTTAGCCCTCTTGTCGATATTGCTTTGGATGACATAATAGTCAATCAGCGGAGCAAACAAGTTCATCAGCAAGATGGCAAGCATCATACCTTCGGGATAACCCGGATTCAACACGCGGATAATTATAGCCAACGCACCGATGAGGAAACCGTAAATGTATTTGCCGGTCTCCGTGCGTGCCGAGGTTACGGGATCAGTCGTCATGAACACGGCACCGAAGCAGAAGCCGCCCAATACCAGATGCTGATACCAAGGCATGGCAGCACCGATGTTTCCTTCCGGTCCCCATGCGTTGAAGACCCATGCCAGAAGCGCACCTCCGGCAAACACGCTGAGCATCGTCTTCCAACTGGCAATGCCCGTCCACAGAAGAATCACCGCGCCGATGGCAATGGCTATCACGCTGGTCTCGCCGATAGAACCGGGTATCAAACCGATAATCTGGTCGCAAGAGAAAGCCGGTGTCGTACCGGTAGCCGCTTCTCCCAAAGGAGTGGCCATCGTAAACGTATCAGGCAAATTGTTGCCCAAACCGCAAATGCTTTCCTTGGCTACCCAGCAGGCATCGCCGCTCATGGCCGCAGGATAGGAAAAGAACAAGAATGCACGGGTAATCAAGGCGACATTGAAAATGTTCATGCCCGTACCTCCGAAAATCTCCTTGGCGAAAATCACGGCAAAAGCACAAGCTACCGCGATAATCCACAACGGGCAACCGACCGGCACAATCATCGGAACCAGAATCCCCGTAACCAGATATCCTTCCTGAATTTCCTCATGCTTCCACTGAGCCACGACGAACTCAATGCCCAACCCCACGATGTAAGACACGATGATTTTAGGCAACACGGCCAACAAACCGAAACCGAACATTTCCCAGAATGTCCCGTCCACTCCGGCGGACGTGTAGTTCTGATACCCGATGTTGTACATGCCGAACAACAAGGCCGGCAACAAGGCTATCACCACGAAAATCATGATGCGCTTGCTGTCTATCGCATCATGCACGTTCACGCCAGACTTCGACGTGGTGTTCGGCACGAAAAGGAAAGTCTCGAAACCGTCAAACACGGAACGAAATGCGTGAAGTTTGCCGCCCTCCTCAAAGTTCGGCTTCATCTTATCAAGATATTTTCTTAACGCGTTCATTATCTGAATCATTTAAAACCTGTGACGAAGAATTTAATTAAGCCATTTCCTTGCGTAGCATATCCAATCCTTCACGGACGATACGCTGCACCTCCAGTTTGGAAGAATCCACGAACTCGCACAAGGCAAAGTCCTCCGGAGCCACCTCATAGATACCCAATGCTTCCATGCGGTCTATGTCACCGGCGATAACGGCTTTCACCAACTGTTCGGGAAATATGTCCATCGGGAACACACGGTCGTATTCGCCCGACATAATCATGTGGCGTTCGCCTCCTTTCACGCGGGCATCGAGCGCATATTCTTTCTTTCCCGTCAACCAACTCATGTAGGAGCGGTTAGAGGAATAGTCGTTCAGGCGCGGCATAATCCAACCTAAAATCTCGTGTACATCGTCTCCTTCGGGAATCACATTCACCTCTGTCACATGAGCCCCCAAAAAACCGTCGGCCGAGGTCTTCACACCCGTCATCACATTGCCGTTTATCACCCGCAGACTCCTGCCCGTTGTCACATTGCCTTCTATCAAGGTGTTCAACTGCTGTCCCACCGTCATTTTGCAATAAGCCGGCTTCTTCACTTCCGAACCGGCAAATGCGATTACGCGTGTAAAATCCAAGCGTCCCGTATTCAACAAGTGGCCGATGAAGATTACCTCTTCCGCACCGAGAGTCCAAACGATTTCTCCTTTGTTTATGGGAGAAACATGATTAATTTGCACGCCCACGTTTCCCGCCGGTGCCGGACCGTCGAAAAAGGTTATTTCCACATTCTTAGCCGCGGTCAACGTTGCGGCGGTTTGCTTCGCACTTACACCCAGATGCGTTCTCGCTATCTTCGCCAAGGCATTGAGCCCCACCTGAAAATCAGCCTCACGCCCTTGCAACACATATTCGAAATCGGCCGCAAGCGGCATGGAATTGAATGCGGAGACAAAGATGGCTTTCGGAGTATCGGACGGATTCGCCGTCACGTCGTAGGGACGTTGGCGAAAGAACCCGAACAAGCCCGATTCCAGAAGGAGGTCTTTCACTTCCTCCGCTGTCATCCGGCTTACGTCCTTCTTGCCAAAATCCACATACTGCTGCACCGTGTCGGCTTCTACGCGCACGCTCAACACCTTGCGGCGATTGCCACGCTCCACCATGGATACCCGTCCGCTCACGGGAGAGACAAACTTGATTTCAGGATGACTTTTGTCCACGAACAAACTATCCCCTACTTTCACCGCGTCGTTCTCCTTGACTACCACCTTGGGCTTCAACCCCGTAAAGTCATCCGGCATCAGCGCATAAACTGCCGACTTCTTCACCTGAAACTCCTCCATGGCAGCTTTACCCTTTAGATTCACGTCAAGGCCTTTACGTAATTTAATTACATTTGCCATTCTTATAGGATTAAATAAACTGGTTTTAATTAAAACGCTTCAAAATTACATTAAAAATACGACAAAGAGAAGGATTCTGAAAAGAAAAATAGTAATTTTGGGGGCTAAACAAGAGCCATATCAAAAGATTAAAGAAAATATTAAGAGTGCTCGCAGGTACAGTCGTAGGATTCTACCTGTTGTCAGTCGTGTTGCTCCACGTCCCGGCGGTGCAAAGGGGAGTCGCATTCCTCATTTCGGAAGCATTGGAAGATGTTTTACATACGGAACTTTCCATCGGTCGGGTGGATCTGGGGTATTTCAACCGTATCATTCTCGACGACGTACTCATTAAAGACCAAAAGGGAAAAGATTTGCTTAGGGCGACCCGCCTGTCCGCCAAAATGGAATTGGCTTCATTGCTACATGGCAAAATATCTGTTTCAAATGTCCAACTCTACGGATTTGACATCCGTCTCTACCAGCGCACTCCAAAGGAAAAGCCGAATTTTCGGTTTCTCATGGATGCCTTTTCAAAAAAAGACAGTCTGCCTTCCAATCCGAACCTTCGCGTCAATTCCGTGCTTATCCGGCGCGGTAAATTGTCGTGGCACCGTTTTTACAAGCCTCTCACGCCCGGTCGCTTTAACCCCGACCACATCGTGTTGGACAAAATCAGCACCACGCTCTCATTGAAATGCTATACGGCGGATTCACTGAATCTGACTGTCAAAAAGCTTGCCTTTGAAGAGTATTCCGGCCTACAGCTTGAACAATTGTCTTTCAAGATTACGGCCAACCGGGAAAAAGCGTTGCTTGACCATTTCACCGTCGAATTGCCCCATTCCCGATTAGCTCTTCATCCAGTCACCATGAGATACCACCATATAAAAGAAAGGGACGGAAAAGGACGGTATCAAGATTTCACGTTTCATGGCAGCATTGAAAAAGGAACATTTTCATTTTCCGATTTCCTTCCTTTCTATCCCAAGCGGCCTCAAAACCATGTGCTTGAGAAATTACAACCGTTATCTGTCGAAGCACGGTTCAACGGAAGCCTCGAACAAGTCCTGATAGACCAATTGACACTTCACACTTCCGACAAGAGCATCGTATTCGATTCCCCATTGGCTATCCGCCAACTCGGAAACCCCGCTCAACGAACGATAAAAGCCGATATCCGAAACCTGCAAGTCACCTCGGACGGCCTAAAGCAACTGGCTGAATGGGCTTCGAACAACAAAGTTTCCATTCCTCCTTATTTGCAAGCCGTGGGTACATTAAAAGCCAATGGGTTCCTATCCTATAGCTCCCGGCTTCTCAGAAGCGACCTTAATATATATACCGATTTAGGTTCCCTGATATTATCAGGCTCTGTCTCCAACGGGAACAGAATCGAAGCGGAAGTCCACACTCCCGGATTCAAGTTCGGCAAGCTGACAGGCAGGGAAGAACAATTCGGCGAAACAGCTTTTGACTTGTCATGCAGGGGACTGCTACATTCAGGTGCCTATCCCGCCCTTTCGCTTCAGGGTACCATCAGCAACCTGTCTTATAACCATTACGACTACCACGACATCTCTGTCGACGTGGATTATCGAAAAGGAGGGGTTGTCGGAAATGTAACCATCGATGACCCCCACCTTGCTCTTACGGCAAGAGGAGAATTCAATTTACACTCATCCACACCTTACATTAAAGCGGGAGTTTCCGTTCGCCGTTTCGCTCCGCACGCCCTCGCTCTCACGTCCCGATATGCGGAGACGGAGTTCCAAGGCAACATACAGGCCGACTTCCGGGGCGGCAACTTTGAAAACATGGAAGGGTTCATCCGCCTGGACGGCTTCCACATGTCTATGCCGGAGGAAGACTACACCACCGGGCCAATATGGTTCAAGGCCACCCACGAACCGGGCAAACGCAACTTCTCGCTCCACAGCGATTTTCTGCAAGCGGAAATGGAAGGGGATTTCAGTATCGGCACGTTAATTGCCCATTGTCGGAAGTTGCTCCATACTTATATTCCCTCTTTCGTAAAAGAACCGCAACTCAAAAAGAACGTGTCGGACGAAGTGACTCTGTCCATGCACATCAATCATAC
Organism: uncultured Paraprevotella sp.; assembly: GCA_964466445.1. Classification (GTDB taxonomy): domain Bacteria; phylum Bacteroidota; class Bacteroidia; order Bacteroidales; family Bacteroidaceae; genus Paraprevotella. The sequence goes on along the minus strand of CAYXQT010000064.1, from coordinate 3,008 downwards.
GAAACCCATTGAAAAAATTTTCGGCATCCCTTTGCGCATCCCACAAGCCGGACACATTGACGGTTATTTCAACAGCCTTACCGAAGAACTGGACTTCAATGCGTCCATCCCGTCTTTCAACTACAACGGACAACAATTGGACGACGTACGGATTTTGGCCGGTCGCGTCAACGATTCCATCACCTGCACCGTCGACTTCAAAAAGCAAATCGGCAAAGCCCCCGTCGATTTCAGACTATTGGCACGTGCGACCCATGACGATGTCTACACGGGACTGAATTGGACAAACCACGCCGAAAAAAACTATCAAGGTTCCATCTCGGCCAACACCCGTTTTTCCCGAGACGAAGAAAACAAGATGCTGACCGACATCGAATTTCATCCCTCACAAATCATCGTCAACGACTCGGTTTGGAACGTACGTGCATCCGGCATACATGTTGCACCGGGGTCGGTCAGCATCAACGGATTCGCCATCGAACAAGGTGACCGCCACCTGATTCTCAACGGTCGCGTGTCGGGCAATCCAGAAGACTCGCTGACGGCCGACCTGAAAGACATCAATCTGGAATACATCTTCAACATCGTCAATTTCCACACCGTGGATTTTGCCGGACAAGCCACCGGACGAATCTATGCGGCCAACCTGATGAAAAGCCCTGAAGTGGAGGCCTACCTCCATGTCCAAAATTTCACTTTCAACCAAGCCTACTTGGGAGAGATGAACTTGCACGGCGGTTGGGAAAAAGAGAAAAACGCGATTTCCCTGCACGCCCGCATGGCAGACCCGGCCAACCGAAGCATGACCAACGTGGACGGAGATGTCAAGATAGGTGCCGCACCCAAGGGAGGTCTCGACCTGATGATTCGTACCGAAAACATAAATCTGGCTTTCCTGAACCACTACACAAACGGCATATTCACAAACTTGCATGGACGCGCTTCGGGATGGGTTCGTGTATTTAACCCGTTCAAAAGCGTCAACTTGGAAGGCGACATGCTGGTCAGCGACGGAGGACTGAGAGTCGATGCGACTGAAGTGGATTACCGCCTTGTCAACGACTCCGTCATTCTGCGCCCAGACAACATTTACTTCCGTAACGCCATAATTTACGACCGGCAAGGTGCTCCCGGAAAGGACGGACACTATGCTGTGGTTAACGGTGTTCTCCGGCATTCCAACCTCTCCCGCTTGCGTTTCAATTTCGACATCGATGCCTACAACATCTTGGGGTATGATGTCAAGGATTTCGGAGACAACGTGTTCTGCGGCACGGCATACGCCACGGGGAAAATCGGATTCAGCGGACAGCCGGGCGACCTGAACATCAACATCGATGCCAGCCCCGAAGAGAACACTGTGTTTGTCTACAACCAATCCTCTCCGACAACCTTGACAGACAACCAGTTTATCACCTACAAGGTACATCGGGACAGCATCAGCGGACATTCCTCCTCTCCCAACGGCACGCCCTCTCCGACACCGGAATCGGACATGCGTATCAACTTCCGCCTCAACCTGACACCAAAAGCTACCATGAAGATTCTTATGGATCCGAAAGCCGGAGACTATATTGCCTTGAACGGGCACGGCAATATCCGCGCCAACTATTATAATAAAGGAGACTTCACCATGTATGGCACGTACACCATAGATCAGGGCATTTATAAGCTTTCATTGCAGGATGTCATCCACAAGGACTTTGTCTTCAACCCCGGCGGCACCATCGTTTTCGGCGGTCTGCCCGTTCAGGCCGACCTCAACCTGCAAGCCGTCTATACCGTACCTTCCGTATCACTGAACGACCTAAGTGCCCGCTCTACTTTCAGCCGGGACAACGTGCGCGTGAATTGCCTGATGAACCTTGGCGGAAAAGCCCAGTCTCCCCAAGTCAGTTTCGACTTCGACCTGCCTAACGTCAATGAAGACGAAAAACAGATGGTGCGTAGCCTCATCAGCACGGAAGAAGAAAAAAACATGCAAGTGATTTACCTCCTCGGCATCGGACGCTTCTACACTTACGATTACAACAACACGGAACAAAGCCAATCCTCCGTGGCCATGAAGTCGTTGCTTTCCTCCACCCTGAGCGGGCAACTCAACCAAATATTCTCCTCGCTACTCGGCAACAACAGCAACTGGAACTTCGGGACGAACCTCAGTACGGGCGAAACGGGATGGAGCGACATGGACGTGGAGGGACTGCTTTCCGGACGGTTGCTCAACAACCGTCTGCTCATCAACGGGAACTTCGGTTATCGGGACAACAACGCCAATCCGAACGGTAATTTCATCGGCGACTTCGACCTGCAATGGCTGTTGACCCCAAGCGGTAGCGTAAGCCTGAAAGCATACAGCAAAACCAACGACCGTTACTTCACCAAATCATCGCTGACTACTCAGGGTGTCGGAATCGGGTTAAAACGAGACTTCAATACCTGGCGAGAGGTATTCCGGGTACCCGTCCCCCAAAAACGTGGAACTACCCCGTAAATACTTCCTCTTCCTTTTTCATTCATAAATACTAAAAACAGAGTGTATGGGGAACAAAGAATTTATGCGCAAAGCCATTGAACTTTCGGTAGAGAATGTAAAAAACGGTGGCGGTCCGTTCGGTGCCGTAATCGTAAAAGGGGATGAAATCCTCGCGACCGGTGTGAACCGAGTAACCGCCCACAACGACCCTACAGCCCATGCGGAAGTCAATGCCATTCGCGAAGCTTGCCGCAAACTGGGGACTTTCGAACTTAGCGGTTGCGAAATATACACGTCTTGCGAACCCTGCCCGATGTGTCTCGGTGCCATATACTGGGCACGCCTCGACAAGATATACTACGCCAACGATAAGGATGACGCGGCCGACATCGGATTTGACGATTCCTTTATCTACGAAGAGCTGGCTCTTCCCCGTCGAAGCCGTAAGAAAGTCATGGAAGAATTATTGTCCGAAGAAGCCATCGTAGCTTTCGACCTGTGGCGTAGCACGCCAGACAAGACGGAATATTAA
>CAYXQT010000063.1:0-11135 GCA_964466445.1 uncultured Paraprevotella sp. | reverse complement strand
TTCTCCGCAGGAACGGAAATTTTTCTCGGCACGAAAACGGGCGTTTTTGCCTAACAGATGTTAATTAGATGCCTGAAACGTGAAAAAACGTATCCGAAAACGGCTTCTTTCGCTTCTGGTTCGCGTTTCTTGACGGCAATCCGCAATGTACGAAATTGCCTTTTTCCTTTCATCCTGCTCGCGAAAAGACGGAATCAGCTGACATGTTGTCAAAAAGAGGCAACCGACCGGAACAAGCCGGTTTCCACGGGAAATGACGGAATTCGTGGGGCAAGGCAAGAACAGGACAGAACAGAGCCGAACTCGCTCGAACCCTGCCAATCCGCAGTCCTGCATCGGACGAAGTCAATGCCCCGTGTAATTTCCTTTGCTTCGGAAAGGCGGCGTGTTCCGGATGGTTACGACGACCGCATTCGGGACGGCGATTTCGTCGGCATACTTGGGCTGTTGCGGAATAGCAGCAACTTTGCCCTTGCCGTTCTTGAAGCGGCAGACAAGATTGGCAACGGCATTCCCCGCCGCCTCGTCAGCAATTGTCGATAGATGTCCCAACGGAACGGTCACATCGATGAGGAACGCGTTGCGGGCGAGCGGCGACGGGATGCCGCCGTCGCGCCGACGAAGCGGCCGCGGTTGTCACGGAGTTTCGTCGGCTGTCCCCGTCTTCCGGACATTCAGGCTCCACAAGCCCGGCACACCGCCAATAAGAGCAGGGATTTTTACAATGGCCTTGAAACGAAGTCGGCGACGCGTCCGCACGTCGCCAACCGCAAAGGTGCGCACGTCCGGCTGTCTCGTCAGGTCTTACCTGTCATAAAATCCGACGGAAGAGACCGCCCGCTTTCTTCCGTCACATCCTCCCCAGAAAACGCGCGTCCGGAATGTCACACTATGTGCGAGATCCACTCTTCGCGGTCGCCGGGGAGCAGGTCGACGACGGGTATCTCTATCATCGTATAACAGCCCGGCTGTTGCCTCGTCGACGCACGGGCGACGCAGACGAGCACTTGTCCCGTCAGAGCCGGGTTGTTGATGCGCATGTTGAACTCGAACAGCTGGTTCTGTGTCTTCCCGGACACGCCCTTGCGGGTCAGGTTCACGCCGTGCCCCATGTCAAGCAGTTCGTCCACGCAAGGCACCTGCACCACGAGGGTCTCGTCGTGCGCGAAATAGGGGTCGGCCTTGACGGAGGCGGCCACATGCTCGAAGTCGTATCCGTCCTTCACTTCCACGTAAACCATCCGGCGGTGGATGCCCGTGCCCGTGGGGATAGTCATGGAGAGGGCGGACTTTACTCCTTCCACCGCCTTGACGGCCACGGTATGCCCCATGCTCATGCCCGGTCCGAAGTTCGTGTACGTGATGCCCTTGGGCGCGACGGCCTGCAGCATGGCGCGGACCACGGAGTCGCTGCCCGGATCCCACCCCGCGGAGATGACGGACACGGCATTCCCCGCCTTGGCGCTCGCGTCGAGCGTGCGGCGCAGGGAGGCGATTTGCGTGTGGATGTCGAAGCTGTCCACCGTGTTGATGCCGAGGGAGAGGATTTCCTTGGCGTACTTCTCCACGCTGCGCGTCGGAGTGGCGAGGATGGCCACGTCGACCTCCTCCAATTCCCGTATGTCCCCGGCCACGTCGTACCGCGCCAGCTCTTCGGGCTTGTCCGCCGCGCCGTTCCGTCGCACGATGCCGGCCACTTCGAAGTCGGGCGCGGCCTCAAGCGCCTGCACGGCGTAACGTCCTATGTTGCCGTATCCTACTACGGCCGCTCTGATTTTCTCCATTTTTTCTCTGGCTTGTCTTGAAGTCCTTTCATTGCTCGTCCTGGAACATGGGGTCCCATGCCGGCAGTCGGACGGGCTTCTGTTTCAGCATGTCCAGCACGTTTTGCGGGCAGTATTTCCTGTTGACGACCAGGCGGAACATGTATTCGTCGAACCAGTCGTCCGTCATGATGAGATGGCCTTGGTAGCCCGCGTCCTTGCCCCAGCTGTTTTCCACCATCCATTTTCCGGGCTTGCCGTCATCGTCGAGGTCGACGGCCATCAGCGTCATGGCGTGGGTGCTTCCGCTGTCGAAGCTCTGGATGCGTTGTTTCTTGTCCATGCCGAACGTCGTGCCGAAGAGGCTCCCGTAGTCGTAGTTGTCCAAATCGAGCGTGCCTTTCTCGGAATTCAGGAACTTGCCCACGTCGCAGCTGAAGTACATCGCGGTGCTGTCTTTCAGGCTGGCAATGGCCATTTCCTTGATGTCCTCGACAGGCAGGTTGACGTACAGCCAATTGTGCCCGTCGTAAGCGTGGCGGTCGTAGTCGATTTCGTACACTTGGTTGAACGGGCGCGAAGGGTCGTTCATCAGCATGACGTATTCGGCGTTCAAGTCTTCCCCGCCGCATACTTCCTCGTAGAAACTCCGGGGCGTGTAAGTCTTGGGCTTCCCGGTGCATTTCCCGTCGACTTTCGGCGCCCACGTGAAAGAAGCGGGAGGTTCCCCATAGGCATAGACCAGCATGCGGTAGACCGTTTTCATCATCTCCACCTTCTGTCGTTCCAACTCTTTCTCGGAAGCGCCCTTTTCGGATGCCTCGCGCAACGACATGCCGTCTTCGCGCAGTTTCCTTTTCAACAAGGCTGAAAACTCGCCGGTATTGTCGCTGCTGTAGGTTTCGGCCATGACCTCTTTGGGCACGAGCCCGTATTTCCCGATCAAGTCCGAGACGCCCGTGAACTGTCCCCCGTCGCTTATCGGGTTGCGGAACAGCCATTCCACCATTTTGTCGTCGACGGGCTTCTTGCGCGTGTCGATGATGCCTTGGAGAAAAAGGTTGCTCTTTTCCAGTTGGTCGTAGAAGAAATTGTAGTTCTGCGAGAAGAAGAAGTTTTCCATGCCCGTGCGGGCCATGACTTGTGAGCGGATCACGTTCATTCCCGTGAACAGCCAGCAGCGTCCGCTGCCTTTCTGGTCGCTGATGCCGGAGCTTTTCACCTTGTGGCTGAACCACGTGTCGGGCTCGGGCGCCTGTTCGCTGTTGGCCGCGAGCTTCCTGATGGGATTGGCGTTCACGGCGTTCCGGATGGCCTTGTGGGTCTCGTCGTGCGAGTAACTCTCCTTCAAGGCTTGCAGGACATCGGGTGTGAGCACCTGCTGGGCGAAAGAAAGGCTGCCGCGGGACAGGAAAGCGAGGAATAACAGCAATGACGTTCTTTTCATGGGGAGCCGATGTTATTTTACGTATTCCGCCCAGTCCGTCAGCCGCATGTCTCCCTTGCGCAGGTAAGTGTCGTGCATGGCGAATGCGGCCGAGAGGCAGTGGTGGGTATGCCCGCCGTACCGGGCCGCGAGCTTCATGTAATCGAGCAGGAGTGGCCGGTAGTCGGGGTGCGCCACCTTGATGAGCTCGTCGGCTTTCTCCATGGCACATTTCCCCCGCAGGTCGGCCACGCCGTATTCCGTGACGACGGCATCCACGAAATGGCTCGTGTGGTCGATGTGGGAGCAGAACGGCACGATGCTGCTGACGGCTCCGCCCTTGGTGGTGGAGCCGCAGGTGAAGATGCTCAGGTAGGCGTTGTTGGTGAAGTCCGCCGAGCCGCCGATGCCGTTCATCATCTTCGTTCCGCAAATCTTGGTCGAGTTCACGTGGCCGTAGATGTCCGCCTCGATGGCCGTGTTGAGCGAGCACACGCCGATGCGTGCGATGACTTCGGGGCAGTTGGAAATCTCGGAGGGACGCAACACGAGCTTGTCCCTGAAGAAGTCCATGTCGTCGTAGATGCCTTGCAGGCACTCGTTCGTGACGGTGAGCGAGCATGCCGACGCGGACAGCACGCGGCCTTCGCGCATCAGTTCCACGGGGGCGTCCTGCAGCACTTCGGTGTAGATGCTGAAATCCGGCACGTCGGCGCACTGCCCCAACGCGCCCAAGACGGCGTTGGCGCCGCTGCCCACGCCGCTCTGCAGGTTCAGGAAAGTGGGCGGTATCTTCCCGCCTTTCAGGTTGGCCAAAAGGAAGTCGGCCACGTTGCTGCCTATCTGCGTGGTGACGGGGTCGGGATCCTTGAAGGCGCGCGCCTCGTCGGGGATGTTGCATTCCACGATGCCCGTGATGCGGTCAGCGTCCACCTCCACGTAGGGCTTCCCGATGCGGTCGTTCGCCTTCATAATCATGACGGGCGTGCGTCGGGGGTGGTCTTCTATCTCGTACACGTCGTGGATTCCCATGCACTTCTTGCTGTGGAAGGCGTTGAGCTCGATGAGGATGCCCTTGCGTGCGAGGCGGCAGATTGTGGGGCTGATTCCGCCCGCGGCGGTCAGGTAGATGCGTGCCTTGTCGCCCACGCGCTCCACTTCGCAGGCTTCGATGACGGCCCAGTCCACCTCGCCCAGATAGCCCTGCCGTATCTGCGTGGCCATGTTGGAAAGGTTGAGGTCGGAATAGGAAAGCTCGTTATTGTTGACATGCGTGCGGAAGTCCTTGTTCGTAGTGTATGGCGCGCGGAACCCGATGGCGTGCGCGTTGGCCAGCATGCCGTCGCAGCTCTGACCCGTCGACGCGCCGGTGAGGATGTTTACCCTGAGTTCTCTGCCCTCGGCGTGTTCGCCCTCGGCTTTCCGCGCTATTTCCGCCGGCACGCTCTTAGGCGTGCCGGCCGGCGTGAAGCCGCTCAGTCCGATGGAATCTCCGTTCTGGATGAGAGCGGCAGCCTCTGCCGCTGTGATTTTGTTAAATCCCATAAAGTCGGTCGCTTATTACATTTATACCTTTTTAATATGGCGCAAAGTTAGTTATTTTTTCGGAAAGTGTACCGTGTCAGGCTCATTTCCTTTTCCATTTCTTCCGGCAAGCCCCGAAAATCCGGTGCGGGCGGCCGAAGGACTGACGCGGAAGCCTTTCCGTTTTCAGGAGGCGTTCCGGTGTCCCGGCTTTCAAGATGTTCCGGTTCCGGCGGCATGTTCTCGGCTTCCCGGCCTTGCGCTGCCCCGGAGACTTTCCCGTGGCCTGCCCGCTTGTCCCGCAAAGGGAAAACTTCCGTCCCTTCGCATGGGTGCCGACGGAGGATGCCCGTGAGACGAGCGGGCGAAGCCCCGTGGCTTGAAGTCCCGTTTTTTCTTTTGTTCCTTTGAGGGAGTGAATGATATACGCGTTTTGACTATCTTTGCAACCGGAACTCGAAAGAACGGGATGAAAAAGCTTTTTATAGAGACTTACGGTTGCCAGATGAACGTGGCCGACAGCGAAGTGGTGGCTTCGGTGATGCGCATGGCGGGATACGATACGTGCGAGACCTTGGATGAGGCGGATGCCGTCTTCCTGAACACTTGTTCCGTGCGCGGCAACGCCGAGCAGAAAATCGTGAACCGGCTGGAGGCCTTGCATGCCCTGCGGCGGAAAGGACGGCACCTGATTATCGGCGTGCTGGGCTGTATGGCCGAGCGGGTGAGGGAAGAGCTGATAGAAAAACACCACGCGGACGTAGTGGCCGGCCCCGACGCTTATTTGTCCTTGCCCGACCTGACGGCCCAGGCGGAGTTGGGGCAAAAGGCCATCAACGTGGATTTGTCCGCGACGGAAACTTACAAGGACGTGATTCCGCAACGCGTATGCGGCCCGCGCGTTTCCGGGTTCGTCAGCATCATGCGGGGTTGCGACAATTTCTGCCATTACTGCATCGTGCCTTACACCCGCGGGCGGGAGCGGAGCCGGGACGCGGAGAGCATCCTGAACGAGGTGCGGGACTTGAAGAGGCGCGGGTACAAGGAAGTCACGCTCTTGGGGCAGAACGTGAACTCCTATTGCCATACGGAGGCCGGCGGGAAGACCGTCGCTTTCCCGGAACTCCTGCGGATAGTGGCACGCGAGGCGGAGGGGATGCGCGTGCGCTTCACCACTTCGCACCCGAAGGACATGAGCGACGACACGCTGCGCGTCATCGCGGAAGAGCGGAACGTGTGCCGGCATGTCCACTTGCCTGTGCAGAGCGGGAGCGACCGCATCCTGAAACTGATGAACCGCAAGTATTCCCGCGGATGGTATCTCGACCGTGTGGCGGCCATCCGGCGGATCGTGCCGGATTGCGGCCTGTCCACCGACGTTTTCTCGGGCTACTGCTCCGAGACGGAAGAAGACCATCAAATGTCCTTGTCGCTGATGCGGGAATGCGCTTTCGACAGCGCTTTCATGTTCAAGTACTCCGAGCGTCCGGGGACGTATGCTTCCACACATCTGCCGGACGACGTGCCGGAGGACGTGAAAGTGCGGAGGCTGAACGAACTGATAGCTTTGCAGAGCGAGCTCTCCGCCGAGAGCAACCGCCGTTGCGAAGGCCGGGTTTACGAAGTGCTGGCAGAGGGCGTGAGCAAACGCTCCAAAGAGCATCTGTACGGGCGCACGGAGCAGAACAAGGTAGTCGTCTTCGACCGGGGGAAATGCCATGCAGGCGATTTCGTGACGGTGAAAATCAGCAGGAGTTCTTCGGCCACGCTGAAAGGAGAGGTGGTGGAAGTCCGGAAATCAGGTTAAATGCTGTTAAAGAAAGAGCCAAACCCCGTATCGCTTCGTATCTTTGCACCGCACGCCGGTACGGCGGGATAAAAATCATGGGAAAGAAAAAAGCGAAAGGCTCGTTGGGAATGCAGTGGTTCACGACCGGTGTCAGTACCACGCTGGTGCTGGTGCTGTTGGGAATCGTCTCCTTTTTCATACTATTTGCTCGGTGTCTGTCCGACTCCGTGAAGGAAGACCTGACGGTGACGGTGCTTCTCGACGGCGAGGCCGACGGCAGGGACATCCGTAAATTACAGGCGTCATTGCAGGCAGAGCGTTATGTGCATGCCTTGGATTACGTCTCCAAGGAACGGGCGTTGAAGGAGCAGACGGAGGCCATGGGCAGCGACCCGTCCGAGTTTCTCGGAGCCAACCCGTTCACGGCCTCGTTCGAACTGCGGATGAACGCGCTTTATGCCAATTCCGACAGCTTGGCGTGGATTACCGCCAAGTTGAAAAAGCATCCTTTCGTGGAGGACGTGATGTACCAGAAGGAACTTGTGGACACGGTGAACGACAACTTGCGGCGTATCAGTTACGTGCTTTTGGGCTTGGCCGTGCTCTTGGCCTTGGTCTCTTTCGCGCTTATCAACAATACCGTGCGGCTGAGCATCTATTCCGGCCGCTTCGTCATCCGCACGATGAAGCTGGTGGGGGCGGGCTGGAGATTCATCCGGAGGCCGTTCATGGCGCGGAGTTTCGGCATCGGATTCTTGTCCGGTCTGACCGCCGATGCCGTGTTGTGCGGGGGCGTGCACGCCCTTTTGCGGTACGACCCCTCCCTTTCCCGGTATGTCCGGGCCGACATGTTGCTCATCGTGGGAGCGGCGGTATTGCTGTCCGGCCTCTTGCTCACGCTGGGGTGTACGTACATATCCGTCAACAAGTGCCTGCGGATGAAAGCCGATGATTTGTATTGAACACGGAAAATAATATAAATAGAAGTTTATGGATAAAAGGGATTTTGCTTTCGACAAGATGAACTTTATTTTGCTCGCGGTCGGGATGGCGGTCGTGGTCATCGGGTTCATCCTCATGTCCGGTTCCGGGAGTTCGGAAACGGAGTTCAATCCGGACATATTCAGCGTCCGCCGCGTCAAAGTGGCTCCGATTGTTTGCCTGTCCGGCTTCCTGTTCATCATCTATGCCATCTTGCGGAAGCCGACATGTAAGCCGTCCGGGAAAGACGATCAGGGCGGCGGCGCAGGAAAGACACGAAACGTCAGGTACGATTGGCCATGGACGTAACCGACGCATTATGGATGGGCCTCTTGCAAGGCCTGACCGAATACCTGCCGGTGAGCAGCAGCGGGCATCTGGCCGTCGCCTCCCACTTCTTCGGGCTCGACGGGGAAGCCAACCTGACGTTTACCGTGGCCGTGCATGTGGCTACGGTATGCAGCACGCTGGTCGTCCTGTGGAAAGACGTCGCGTGGATATTCAAGGGATTGTTCGACTTCAACGAGCCGGGGCTGAACGCTCCCCGACGTTACGCCTTGAACATTTTGGTTTCCATGATACCCGTGGGCATCGTCGGCGTTTTCTTCAAGGACTACGTGGAAGACATCTTCGGAAGCGGCCTGCTCGTCGTGGGCTTTTGCCTGTTGCTGACGGCCTTGTTCCTGACGTTCTCCGCCTACGCCCGTCCCCGCCGGAAGGACGACATATCCCTTCTCGACGCCTTTGTCATCGGGCTTTCCCAGGCTTTGGCCGTGTTGCCCGGCTTGTCCCGTTCCGGAACGACTATCGCCACGGGACTGCTGTTGGGTAACGACAAGGCCAAGCTCGCCCGGTTTTCTTTCCTGATGGTCATCCCTCCCGTCTTGGGAGAGGCCGTGCTCGACATCGCGGACGGGGCGGCGCACGGGGTCGAGGCCGCGTCGGCGGGCATCGGGACGTGGCCGCTTGCCGCGGGGTTCGTGGCCGCGTTCGTGTCGGGATGCGCCGCCTGCAAGTGGATGATTGACATTGTCAAGAAGGGCAAGTTGGTTTACTTCGCCGTTTACTGTGCCGTGGCGGGTTCCGCGCTCGTCGTGTACCATTGCCTCTGAACGTTCAATATCCTATCGGAGTGGATTTCAGGAAAGGAGAAATACTGGCTTTCGACAAGCCCCGCGGATGGACATCGTTCCGGTTGGTAGCCGGGGTGCGCCGCCTGTTGTGCGAAAGGACAGGGGAGAAGAAGCTCAAAGTCGGGCACGCCGGCACCCTCGACCCCTTGGCCACCGGAGTCCTGCTCGTCTGCACCGGAAAGGCGACGAAACGCATAGGGGAGCTTCAGGACTGCACGAAAGAGTACGTGGCGACGCTCCGGCTCGGAGCCACCACGCCCTCGTTCGACTTGGAGGAGCCCGTGGACGCGGTCTATCCCACGGAACACATCACTCCCGGGATGGTGGAAGAGACGCTCCGCGGCTTCGTGGGCACGATAGAACAGGTGCCGCCCGCCTTTTCCGCCTGCAAGGTGAACGGGAGCCGCGCATACGATCTGGCCCGCAAGGGGAAAGCCGTGGAACTGAAAGCCAAGACGTTGGTCATCCACGAACTGGAACTCCTGCGTTGCGAACTGCCGGAAGTCGTCATCCGGGTGGTGTGCGGAAAGGGCACTTACATCCGCGCCCTGGCCCGCGACATCGGAACCGCACTGCGTAGCGGGGCACACCTGACGGCGTTGCGCCGCACGCGGATTGGAACGGTCGGAGTGGAGGACTGCCTGAAACCGGACGACTTCCCCGGATGGCTCGACCGCCGGACAATGGAAACGACGGAAGACGATAAAACTATGTAAGAAAGATTATTCTGTATGAAGCTGTCACAATTCAAATTCAAACTGCCCGAAGAACAAATCGCACAGTACCCCGCACCCCGCCGCGACGAGTCCCGCTTGATGGTCCTGCACAAGAAAAGCGGGGATATCGAGCACCGCCAATATTTCAAGGACATACTCGACTACTTCGACGACAAGGACGTGTTCGTCTTCAACGACACCAAGGTCTTCCCCGCCCGGCTTTATGGCAACAAGGAAAAGACGGGCGCACGCATCGAAGTGTTCCTGCTCAGGGAACTGAACGAGGAAATGCGCTTCTGGGACGTGCTGGTCGACCCCGCACGCAAAATCCGGATCGGAAACAAGCTCTACTTCGGAAAGGACAATTCCATGGTCGCCGAGGTCATCGACAACACCACTTCGCGAGGACGCACACTCCGCTTCCTGTACGACGGCCCGCACGACGAGTTCAAGGCCGCACTGTACGCGCTCGGCGAAGCCCCCCTGCCCAAGCACGACGTGAAACGACCCGCCGAAGCCGAGGACATGGAGCGGTTCCAATGTATCTTCGCACGTAACGAGGGCGCGGTCACGGCTCCCTCGTCCGGCCTCCATTTCTCGCGGGAACTGATGAAGCGACTCGAAATCAAGGGTGTCGGCTTCGCTTACGTCACGATGCACTGCGGGCTCGGCAATTTCCGCGAAATCGACGTCGAAGACCTCGTCAAGTACAAGATGGACAGCGAGAAGATGACCGTCGAAGCCGATGCCTGCCGCATCGTCAACGAGGCGAAGGATGCCGGACACCGCGTGTGCGCCGTCGGAACCACCGTGCAGCGCGTGATGGAAACGGCGGTAAGCACGGACGGGCATCTCAAGGAATTCGACGGATGGACCAACAAGTTCATCTTCCCTCCCTACGCCTTCAGCGTGGCGGACTGCATGGTGGCCAACTTTTACATGCCTTACAGCATGATGCTCATGTTGACGGCCGCCTACGGAGGTTACGACCTCGTGATGCGGGGATACAAGGAAGCACTGAAGGAAGGATACCGCTTCGGGACTTACGGCGATGCCATGCTCATAACGGACGACTGATGACAGACCTGTATCTGGGTCTGGGCGGCAATCTGGGCGACCGCGAACGGTCGTTGCGCCGAGCCGTGGAGATGCTAACCGCGCGGATAGGCGAACTGCAACGCCTCTCCGCCTTTTATGAGACAGCACCTTGGGGCTTCCGTTCCACACGGCCTTTCCTGAACGCCGTGGCGGTGTTGCACACGGAGAAGACACCGGAGGAAGTCCTACGCGTCACGCAGGGCATCGAGCGGGAACTGGGACGACGACGCAAGAGCGTGGGCGGTGCTTACGCCGACCGTCCGATAGACATCGACCTGCTGTTGTATGGCGACACGGTGGCAGAGGAAGATTTCGACATCCCCGGCGGACACGGGGAAAAAGCGCACTTGTCCCTCCCGCATCCGCTGATGCACGAGCGCCGTTTCGTCATGGTGCCCCTGGCCGAAGTGGCACCCGACGTGGTGCACCCCGTGTTGAGACGGACTTTCCGCGAGATTCTGGCGGAGCTGGACCGGAAGCCCCGTCCCGATGGTGGGAGAGGCTGAAGGTGACCGTCCGGAATAAGACGGCATACCCCTGTCGGTTCTTGACCGCGAAGCCCGCTTCTGGCGACCGTCCGGAATAAGAGGCATCTCCCTGTCGGTTCTTGACCGCGAAGCCCGCCTCCGGCGACCGTCCGGAATAAGACAGCATACCCCTGTCGGTTTCTTGACCGCGAAGCCCGTCTCCGGCAACCGTCCGGAA
>CAYXQT010000062.1:0-11259 GCA_964466445.1 uncultured Paraprevotella sp. | reverse complement strand
CTTTCCGGAATCCGCTCCGAATCGGTTTGCCCTCGCAAGACGGCTGTTTCGGATGGCTGTTGCAATCTTAGGTTACGACCGTAAAATATGAGGGGAGAACGCCCCTCGCGGGCATTCTCCCTTCACGTCGTAAGTTTTCTGAAACCGTCCGTCTTACATCATGCCGCCCATGCCGCCCATTCCGGAAGCATTCATCGGCATGTCCGCTTTCTCTTCTTTCTTGTCGCAGACGACGCATTCCGTAGTCAAGAACATTCCGGCGATGGAAGCCGCGTTCTCCAATGCCACGCGGGTCACCTTGGCCGGGTCGATGATGCCGCTCGCTTTCAGGTCTTCGTATTTGTCCTCGCGGGCGTTGTAGCCGAAGTCCCCTTTGCCCTGGCGTACCTTCTCTACCACCACGGAACCTTCCAGTCCCGCGTTCTCCACAATCTGGCGGAGAGGTTCTTCGATGGCACGTTTGACGATGTTGATGCCCGTGGTTTCGTCCGCGTTGACTCCTTCAAGACCATCCAAAGCCTCGATGGCACGGATGTAAGCCACGCCGCCACCCGGTATGATGCCTTCCTCGATGGCCGCGCGTGTCGCGCACAACGCGTCGTCCACACGGTCTTTCTTCTCCTTCATTTCCACTTCGCTCGGCGCGCCGACATAAAGCACCGCCACGCCGCCGCTCAACTTCGCCAGACGTTCCTGCAATTTCTCCTTGTCGTAGTCGCTCTTGGTGTTCGCTATCTCGTTCTTTATCTGGTTGACGCGATCCTTGATGAGCCGCCTCTCGCCGTGTCCGTTGACGATAGTCGTGTTGTCCTTCGTGATGGTGACCTTGTCGCAGGAACCGAGCATGTCGAGGGTTGCCTGTTCCAGCTTCAATCCCTTTTCTTCGCTGATGACCACGCCTTTCGTCAAGACGGCGATGTCCTCCAACATGGCCTTGCGGCGGTCGCCGAAGCCCGGAGCCTTGACGGCACAAATCTTCAACTGGCTGCGCAGACGGTTCACCACCAGCGTAGTCAACGCCTCGCTGTCCACGTCTTCCGCGATGACCAGCAACGGGCGACCGCTTTGGACTGCCGGTTCAAGGATTGGCAAGAAATCTTTCAAATTGGAAATCTTCTTGTCGTAAATCAAGATGTACGGGTCTTCCATGACGCACTCCATCTTCTCGGTGTCCGTCACGAAGTAAGCCGAAAGGTATCCGCGGTCGAACTGCATGCCTTCCACCACTCCGATGGTAGTGTCGCGTCCCTTAGCCTCCTCGATGGTAATCACGCCGTCCTTGTTGACTTTCTTCATGGCATCGGCCAGAAGTTTCCCTATTTCAGGGTCGTTGTTCGCGCTGACGGTAGCCACTTGTTCTATCTTGTTGTAGTCGTCGCCCATCTGCTCGGCCTGCGACTTGATGTGTTCGACCACTTTGGCCACGGCCTTGTCGATGCCGCGTTTCAAGTCCATCGGGTTGGCGCCGGCCGCCACGTTCTTCAGTCCCACGCTCACGATGCTTTGCGCCAGGACGGTAGCGGTGGTCGTGCCGTCACCCGCGTCGTCGCTCGTCTTGTTGGCCACGCTCTTGACCAATTGTGCCCCGGCGTTTTCGAACGCGTCGGCGAGTTCGATTTCCTTGGCTACGGTGACACCGTCTTTCGTGATTTGCGGCGCGCCGAATTTCTTCTCGAGAATGACGTTGCGCCCCTTCGGGCCGAGAGTAACCTTTACCGCGTTGGCTAACTGATCCACGCCGTTCTTCATCAGTTCCCGCGCCTCAATGTTGAATCTAATATCCTTTGCCATGATTCTGTTCCTTTCCTTTCTTTATTATTATATTAATGTATAAGACGAAAAATCATGCCAACACAGCCACTACATCGCTCTGCCGCATAATCAAATATTTCTTGCCTTCGAATTCCAGTTCCGTACCGGCATATTTGCCGTACAATACCTTATCGCCTTCCTTCAAGACCATTTCCTCGTCTTTCGTGCCTTTGCCCACTGCAACGATAGTGCCTTGCAACGGTTTTTCCTTGGCGGTGTCGGGAATAATGATGCCACCTACTGTCTTCGTCTCAGCCGGAGCCGGTTCAATCAGCACACGGTCTGCTAATGGTTTAATGTTCATAATCGATAATTTTTGTAGTTGTACATTTTAAAAATTCCACTCCGATTCATACGAAAAACATGCCAAAGTTTCAGGACTGACACATTGGCGCACTTTTTCTGTACGCAATCCCGAAGAGCGGCAGACTTTCTGCCAACCCGCCTCTGCCGTCCTTTTGCATACGGACAAGTGAGATATATGAAAGCCAGTACGATGCCGTGAAACTTCTCTAATCTCCTTCTCGGAGGCGCGTCCTTGAAGCCATGCGGCCGGACGTTCCCGAATGCCTCTCAACGGCGCATCTTCCCGTCGGAAGTACAAGTCCGTGATGCCGACCCGACCCGGCATGTCTCAAGACACTTCACCTGCACGGTCGCGCGTTCTTCTTTTATAGGCGTTAATCCGCGCCTTTATTCGGCAAATCCGACATTATTCCGTAACTTTGCGGAAAGCGATGAACGATGAAGCCGCTACTTGCCTACCTTGCCGTGTTCCTCACGATGCTTTCCGCGCTGGCTCTCCTCCCCAAGGCGGGCGGCTACGTATGGCAGCCGGAAATCATCAATCCGTTGTCGGCTTTGCTGTTCACGCTGCTGGTCTTCCTTACCGGCCACATCGCCCGTTCCGCACAAAGTGCCGCCGGCATCCTTTGCACGGCTCTGTTCGTGTTGCTGTTCTGTCCGGACTCGCGTGCGTTCTTCAGCCGCGACGAGACGGCCGTCATCGTCCTTTCGTCCACTTGCATCGTCCCGTTCTTCATTTCGCAGTACACCCGCATTTCCAACAAGAATTTCAAGTACGGCTATTTCCTGATGTTGCTCATGGGCATCTTTTGCAGTTATACGCACGACAGTGTGACGATTCCGCTCTGTGCCGGCTTCCTCACGCTGTCGTACCTCCAGCGTGGCCGCCTGTTTCGGTTGGCGTGCTGGCCTATGGTCATCGGTTTTGCCGTGGGCACTACGCTCTGCCTCTTGCAGTCCGCTTTCCTGCGGCGGACATCGTGGGGCGGCCTGACCGCCTTGCCGTCGCAGACGGCGGACGGCTTCGCCCGGCTGTGGGAGACGAAAGTGTTCATGTTCGCCACCCTGCTCACCATTTATTTCCTCTCGTCGAGGAAACGTCGTCGCCTGCTATGGCGCATCTCGCACGAGCACAAGCTTCTGACCTATTGTCTGCTGTATTCTCTTTGCGCCGTGCCTTTCGCCCCGTTGGGAACGGACAGCGCCATATCGGGAGCCTGTTTCTTCTGCATGTTCTGGGCGTTGTTCCTCTTCCAGCAGCTTTTGGTCTTGTTCCGCGAAAGCCGCCGCCGGAAGGTCTCCCCCGAATCGCTCCGCTGACGGTTCAACCCTCCGGCATGTTCCACTCCGAGGGGTCGCAGACTGCCTCCACCGCGTCTTCCACGCTGTCCGGGAGCGACGGGAAGAAGTCTATGCCCGTGATGCGCTCCACGTCGTCCACCGAATTGACGTACGCGCCGAGCAGGCGGTTTCCCGACCTGTTCTTGTAGATGAATCCCACGGCTTTCAACGGGTCGGGGCAGAAGATGACCTTGAAGAACGCTTCGGGCACCGTGACGCGGCTGTGGCCGATGTGCTGGTGTTCGCCGTCGTAAAGGACGGGGCCGGCCACCACGTACAGCCGCCCGTATGTCATCGTCCAGGCGCGGCATGCTTCTTCCAGGTCGTTCCAGTCGCCCCGGTTCAGGTTGCGGTCTTGCGGGCAGACGTTCGTCATGTAGAAACTTTCGCGCATGGCCTGTCCGTCCCATTTGTTGTCCGCCGCCGGACAGAGATGCCCGCGGTCGTAGCCCGAACGGGTGTAGTCGTCCGTCGTCACGGGGTCGGCCACTTCGGGGTCGGGCAGGAACTTGTCGTAACGGCTCACCACCTCTTCGAGGCGTTCGGGTGTCAGCGTCCACGCCACCCAGTTCGGTATCTTGGTCTGCTTGTTGTAGGAAACCGTGTAGCCCGTGTGGTGAATCAGCTGGCTGTTTCTCTTCCGGAACAACGTCGGCAAGCCGGGTTCCGACTCTTCGGCGGAGGGTAAGGGGCTACTTTCGGCGTTCCGTTCCATTTCCGTCGCATGACGATTCTGCCGTTCCGTAGCCCCTTCCCTTTTGCCTTCCTGTCCGCGGTTGGCGTACATCAGTATCGCGGCGGCGATTATGAGCGCGCCGAGTATCGTGCTTCCAATCCGTTTCATGCTTCCCGTTCTCCTTTATTCTTCTTATTCGTGTCCTTTCCAATCTTCCGCGGCGCAGACCGCCGTTGTGCCCGCGCCCATGCCTTGTCCTCTTCCGTCACGCGGAAGGAGTCCAGAATCTTCCGTACCGCCTTGTTCTGCGTGCCGTCGTCAAGCCGTCCGCCCGAAAGTAGCGGGCGCGTCTTGTCGGGATATTCGGCGAAGCATGCCGAAACCGCCCACGCCACCGCCGTTTCGGCGTAGTATCCGCACGGGCGCACCGTGGCGCACGCCTCCAGCACGCGGTCTGCGAAATCGTCCGTGACGAAGTGCGACAAGAGCATCACCATGCCGAAGCGTTGGGAGAACTCTTCCGCGCTATATATATAAGGTATAAGGAACGTCCACGCCTCCTCGCGTCGCTCCCGCACGAACCTGAAGCTCGCGCAGGGAGAATCGCACAACGCCCAGTCGTCTATCTTGCGTGCGTAAGCCGCCATGCGCCCCGCCTGCTCCGCGAACGGCATCCGCGCCATCCCCGTCACGAAACCCTGCAACATGACTTCCTCGAACGTGTCGTCCGCCGCCTCTTCCAAGTAAGCACGCCAGTCGCCCTTGGCTATCTCCCTCGCCAAGGCCCGCAACACGGGCAACCGCACGCCCGTCATGCGCCGCGCTCCCGATGACAGCGAGGCGGAAAAGGCGGCATAGCGGGCATCGGCATGCGCCGTCAGGAAGTCCTTGATTTCCCGGTTTGTCATGGCTTGAACCGCTCCTTTCGTTCCGCATGGCCTGCACCCGCGTCCAGTTTTTTCTTCACCACGGCGGGGCAACCCGCGGCGAGGGAATCGTCCGGGATGTCCTTGGCCACCACGCTCCCGGCGGCGATGATGCAACGGTCCCCGATGGTTACTCCCGGGCAGACCACCACGCCTCCGCCTATCCAGCAGTCGTCGCCCACGGAAATGGGGCGGGCGGCCTCCTTCGGTTCTCGCCGTTCCAAGTAATCTACGGGGTGGTGAGGCGTGTAGAACTGACAGCAAGGCCCGATTTTCGAGTGCCGCCCTATGCGGATGAAAGCGGAGTCAAGCATCACGCAATTGTAGTTCACGAAGACGTTCTCGCCCAGGAAGATGCCCGTGCCGTGGTCGCAGTGGAACGGGGGACAGACTACGGTGTCGCGAGGTATGCCGGGAATGAGTTCCTCTATCGTCCCGCGGTAAGCGTCGTCGTAGATGTCCATCGTCTGCAGGCGGGTGCACAGCCTTTTGGCGCGGCGCAGGCTCGCTTGCATTTCGGCATCGGAGAAGCGGTAAGTCTCCCCGTCGCGCATCTTTTCCATTTCCGTCTTCATGTTTTTCCCTTTGCCTTGTCCTTCGGGCGCAAAGTTAGGAAAATTTTTCTTGGGACGGCAGAAAACGGCACTAAAACGACAGGCGGACTGACATTCTTCCGCCACCGCCCGAATCGCGCAACCCGTCCTCTCCCGAAGGCAACCGCAAAGTGGAGCCGGCGTTCCGGCGGGGGAGAGAGTCCTTGCCGCGCAGAATTTCCAAGTCAGTATTCCCCGTTCCAGGAGCCGCCGTACGAGATGCTCTGCGCATTGCTCGGAATCAGGATGACATCCGCCCTCCCGCCTTCGTATCCCGTCACGGTAAACTTGTACACGACCGGGGTCTTACGGACGCTGAACTCCACACGCTTCCCCTTTTCGCCCGCGGCACGGGTCTTGATGTCCTTCGCCGGAAGGGCGAAATGCAGGCCGTCGTCGTCCGGCACCGGCTGGTACACCCTCCCCATATAAGGCAAATGCACGAAAGCGGAGTCATTGCGCAATGCCACCTCGTAGCCGTATGAAAGCACACGTGCCGGATAAGACACCGGCATCATGTACGTCACGGCCACGCTGAAACTGTCGGCATCGAAGCCTTTGGCTTCCTGCGCCACCGACACCTTGGGACACACAGCCCCGAAAAAAGACAGAAAAATCGCATACTTCGTTTTCATGTTCCGCCTCCTTGTCTGTAAAAAGGGAAAAACGACCCGCCGCCCTCGCATTGTGCGGGCGGATGCCGCCACGGCCAGTCATTTCTTAAGGATGTTTATCATCTCGTCCGGAGTCAGGAGCGACTGTTCCCCCGTCGCCATGTTCTTCAATGTGACTTTCCCCTCGTTCATTTCGTTCTCCCCGGCAATCGCCACGAACGGCACCGCGCAGGCGTTGGCGTAGCTCATCTGCCTCTTCACCTTGACGCTGTCGGGATAAACCTCGCACCGCACTCCCGCCTGACGCGCGCGGGCGGCTATGGGCAGACAGTACGCCGCCTCCGCCGCGCCGAAGTTCACGAAAAGCAATTCCGTGCCCGCGGCCGTCTCTTCCGGGTAAAGGTCGAGCCGGTCCAGCACGTCGAAGATGCGGTCCGCCCCGAACGAGATGCCCACGCCGCTCACTCCGGGAAGGCCGAAGACCCCCGTCAGGTTGTCGTAGCGGCCTCCTCCGGCGATGCTGCCGATTTCCACATCCGAGGCTTTCACCTCGAAGATGCAACCGGTGTAATAGTCCAGCCCCCGTGCCAAGGTCAGATCCAGTTCCACCGTGTTCCGCAGTCCCAAGGGCGACAATGCGTCGAGCACGAACTCGCATTCCGCGATGCCCTTCAAGCCGGTCTCGCTCTCCGCCAGGGTTTCCCTCATCGCGGCCAGCTTCTCCGCGTTCGTTCCGTCCAGACCGATGACGGGTTGCAGACGGTTCACGACCTCGTCGCCGAGGCCGCCGGCCCTCAGTTCGGCATTCACGTTGTCGAGCCCTATCTTGTCCAATTTGTCGATGGCCACGGTGATGTCCGCAATCCTGTCCGCCGCCCCGGCCGTCTCGGCGATGCCCGCCAGTATCTTGCGGTTGTTCAGCCTGATACATGCCCGTATGCCGAATTTCGCGAATACCGTGTCCACGATTTGCATCAGTTCCACTTCATTCAGCAGGGAATGGCTGCCCACCACGTCGGCATCACATTGGCAGAACTCCCGGTAGCGCCCCTTTTGCGGGCGGTCGGCCCGCCACACCGGCTGTATCTGGTAACGCTTGAAAGGCATGGTCAGCTCGTCGCGGTGCTGTGCCACGTAACGGGCGAAAGGCACGGTCAGGTCGTAGCGTAGCCCTTTCTCGCACAGGCGGGCCGCCAGCTTGTTCGCCTCCGCCCCGTTCCATTCTTCCGGCGACACTCCGGAAAGGAAATTGCCGGAATTCAGTATCTTGAAGAGCAGCCTGTCGCCCTCCTCGCCGTATTTGCCCGTCAGCGTGGACAGGTTCTCCATGGCGGGTGTCTCGATTTGCCGGAAGCCGTACAAGGCGAAGACGCCTCGGATGGTGTCGAATATATAATTGCGTTTCGCCGTCTCCGTGGGCGGAAAGTCGCGCGTGCCCTTAGGTATTCCGGGTTTCGTAGCCATACTCCGTGTCCTCCTTATGATTTCTGCGCAAAATTACGCTTTTTTCCCATACGACTTGTCATGCTCGCCCGATATAATGCGCCGGAATATGGTTCGCGTCCGTTTTTTATTCCTAACTTTGCACGGGATTAAAAGCATTCAAGCGTATGAAGTTTTTTCGAAAATCCGCATCGGAGAAGACAAGCCTGCCCGACTTGCCCGTACCGGACGCTTCCGCGGACACCACTTCCGCCAAGGCTCCGGATCTTACTCCCGAAGAGGCCGCCCGGCGGTGGTTCTCCGAGAAGTTCGGCACGGACATGCCCGAAGAGGTGACGCGGGTGTTCCGCCGAATCGCGCAGGACGAAGCCAAACGCCGGAAGGACGAGGGGCAAGTGCTCGATGCCAACGAACTGAAACGCATACAGGACAGCATGAGGCTCTACAAGACCAAGCTGACCAACATCACGCAGACACTGAACGGCTTGCAGGCACAGAAAGAATGGTTGCATAAGTTCAAGGAACTGAACTCCACGTTGGAAAAGTACAAGAAAGCCTTTTTCGAGAGCAACAAGAATTACAACGCCCACCTGAAGGAAATCAGGGAACTGGAACGCTTCGAGGCTTTCGAGGCGGTGCAAGGCGACTACCGGCGCATCAAGGCCGAGGAAGACATCCTCCGCCTCATGCACGAAGGCGGTACGTTGCATGCCGAAGAACTGGCGGAAGTGCTGGCGGCGGACAAGGAAAACCAGAAACGGGCGGAAGCCGAAGACAAGAAATACCGGGAGGCATGGCACGACTTGCAGCAGATGCAGAAGAAGCTGGCCGAGGGTTACCGCCTGCAAGCCGCCCTCCGTTTCTACGATGCCGAGCTGGAAGGACTGTCCGAATACAAGGAGAAAATCGGGCAAACGCTCTCCACGGTGCAGAAACAAGGCGAGGAGACAGCGGAAGAACTCGAAAAGAACAAGGAACAGGCGGCACGGCAACAGCAACAGCGGCAGAGCCTGGAATCGCAACAAGGCATGTTGGAAAGGGGAGAGGCCGTGCAGGTGCGGCTGGACTTCCTGCAGTCCTACAAGAAACGCAAGGAAGAGTTGCAGGCGGAACTCGAAAGGGTGCTTGGAAAACAGCACGAACAGAACGAGAAACTGAACAGGCTGTTCCTCACCTCCCAAGGCATCGACGCGCAAATCGCCACGTTGCAAAGCGAACTGCAAGTGCATCAGAAAAGCATCGTGGGCGTGAACAGCTATAACCTGCAGCAACGCGCCATGGACTTGAAAAGCAAAAGGGGGATGCTGGCCAATGCCGCGCGGCTGTGGAAGCAGATTACGGAAGGATACGAGCGCGTGGACGGGAAGAGCCAGGAAATCATGCGCATGCACCACCGCAACGATGCCCTGAAAGCGCAAATAGCCAAGCTGGAACCGGAAACGGCCGGCCTCCGGAGGCAATGCGAGGAACTGAAATACGCCTACACGCTCAGCAAGAGCCAGGACGTCATGCAACTGCGGAAAGATTTGCAGGAGGGGGTCAGCTGCAGCGTATGCGGTGCCACCCACCATCCCTACCATTCCGACACGCTTCTGAGGCAAAGCAAGCTCATCGGGGAAATCAAGACCGATTTCGAGCAGACCGCCGCGGAGCTGAAGAACAGACAAGCCCTCTTGGACGAACTGAAAAAGGAACAAGCCGCCGAAGAGGGGCGCATCGAGGCGAGCCACCGGGCTTTGGAGGCTTACAAGCAGGTGTTGCAGGATCACGTGGCGCACTGGAAAGACTTCGCGGCTCTGGACCGCTCCTTCAAGGACTGCTCTGCAAGCACGAACTTCGAGGGGCGGCGCATCATGTTGCAGCAACTCATGGAAAAGACGGGCATAGATGCCGAAGAAGCCCAGAAAGAGCTGGACACGTTCAATTACCACCAGTCCGACATCAACGCCCTCAACGAAAAAATCGCCCGGAAAGAGCAGGAAAAGAACGATATCGCCGTAAGGCTGAACGAAGTGAACACGGGGTGCCAGGTCATGGCCTATCAGGTGGAACGGCTGCAACGCTCCTTGTCGCGCGTCAACGGGCAATACGGCGAGCTGTTCGAGGAGACCGACAAGATGATGGCCGTTTCCGGATGGTACAAAGTATGGACGGAAAACCCCGAGAACCTGAGAATTTACATCCAACAGCAGAAAGAACGGTGGTTCAGGATAGAAAGGGACATGGCCGAAACCAGGAACGAAACCGTCCGCTTGCAGACCTTGCAGGAAATGACCGACCGGCACATGCGGGAACTGTGCAGGCAACGGGACTTCATCGACGGGAAAATAGAGCAGATGTCGGAAGACAGGGACCGGATGCACGAACAATTGTACAAGATGTTCCCGGAGGGCGACGTGGAAGGATGCAACAAGACGGCATTCGACACCTTATGCGCCTTGGAAGAGCAAAAGGAGCAGGCCCGGCGCAAGGCGGACGAGACGCACGCGTCGGCCGCACGGCATCAAGGTTACAACCAACGCACGGCCGACATGGTACAGGAACTCGAGGCGCGAATCGCCCAGGAACGCTCGGAACTGGATGTTTGGATAAGGAAGTACAATGCGCTGCATTCCCCCGTGCAGTTCTCCGAACTGGAACAGACGTTCAACAGCACGACCGACTGGAATGCCCTGAGACGGGAAATCAGAACCCTCACGCTCCGCAACATGCTGGCCGAGGCACGAGCCGGCGAAGCCCGCCTGGCCTTGGCCGCCCACCAAGTGAACGCCCTCTCGCAAGGGCAGGACGGGGAAGACCGCACGGCGGCGCTGAACGCCGAAATGGCGCGGTTGGAGAGCGAACAGGCCAACGTCCTTGTACGAATAGCCGGATGCCAGGCCAAGCTGGAAGCCCATGAGACCGGCTTGCGGAAGCTGGCGGCCGGGCAGGATTCCCCCGTCACCCCGTAAAGCGATGCCACGCCCATCCTTTCTTAAAGTGTGGCCGCTCTTCCTGGCTGTCCTGCTCCTCCTGCCGGGTTGCCGCTCGTCGCGCTCGTTGCGCGGGGAACACTTCGTCCTGGTCGTCGACGCCGGGCATGGCGGAAACGACCAGGGAGCCTCCGGGCGGCGTTCGCTCGAAAAGGAAGTCAACCTCAAAGTGGCCCGGCGCGTCTGCAAGTTGATTCGTAAGCAATGCCGCGACGTGGAAGTCATACAGACCCGCCCCGACGACGAGTTCGTCAGCCTCGACGACCGGGCGGGCATGGCCAATTTCTTCCGGGCGGACTTGTTCATCTCCATCCATTCCAACTCGTCCGAAGGGTGGGCGGAAGGGACGGAAACGTTCATCCACCCCTCGGCACGCGGAAGCGGCAGCGAACGGATGGCCCGCCTCATCGAACAGGAATATGTAAGGATGGGACGGAAAAGCCGGGGCGTGAAGACGGCCAACTTCGCCGTGTTGCGCAACACGCGCATGCCGGCCGTGTTGACGGAAATAGGATTCATCTCCAACCGCGACGAGGAGCGGTTCATGAAATCCCGCAAGGGGCAGAAACGTCTGGC
>CAYXQT010000061.1:0-11268 GCA_964466445.1 uncultured Paraprevotella sp. | reverse complement strand
ACCAGATGGACACGTTCTCGCTCTTCATCAACGCGCACCCCGCGGTGGAGCCGATGGAAAGCAGACAACCGCCAACTCCCCCGCTGTAAGCCACCAGTTGCCAATACCGCCCGTTCAAGGCGAAGGAGCGGAGGTATTCCGGATCCACACCGGACACGGCATCCGCCATGCCCGCCACGTCGTACATGGATATGCTGGTCAGCACGAGCGCGACATTGTCCAGAAAAGCGGAAATCCCTCCCAAAACCAGACTATATACATATATATTATGGATGTACCGGTCTAACCACAGAGCCGCCGCATGGAGCGCCCCCGTTTCCTGTATGGCGGAGACGGCCATGCTTACGCCGATAAAGAACAAGATGGTCTGTATGCTCTCCGCCTGCATGAAGCGCGGCGTGGGACGGAAAAAGGGTTGGTCTGACTTGATGAGCCGCCGGTTGCAGAGCTCGTTCACGATGCTGAAAAGTGCCAGTACGCAAAGGGCACCCACGAAAGGAGGCAATTTGGTGAGGCTGCGGAACGTGGGGATGAACCACAGTCCGCCGATACCCACGAAAAGCATCAGTATGCGCTGCCAGCGCGTCAGGGTGGTGTCGTCGCCCCGGTAGCGGATGCGCGGCGTGTTGATGTTCATCTGATCCGGCAGTTTAAGGGAAATCAGGTAAGTGGAGACTGCCATGGCGATAAGGGACGGGAGAAACGTGGCGCCGGAGAAGTTCGACGGCGTGACCGCCCCCTTGACCCACAGCATCAGCGTGGACACGTCGCCAATCACCGTGAGGCAACCGCCGGCGTTCGCCGCAATGACCACGACCGCCCCGTAATACATGCGGAAAGGGCTTTCCGGCAACAAGCGGCGCACGATGGCCAACATCATCAACGCCGTAGTCAGGTTGTCGAGATTGGCCGACAGGACATAGGTTATGAGAGCTACCCTCCACAAAAGAGGCTTGCTGTTGCGGGTCATTATCCACTCGCTGATGAAATCGAAGCAACCGTTCGAGTTCAGCAAATCGACAATGGACATCGTGGCCAGCAGGTAAAGCACAATCTGGCAGATGTCCGCCACGTGGCCGATGAAAATATAGTTGGCGACAAAATTCTTGAGGGAAGTGACACTGGACGAGTTCCCGCCCAAGAAATCGGCGTATTCCTTAGCATACGCCATCTCCACATACTGCTTTCCCGCCACCATGTAGAGCGTCCACGCTATGACTCCGAGAAACATCGCCACCGCCGCCTTGTTGATATTGGTGATGTGCTCGGTCGCAATGGCGCAATATCCCAAGAGCAAAACAATAGCGATTACAACAGTCATGGAGGACAGCCGATAAAGGAGAGCGACAAACGGGACTCGAACCCGCGACCCTCGGCTTGGGAAGCCAATGCTCTACCGACTGAGCTATTGTCGCAAATCAGGTACAAAGATACATCTTTTCTTGGAAAAGACACTCCGTACCCCGATTTCTTTTCCGCGCGTTAATATACTTTAACCTTACTTGCCAAGGTCTTGCACTTGTTCCTCAACGACTCCAAGTCGGCATCCAGCCGGTCCCAGCAGACCACGACCCCCATGCGGCGCCCCACATGAGCCACCGGTTTCCCGAAAATACGCAGATAAGTGTTCGTCGCCGCGCAGACTTCCTCCTCGCCGGAATACTTCGGTGCCCCGTTGCTTTCCACTTCGGAAAGGATGACCGCGCTGGCACCCATCCGCTCTTGTGTGATTTCCGGTATCGGCAGACCCAAAACGGCGCGGCAGTGCAATTCAAATTCCGAAAGGTTCTGCGTACCCGCCAAAGTCACCATCCCCGTGTCGTGCGGACGGGGGCTCAGTTCCGAGAAAATCACGCCGTCCTTACGGCTCAGGAAGAACTCGACTCCCCAGATGCCCGCGCCGGTCAGAGCCCTCGTGATTTTCTCCGCCATGTCCTGCGCGTCTTTCAGCATTTCCGGAGAAATGGCCGCCGGCTGGAAGCTCTCGCGGTAGTCCCCGCCTTTCTGCACGTGGCCGATTGGCTGGCAGAACAAGGCGGGGCCGTCTTTCCGCGTCACGGTCAAAAGCGTGATTTCGCTGTCGAAAGGTATAAACTGCTCCACGATTACCTCTCTCACGTCACCGCGTGCCCCGGCACAGGCGTACTCCCAGGCATGTGCCAGTCCGTCCGGACTGTCCACTTTGCTCTGCCCGTGTCCGGAGGAACTCATCAGGGGCTTGACGATGCAAGGGAAGCCCAGCACGCCCGCGGCCGCTTTCAGTTCGTCGAATGTCTTGGCATAACGGTAGTCCGCCGTCTTCAGTCCAAGTTCCGTGTGGGCCAGCTCCCGGATTGCCTTCCGGTTCATGGTGAAGTTCACAGCCCGTGCGCTCGGCACGACCTGAATGCCCATCCTCTCGCAGTCGTACAGCCTTTCCGTGCGGATGGCCTCTATTTCGGGGACGATGATATCCGGCTTGTGCTTTTCCACCACGGCCATCAAGGCGTCCCCGTCGAGCATGTGGAAGACCTCGCACTCGTCCGCCACCTGCATGGCCGGCGCGTGCGCATACGAATCGCAGGCAACCACGTACTGCCCCTTGCGCTGGCACGCGATGACAAACTCTTTCCCTAACTCTCCTGAACCTAACAATAAGATTTTCTTCGTCATAAAAATAGCCTGTTATGTGTACCGCGGCGACCTTGCCGCTTTTACCGGTGCTGTTCGCGCAAGAGGTCGTTCACCGTCTTCACCGGATTGAACGTGCTCAGCGGCACTTCCACGAACACCGTATTCCAGTCGCTCATGGCACCGTTCCACAAGCCGGGCAGTTCCAGAGCCTTGAGTTCTTTCCCGTTCTTGCTCTTGTGGGAAATGAATCCGGTGTTCCGGTCTACGTAATCGGGCAGGTTGAACTTGTTCCCCTTGTAATCTTTCACCGCGCAGACCAGATCCACGGGGTTGAAATGCGTCCCGTGCTTGAACATGTCCACGTATTCGGGGTTGCGGGTGTCTATCTGGCTGCTTTCGAGGATTTGCAGCGAGACCGTCCCGTCGGGGTTGTAGGCCAGGAACGGGCCGCCTCCCGGCTCGCCCACGTTCTTCACCATGCCGCAGACGCGCATCGGCCGGTTCAGCTTCTTGCGCAGGTATATCACGAGATCCGCGTCTTCCAGTTCCTTCAAGTCCTCGCGCCGGCAGAAGAGCGTCTGCTGCACGAATCGTATGATTTCCTCTATGTCCGCGTGGCTGTAATTCCCGCTGTCTAACTTGCGCAAGTAAGCGAAGGACTGCCGTTGCAACTCTATCAGGATGCCGGCCAGTACCTGCTTGTAAGTTACCGTATCTCCTTTCAGCCGGTCGGGCACCACGTTGTCTATGTTCTTCACGAAGACGACATCGGCCTGCAAATCGTTCAAGTTCTCGATGAGCGCGCCGTGCCCGCCGGGGCGGAACAACAGCTTGCCGCCCTCACGGAACGGTTCGTCGTCCATCGTGGCGGCCAGAGTGTCGGTTGCTGGTTTCTGTTCGGAGAACGTGACGTGGAACGTCACCCCGTATGTCTTCTCATACGTCGGGAGCTTCTCCTTCACCAGAGCCTCGAACAAGGCTCTGTGCTCCACGCTCACCGTAAAGTGGACTTCGGCCTCTCCTTTGCCGGCAGCGTACAAGGCCGCTTCCACCAGATGCTCTTCCAACGGGGTGCGTGGGCCGTCTTCGTACCGGTGGAACTTTATCAGCCCTTTGGGCAGCCGGCCGTAATTCAGTCCGCCCGGAAGAAGCATGTTCGCCACCACCTTTTTATATTGCCCGGATGCCGTCAAGTCGTCAACCCCGCAGCCTTCGTTCTTCACGCACGCCGCGTCCAGTTCATCGAAGAACGCGAAATCGTGGATTGCCGCAAAAAAAGTCCTTTCAAATGCAGTGGTCGGCACGTCGTATTCCGCGTCTAAAAATTCAAACATGTTCTTGAACATGCGGCTGGCCGCGCCCGAAGCCGGGACGAACTTGCTTATCGCCCTCCCTTCCTCCTTGTAGGCGTTCCACACTTCCTCATAATGCCTGCATTCTTCTGCCGAAGGGGCCAGGATGCCATGCGCCAATGACGCGGCCGCTTTCAACTTCAAAAACGGGAAGCCTTTCCTGAAAGCCTGCAACTGAGCCTCTATCTGCTCTTCTGTAATCCCCTTTCCGGCCAACAAGGCCTTGTCTTCTGCTGTCAACATATCCTAAACCGATTTGAACTTTCCTTGAAAAACGCCCAAATATAGGCTTTTTTAAGCAAACGGGTAAACGTTTAGGCAAAAAAGTACTACCTTTGAGGGAAAAACGGCGGATTATGGAACAGAACGCTTTTTTCTCCCCGCAAGAAAAAGCGCGGCTCGCGCAGTTATACAGGGAGCTCCTCAAACTTTCCGGCAACACGCTTCGCCCCGGCGACTGCAAAAAGCTGAAGACTTGCCTGATTGAGGCGGCACGCCGCAACCTCATCCGAAGGAACGTGTTCGGCATGAACCCCGTCCTCAACGACATGGAAACGGCCTTAATCGTGGCCTCCGAGATGGGGCTGACGCGCGGTGCCATACTCGGCATCATGGTGCATACCTGCGTGCGGTGCGGCTACTGCACGCCGGAAGAGGTGGAGAGGGAATTCGGGGCGGACGTGGCGGGCATCATCAAGGGACTGAACCGCGTCCTGGAACTTTACGAGAAGAACCCGAGCGTGGGAAGCGAGAACTTCAGGAGCCTGCTGCTGTCCTTCGCCGAAGACCTGCGCGTCGTCCTCATCATGATAGCCGACCGCGTGAACATCATGCGCAGAATCAAGGACACGGAAAACGAGGAAGCGCGGCGCAAGGTGTCGGAAGAGGCCGCCTACCTCTATGCTCCGTTGGCTCACAAGCTGGGGTTGTACCGCCTGAAAAGCGAGCTGGAGGACTTGTCCCTGAAATATCTGGAACACGACGCCTACTATTTGATAAAGGAGAAACTGAACGCCACCAAGAAGTCGCGCGACGAATATGTCGAGAAGTTCATCCGCCCGATTGAGGAGAAATTGAAAGCGGCCGGCCTGAAATTCCACATGAAAGGGCGGACCAAAAGCATACATTCCATTTGGCAGAAGATGAGGAAGCAACACTGCGGAGTGGAAGGCATTTACGACTTGTTCGCCATCCGCGTCATCCTGGACTCCGCGCCCGAGAAAGAAAAGATGGAATGCTGGCAGGTCTATTCCATTGTTACGGATATGTACCAGCCCAACCCCAAGCGGCTGAGAGACTGGCTGTCCATCCCCAAAAGCAACGGCTACGAGAGCCTGCATATCACGGTCTTGGGTCCGGAGAACAAATGGGTGGAGGTGCAGATACGCACCGAGCGGATGGACGAGATTGCCGAACGGGGCTTGGCCGCGCATTGGAGGTACAAGGGTGTCAAGAGCGGGGAAGGCGGAGTGGACGAGTGGCTCAGCAACATACGCAGCGCGTTGGAGAACAACGACGACCTCCGGCTCATGGATCAGTTCAAGATGGGGCTTTATGAGGACGAGGTCTTCGTGTTCACCCCGAAAGGCGACTTGTTCAAGTTCCCGAAAGGCGCCACCGTGCTGGACTTCGCCTATGCCGTCCACACCAACGTGGGCGACCATTGCATCGGTGCCAAAATCAACGAAAAGAACGCGCCCCTCCGCCAAAAGCTGAACAGCGGCGACCAAGTGGCAATACTGACCTCCAACAACCAGTCGCCCAAGCAGGATTGGCTGAACTTCGTCGTGACGGGGAAAGCCCGCTCGAAAATCCGTCAGGCACTCAAGGAGATGCAAGCCAAGCAAGGCTCTTTCGCCAAGGAGCTGCTGGAACGCAAGTTCAAGAACAGGAAGATAGAATACGACGAGCCGACCATGATGCACGTCATCAAGAAGCTCGGCTTCAAAGTCGTGACGGACTTCTACAAAAGCGTGGCCGACGGGGCGACGGATGTCAACGAGGTGCTCGACTTGTACGTAGGGCAGAAGAAGATGGAAGCGGGGCGGGCGGAACACGCTCCGGCTCTCAGCGCGGGTAACTACAGCATCCCGCCGGAAACCGGCTCCGACACACGGGCGAAAGACGACGTGCTGGTCATCGACGGGGACTTGAAAGGGCTGGATTTCTCTTTGGCAAAATGTTGCCAGCCGGTATACGGCGACGACGTGTTCGGCTTCGTCACGGTGAACGGAGGCATCAAGATACACCGCCGGGACTGCCCCAACGCGCAGGAACTTCGCAAGCGGTTCGGATACCGCATCGTCAGTGCCAGATGGGCGGGCAAGCGGGGCAGTCAGTACCCCATCACGCTCAAGGTCGTCGGCAACGACGACTTGGGCATCGTGAACAACATCACGTCCATCATCAGCAAGGAGGAGAAGATTTCACTGCGAAGCATCAGCATCGATTCTCACGACGGCTTGTTCTCCGGGACGCTGACCGTCATGCTCGACGACACGAGCAGGCTGCAATTGTTAGAAAAGAAACTGAAGACCGTGAAAGGCGTGAAACAAGTCTCCCGCAACTAAGAGGGTGCTTGTTTCGCGCTCCGTATTTTATTCCTCGATTCCGCTCAATTCCAGCCAACGCATGGACTTCTCGTCCAATTCACCGTCGAGGAGGGGCAGGCGTTTGGACTTGTCCGTCAATTCACCCACGGAGAGCGTCCCGCTGCACAAAGCCTCTTCTATGTCTTTCTTTTCCGACTCGAGTGCCGCGATGTCTTGTTCCAGCTGTTCCAACTCCCGGCGTTCCTTGAACGTCAGTTTCCGCTTCCGTTCCCCGCGGGCCGCGCGGGGTGATTTCGGGGTCGGCGGCTCTTTCGTTTTCGTGCGCATCTCTTTTTGCCGTCCGCGCCCTGCCTTCTGCTCCTCTTCCTGCCACTCGCGGTACTGCGTGTAGTTGCCCGGGAAGTCGCGCACGTCGCCCTGCCCCCGGAACACCAAAAGGTGATCCACGACTTTGTCCATGAAATAACGGTCGTGGCTCGCCGCGATTACACAGCCCTTGAAGTCTCGCAGGTACTCCTCCAGCACCTGCAAGGTGGCGATGTCCAAATCGTTGGTTGGTTCGTCCAATACTAAGAAATTCGGGTTCCGCATCAGCACGGTGCAAAGGTATAAGCGGCGACGTTCCCCTCCGCTCAGCTTATACACGTAGCTTTGCTGCTCCTCGGGCGAAAACATGAAATGCTGCAAGAATTGCATGGCGGACAGATGCCGCCCGTCGCCGAGGTCGACGTATTCGGCGATGTCCCGCACCGCGTCGATGACTTTCATTCGTCCGTCGAAGACCATCCCGTCTTGCGAATAATAGCCGAACCGCACCGTCTCGCCCACGACAATCCGCCCGCTGTCCGGCTTCACTATGCCCAGCAGGATTTTGATGAAGGTAGACTTCCCCGTGCCGTTGTTCCCCACGATGCCCATTTTCTCGTACCGCGAGAACGTGTAAAAGAAATCTTTCAGGATGACCTTGTCCGGCCCGTAACTTTTGCAGACGCGGTCGGCCTCGAAGATCTTGCTGCCGATGTAGGACGACTTCACATCCAACGCCATGCTCCGTTCCGCCGTCCTGCGCTTGGCTACTTTCTCCAGCTCGTAGAACGCCTCCTCCCGGTAACGCGCCTTATGCCCGCGGGCGCAGGGCATGCGGCGCATCCATTCCAGTTCCTTGCGATAAAGGTTGTTGGCCCGCGCCACTTCGGCGTTCGCCGCGTCCACGCGTTCCTGCCGTTTCTGCAAGTAATAGCTGTAATTACCTTTATATATATATAAGGTAGAGTTGTCCAGTTCCATTATGACGGAGCAGACCCGGTCTAAGAAATAACGGTCGTGCGTCACCATCAGCAGGCTCAGCTTGGAGCGTTTCAGGTAATCTTCGAGCCACTCGACCATCTCCAAGTCGAGGTGGTTAGTCGGCTCGTCCAGAATCAGCAAGTCCGGCTCGGCAATCAGCACGTTGGCCAAAGCCACCCGCTTAAGTTGTCCGCCCGACAGCGTGGAAACCTTCTGGTTGAAAGAACGGATTTTCAGTTCCGACAGGATTTGCTTCGCCCGCACTTCGTAGTCCCAGGCTTTTTCCCGCTCCATGCGGTCGAGAATCTCTTGCAGACGGGGATTTCCGGGCGTGTTCACGCAGTCCTCGTACTCCCGTACCAGGTCTGCCACCGCATTGCCGTGGCAGAAGCACGCCTCGATGACCGTCAGGTCCGGTGGGTAAGAGGGGTTCTGTTCCAGATAGCCCACGTTCAGGTCGCGGCGGAAGGTCACGCTCCCTTCGTCGCATCCCTCTTTCCCACCTATTATATTTAGCAGGGTCGACTTGCCGGCTCCGTTCCTGGCAATCAGGCCTGCCCGTTGCCCTTCCGCAATGCCGAAGGAAATGCGCTCGAACAGTACGCGGTCGCCTATGCGCTTGGTCAAGCCGTCCACTTGTAAATAAGGATTCACTGAAGCCATATCCCTTTCCAATACAAATCGCACGCGAATATAACGATTAATCGTGAAACCCGCAAAGGGAAACGACAAGGCGGAAAACTTTCCGCCTTCATTGAAAAAAAACGGGGAAGATGCGTGCTTTACGGAAAATAATCATTACTTTTGCACCGACGGAATGCGAGAAGACAGTAATCGCACGGTATTCTATCTTTAATCACGGCAAAGAAATCCAGCCAAAAGAATCCTATTCTTTCTACAGATGAGTTCTGTACGATACAAGGAAAGGGCAACACATACTTAACATATGCATAAGAAAAGCGAATTGGAAGCCATGTCTCAGGAAGAACTGACAGACATAGCAAAGAGTTTGGGAATCCCTGCGCCCAATGAAGGAAACCGCATGGGACTGATTTATCAAATCATAGACGAAGAGTCCATATTGTCCGCCTCCCAAAAAGCCACTACTACGACGAGAACGCCGCGCAAACGCGTCAAAGTGAGCAAGAAGGAGACCGACCGAGTATACAGCGCCTCGCAGGGCAACGGTGAAAACTTCGACATGAAGAAAAAGGAGGCCGCCCGCGACAATAAGGAGGCGACGAACCGGGAAAACGGAGGGAAAACGCCTCCCGTAACCAGTCCCGAACCGGCAAGGCTGTCGGCGGAAACTGTCGCGGAAAAAGTGGAGACGCCTCCCCCGGCGCGGCCTTTTGCCCTTCCTTTTGTCAGGACGGCGGAAAATGGCGAGGGAAAAATGGAAACGCCCGGCAAAGCGACGGAAAGCAACGCAAAGGCTCTTGACATCCCGATGCCCAAGAAGAGAGGGCGGAAGTCAAAAGCCGAAAAGGCGGCATTGGAAGCGGCCGCAAAAATGGCGGATGAACAGGCCGCGGCTCTGCCGGACAAGACGGCGCGACATCCGGCCGTGAACGAGCCTGACGCCGACATCCCGTTGGAAATCTTACAGGATGCCCCGGCTCAGCCTGCGGAAGTTGCCGACGACGCGAAAGAACCCGGAACGCCGGAAACCAAGGAGAAAACGGAAAAGGAAGAGTTTTCCACAGAGGCTTTCTTTTCCGCGGACGAGGACGACTTTGTCGTGATAGAAGACATCCCTGTCCTCTCCACGGAACCTGCCATGGACGAAACGCACATGGCCTACCGCGGTCAACAGCCGAACATCACGCCTTACAGACTTCCCGACGCGTATCCGTATGAGACGGCTGGAAACGCCCCCGTAAGGGAGATGCCCAGGGATGCCGAACCGTCATACGACTTCGGAGACATCCTGACGGGCGAAGGTGTCCTGGAAATCATGCAGGACGGCTATGGCTTCCTGCGTTCCAGCGACTATAATTACCTGTCTTCCCCGGACGACATCTACGTAAGCACTTCGCAGATCAGGTTGTTCGGCCTCAAGACCGGCGACGTGGTGGAAGGCCCCGTG
This sequence comes from uncultured Paraprevotella sp., assembly GCA_964466445.1. Classification (GTDB taxonomy): domain Bacteria; phylum Bacteroidota; class Bacteroidia; order Bacteroidales; family Bacteroidaceae; genus Paraprevotella. Next base: position 1,375 of record CAYXQT010000061.1, on the reverse strand, counting down.
CGCCCCCCGAAGCCCGGCGAGAAGTATTTCCCGCTCATCCGGGTGACCAAGATTAACGGCCGCACTCCCGGCGACGTGAGAGACCGGGTGCCTTTCGAACACCTCACCCCGCTTTTCCCCGACGAGAAGTTCAAGCTCTGCAAAGGGCATAACGACAACTTGTCCACACGCATCGTGGACTTGTTCGCCCCCATCGGCAAAGGGCAGCGCGCCTTGCTGGTGGCACAGCCCAAAACGGGCAAGACCATCCTGATGAAGGACATCGCCAACGCCATCGCCGCCAACCACCCGGAGGCTTACCTCATCATGCTGTTGATTGACGAGCGTCCGGAAGAAGTGACGGACATGGCGCGTACCGTCAACGCCGAAGTCATAGCCTCCACGTTCGACGAACCGGCGGAACGCCACGTGAAGATAGCCGGCATCGTCCTCGAAAAGGCCAAGAGGATGGTGGAATGCGGCCACGACGTGGTCATCTTCCTCGACTCCATCACGCGGCTGGCGCGTGCCTACAACACGGTGTCCCCCGCGAGCGGGAAAGTCCTCTCCGGCGGCGTGGACGCCAACGCGCTGCACAAGCCCAAACGCTTCTTCGGCGCGGCCCGCAACATCGAGAACGGCGGCTCCCTGACCATCATAGCCACCGCGCTGATTGACACAGGGAGCAAGATGGACGAAGTCATCTTCGAGGAGTTCAAGGGCACGGGAAACATGGAACTCCAGCTCGACCGCTCGCTGAGCAACAAGCGCATCTTCCCGGCTGTCAACATCGTGGCGTCGAGCACGAGGCGCGACGACCTGTTGCACGACAAGCAGACTTTGGACCGCATGTGGGTGTTGCGCAAAATCCTCGCGGACATGAATCCGGTAGAAGCCATGTCTTTCTTGAAAGACCGGATTGAACCGACTAAGAACAACGAGGAGTTCCTGATGAGCATGAATTCGTAAAGAGAGAATCTCGCGCGAAGTCAAAGTCCGGCATTACCGGAACAAGCGTTCCATGGTTTCCTCCTTTCCCGGAGGCCATGGAACGCTTTCCGTAAAAATCCGGGAGTTGCACGTCCCTACGCCCTGAAAGGTATTTTCTCCGCACATTATCGCACAAATCCCCGCGCGTCCTTTCAAAGCCCTGTGCCGGGCGAGGTTGGAAACGAAGCCTGCCGGACTTTCCCCGGCCAAGCCCCTCGCGAACGGCAAGCCGGCGGGGACAGCCCGCCCCGTCAGTGTTTCGACCTCAACCGGTATTGCTGGGGCGACATGTGCTTCAACCGCTTGAAGAAACGCCCGAAGTCAGACTGGTCGGGAAACCCGAGGCTGACGCTGATGTCTTGTATGCTCGATTTGTTCTTGTCCAATAACTTCATGGCGTCGTGCA